>JAFRSF010000003.1 GCA_017427715.1 Alphaproteobacteria bacterium | reverse complement strand
GTGTGTGTGTGTGTGTGTGTAGAGTTCTGCGGCTTCCAGCACTTTCGTTTCCTTTCTTTGTTTTTTATTATATATTATTTATCAATTTTATTACAAGAATATTTTATGAAATGTTTGACTTTTTTTGACCCCGCCCATGGTGGGAAACCTACAACCCAACGGGCTGTGTAATTGTGAGCATACGATAGTATGCGTGACAATCCAGGTTTTATTAAACTTGCGCTTTGCGCCTACTGATTTGTACTGGCTTCGCCAGAACATAATTGACCTGGATGCTCACGCTCGTTATCACTCGCTCAGCATGACACAGCACATTAACCTGTTGACAGAACTATGTTATTATCAGAATGCAATATAGATATTAAGATGAAAATATTTAGTAAAAAGACACCCACAAATGTGGGTGTCGCATTTTATTAATTCTTTTTTCTGATTTGAATATGAACATCCCGCAATTGTTGTTCACTGACTTCGTTCGGCGAACCCATCAACAAATCTTGTCCGCGCTGATTGGCTGGGAACGCGACAGTTTCACGAACACTGTCACCATCACCCAAGATTTCAGAAACCAATCTGTCAATTCCAAATGCACAACCGCCGTGTGGTGGCGCACCATATTTGAACGCAGTATAAAGCGCACTGAAATTCTTTTCAACTGCTTCAATTGGATATCCCGCAATATCAAAACATTTTTTCATTACTTCTGGATTATAATTACGTAATCCACCACTGCATATTTCAAGACCGTTTAATACCATATCAAATTGTGCTGCTTTGATTGTAAATGGGTCTTTTGTGCCTAACTCTTCCAATGTTGCCATCGGATAAGAAAACGGATTATGTGTGAACTTTGGCGCACCACCGCGTTCTTCGTCTGGTTCAAAGAATGGGAAATTATCAACCCAACAAAATGCAAAATCGCGTTCATTTACCAAGCCCAAATCTGCACCTAATTTATTGCGTAATTTACCAGCCGCCCTGTTTGCATTGTCAACATTATCACAAACAAAGAATAACGAAGAATTGTCGCCTGCAATTTCACGCAACTTTGCAATCCTGTCCGAATCTAATTTTTTTGCAACTGGGCCTTTGGCTTCATCTGCAAATACGATATATCCCAAACCGCCCAATCCCAATTCTTTAACTGCATATTCACCCAATTTATCAAACCAAGAACGTGGTTTATCAGCAGTATTTGGTGCAGGTATTGCACGAACAACCGCACCATTTTCGATTGCGTTTGCAAATATACCAAAATCAGAACCACGAAATATTTCTGTGACATCACTGATTAAAATAGGATTGCGCAAATCTGGTTTATCACAACCATATTTCAACATAGCATCATCAAAAGATATATGTGGAATATCTTTGTAAACATTTGCATCTAGCGCAAAAGTTCGAACCAGTTCTGGAATAACCGCTTCCCCAACTGCCTGAATATCTGGAATATCAACAAAGGACATTTCAATGTCTAATTGATAAAACTCTAACAATCTGTCAGCACGCAAATCTTCATCACGAAAACATGGCGCAATTTGAAAATATCTATCAAATCCAGAAACTTGTAATAATTGTTTGAACATCTGAGGTGCCTGTGGCAACGCATAAAATTTGCCATGATGTAAACGTGATGGAACCAAAAAACATCTTGCACCTTCTGGACTGTCCGCAGTTAACAAAGGTGTTTGAAATTCTGAAAAACCCAGATCCCACATTTTATCACGTAACCATTTTATCATCTTGTTACGCATTAAAATACTGTTATGTAATTTTTCACGGCGCAAATCCAAGAATCTGTATTGATAGCGCAATTCTTCACTTGTTTCTTCATCACCAAAAACCTGAAAAGGCAAAACTTCTGCACTGGTTAAAACTTCCCATTTATCTGCTTTGATTTCAATACGACCTGTTGGAATTTTATCATTTATTGCTTCTTTATCACGCGCAACGACAGTTCCAGTAATTTGCACAACAGATTCAGGTCTAATTTTTTCAAGATTTTCATCACCTCCATCAAAAACACACTGTGTGATACCATAATTATCACGCAAATCTACGAATAACAAAGAACCATGATCACGTTTACGATGAACCCAACCAGACAAAGTTACAATTTCACCAACATTTTTTTCTGTTAATTCACCACATGTATGTGTTCTATACTTTGATTTTAAAGACATCATTTTTTTACACCTTTTGTTTCAGTGCCTTAAAAAAACTGAATATGACACCAATTCAAATCTTAAATATCCAGGGGCGCTAAGATTTTTCGCGCGGTGCCACCCTGCCTTATTACTTTTCATGTTTTATACAATGCTCCGCGGTTGTCAGTCGCATCATTACATTGTAAAAAACATATATTTTTCAATTTAAAAAACTTCGGGACAGATTCTATACTGAAAATCTTACAAATGCAAGATTTAATCTTACTCTACCATATATTCTGATTTAAGTTTAGAAAACAAAATAGAATCTTTATAAACATCATGTATAAAATGTTCTTGGCGCAAAACACCTTCTTGTTTATAATTCATGCGTCTTGCAACCCCCAAAGATTTAATGTTTTCTGGGTCAATTTTTAATTCAATCCTGTTAAATCCCCAATTTTCAAAAGCATTTTTTTCAATTAAACTAAATGCTTTAGTCATTATGCCATGTCCACTTGCGTTTTTATCTAACCAATAACCAATTTCTCCGCGATTATTACCACGCGACAAAGCAACAAAACCTATTCTGCCAACAATTTTGTTATCAAATTGAATAAACCATTCTGCTTTTTCTGGATTTTGGTCTTGTTCTAAAACACATTTTTCATCTTCTGGTTTTTTTACAAAATCCACCCATTCCAACCAAGGTCTGAAATCTTCATGATTTTCAGTAATTATATCAAAAATAATTTGTAAATTTTCTTTTGTTGGTGCCAATTTCACCAACTTAAAATCTTGTCCGACTATTTCAGATGGAAATACTTTTATCATAATAAAACCTTCTTATATAGACATATAATATAAAAAAACTATCCATGGTGCCCTAAACAAGAATCGGACTTGTGACTCGTCCTTACCAAGGACGTGTTTTACCACTAGACTATTAGGGCAACTGCTCCATTATAAACTGTGATTTTTAAATAATCAACCCCTAAACGCATTAAAAACCGTTGTTTCAATATCTATCATTTTTTTTGATTTGCCGCGCACAAAATGTGCCAAATATTCAATATTACCAGAACCGCCTTTGATTGGTGATACAACTAAACCAACACAGACAAACCCATGTTCAACAAAACTATCAATAACATTTTTAATTACCGATTTATGTACATCTGAATTACGAATAACCCCACGATAGTATGCAGATATTTCTGGTCCACATTCAAATTGTGGCTTAATCAAACAAACAATATCACGTATTTTTGGCAAAGTTGTCAATTTATCTATGATTTTTGTTACAGAAATAAAAGAAATATCAATTGTCGCGATATCAACTTCTTTCACTAAATCATCATCTATACAGCGGAAATCGGTTTGTTCATGTAAATCTATTTTCGGGTTATCACGCAAAGATTTATGCATTTGATTACTGCCAGTATCAACCGCAACAATATGTGCAACACCAGCACGTAATGCTACATCACAAAAACCGCCAGTCGAAGAACCAATATCAATCATATTGCGTCCAAACATATCAATATTAAAAACATCCAATGCATGTGCCAGTTTTAACCCCCCACGCGAAACAAACGGCATAACATCACCACGCACAGAAATTAAATCCGGGTTTTCAACAAAAAAACTTGGTTTAATGATTTTTTGTTCACCATAAAAAACCACACCATTTTTAATAGCATTTACAGCCCGCGTACGTGATTCAAATAAACCTTTGTTAACCAATGCAATATCTATTCTCATTTTAACAACCTTAATTCTTGTTTATGTTTTTCTGATATACGATATGATTCTATACTTTTTTGAATTGCATGCAGACGTGTCCAATTATCAATTCGCCCGGATTTTAAATACGGTAAAATACTGTTATATTGTTTGGCCAATGCAGTCGCAAAATACCAAGCACGCATCATATTTACATAATATTCATCTGATTTAATATCAGCCACCATATCGGCATACCTAATATCAAAATCTTCATCCAAGAAATACTGCATCAACATCTTAATCCCGAAACGCGCTGTATAAACATGCTTTGATTTAATCCATTTATAAACATATTTTAACAACATATTTTTATTCTTTTTAAAAACCTTTGGTGATAATTGGTCGCAAGTTGCCCAATTGTCTATATATGGCAAGAAACGCTCTATTTCGCGAATAACAGTATCAAAATCAGCCATCTCAGACAAAACAAACGCATGCAATTGATTTTCCTCAAAAAAATGATGTGGTAAACATGCAATAAAATCATTTGATATGCCAGATTTAATCAAATCTTTGGCTATATTTCGCAATTGTGGTGTTCGAACACCAATAAATAAATCTGACGAAATATTCGGAATTAATTTAGAATTAAAATCCCTGTATACGGTATCCGCATTGGCATACAAGTTTTTCAATATATCCTGATTTTTTATCATAAGTACGATTATATAATTGGTTATAATGAATAACAAATGTTTTTTTAATTATACTGCTAACTAAAATATTTTATTTTATAATTCTAATCCGTTGCATAACATTTTCTTCTGGCTTTATTTCTGGATTATTTGCAAGTCCACCAAAAGGCATTTGTGCATTTAAAACCCAATTATCTGACACATCAAACTTTTTTCGCACCATTTCATCAATAACAGGATTATAATGTTGCAAACTTGCGCCTATTTCAACGTTTGCAAAAGCGGTCTTGCGAATTGGAGCATAGCATTTGATTGCACAGCCCAAATATCAAAATTATCTGCATACAAAGAAAATTGTTTTTTATAATTATCAACCACATCACGATCATAAAAATACAATATTGTTCCAAAACCTGTTTTAAAAGAATCTATTTTATCACGAGAAATTTTTCCACTAGTCACACTAACCAATATATCATACACCCCATTCCAGAACTCTGTGTTTTTATTGCCTGTAATAACAAGAACACGTTGGCTTTTCATATTGAACGCATCAGGCACATATTTCACAACATCTTTAATTATTTCAATGACTTTGTTTTCAGATATAGGTTATTGATTATTCAGTTTATATACTGACCTACGTGTTTTTAACATATTAATAAAATTCATTATTTTTCCTTTTTGGCTTAACATTATACTTATAATACATGTATATAAAATATTCAGTAGATTTTATTATATTCAGTATGCATAAAAATTGACGGATTATTGACTTTTGAGAAAAATATTCTATAATAAAAAAGAAATGAAAAACGAAAGTATGATTTTTGCTACTTTTAAATCCGCGTTGTTTAGCAGTGCTGAACGATGGTGTTTGTAATATTTTTCACTGATTAAAATCATCTATTACAAAACAATTCAGGTTGATTGTATGGTTTGTGTCATATTAATTTCCGACACGCACCCAATCAATACAAACACAAAAAGGATTATAAAATGAAAAATCAAAATGAAAAAGTAATGCTGACCGGGATTCGCCCAAGTGGGAACCTGACTTTGGGAAATTATTTGGGCGCAATTAAAAACTTTGTGACCCGTCAGAGCCAATACAAAAGTTACATCTTTGCTGCGGACCTGCATGCGATAACCAGCCCACGTGACCCGGCCGAATTTCACGAAGCCGTCAATAACTGTATCGCCATGTATTTGGCGTGCGGCATTGACCCGGAACAAACTATTGTGTTTCGGCAAAGCGATGTTTTGGAACATGGTATTATGGGCTTTATAATGACATTCCAAACGCATATGGGTGAATTATCACGCATGACACAATTTAAACTAAAATCTCAATCCGCTGGTAAAAATGGTATTGATACCGGGCTGTTTGTGTATCCGCCATTGATGTCTGCCGATATCTTGTTGTATAACACAGATATGGTTCCGGTTGGTCTGGACCAGCAACAGCATGTGGAATTAACACGCGATTTGGCGGGGCGTTTTAATAATCGCTATGGTGACACATTCAACGAACCTGACGTCTATATTGCCCCAGTTGGGAACAAGATTCTAAACCTGCAAAATCCGACTGAAAAGATGAATAAATCTGATGGACCAAACCCAGGAACAATCTTTTTGATGGATGATTTGAAACTTGTTCGCAAAAAGATAATGTCTGCGGTTACAGACAGCGATGCGATTGTACGCTTTGATGAAGAAAACAAACCCGGTATATCAAACTTAATTAGCATACTATCGGCAACAACTGGCGAAAGTATTTCTGATATAGAAAAACGATTTGCAGGCCACGGATATGGCGACTTCAAGCGAGAGGTTGCTGATGCAGTTTGTAATTTGATTGAACATATTCAAACAAATTATGAAAAATTCAAGAATCCGGATGTATTAAACAAGATTCTTGATGACGGTGCAGAAAAAGCACGCGTGGTCGCATCAGAAACCCTGAATCGCGCTAAGATTGCCTTGGGGTTGAAATAGAACAAACACCGTCCATAGGCGGTGTTTTTTATATTTTTTATCCAAACCACTTGAAAACGACAATTTTTGGTCTATAATGGCAAGTGAAAGCCGATAATCCACTAACAATGGGGAGGCGGAAGAAGAACGGTTGCAAAGAGATTTGCACTTACTAGAACTTCCCGGGGTTGCCCGTTACAGCAAAGGACTCTTTGATGGTATGGCGAACCCAGCGAGAGTTGAAAAGGCAGCATTGGCGACAGTGCTTGCAAAACAAGGTGGCACCACGTTGTGTCATGTAATCTGAAAAATGATATGCATGATATTTTACGTCCTTGTGTTCTTATTATAAACAGTAATAACAAAACACAAAGGAGGTTAAAATGTCGATGATAAGAACGCATATCGCCGAAATTCCACAAAAAATTGGCGAAACTATAACAGTCAAAGGTCACGCGCAAACAATACGCGAACAGTCAAGTATTGCATTTATTGTCCTGCGTGAGATAACCGGAACGATTCAATGTGTTATTGAAAAGGGATCGGCGACCTTTGATTTAGTAAAACAAATCACAACAGAATCTGTTATATCTGTGACGGGTAAAGTTGTGGAAACAAAAAGCACAGAGTCCGGTTTTGAGATTCATGTTATAGAAATTGAAATCATGTCTTTGGCAGAACCAACACCGATACCTGTCACACAAAAAGGAAGTATCGAAGTAACTCCGGAAAAATCACAAGATTGGCGATTTTTGTCGCTGCGATCACCACGTGGCGCAACGATAATGCGAGCAATATCTGCGATGACAGCCGGATATCATGAATACCTTTCTAAACACGGTTTCATAGAAATCCAAACACCAAAAATTATGGCGACACCATCTGAATCCAAAGCAGAATTATTCAAAATGGAATACTTTGGCCAAACTGCGTATCTGGCACAATCGCCACAATTATTTAAACAAATGGCGATTGCGAGTGGCCTGGAACGCGTGTTTGAGGTTGCACCAGCATTTCGTGCAGATAAATCTTTTACTACACGCCATGCGACAGAATTCACATCTTTCGATGGTGAAATGGCATACATTGAAAGTTTTGATGAAGTAATGCACGAACTGGAAAGTGCGATTTCATATATGCTGACATCCATTAAAAAGACATGTGGCAAAGAAATCGAAAAGTATTTCGGTATCACTGAATTCCAGTTAAAAAAGCCGATACCGCGCATCACAATGGCAGAAGCGAAAGAAATCTTGCGTGAAATGTGCTGTGCATCCGAACAACCAGATATCACAACCGCCGAAGAAAAAGCGCTTGGTGATTATGTCAAAGAAAAATATGGCTCTGATTTCGTATTCGTAACCGAATGGCCATGGGAATCCAGACCGTTCTATCATAAAAAAGCACTGGACAAACATGGCGCGCCAATATCAGTATCTGCTGACTTGCTTTACAAAGGTGTTGAAATCGTGACCTGCGCACAACGCGAAGAATCCTATGCTAAACTGTGCGAACAGTTGCGTGGCAAAGGATTACATCAAGAAGGCCTACAATGGTATCTGGATTGTTTTCGGTACGGCATGCCACCACATGGTGGTTGGGGCTTTGGTGGCGCACGATTTATAAAGCAATTATTGGAATTGCCAACAATCAGGGAATCAACATTCCTATTCCGTGGCCCTTCACGTTTGATGCCTTAACAAACAAAAGACGTTCGGGAAACCCCTGAACGTTTTTTTATTCAATAACGGCAGAAACCATGATACAATAGGTTATGGCTTAAAAAGGATTGAAATATGCAAATAGAATTAAAACCATTGCAGTTATCAGATGCTGATACTTTATATGATTTTTTTCAGAAACTGCCTGCATCAGAAAACGGCAAACTCAATCGGGCGCATGGTTTGTCCCGGGAAGAGTTTGCGAACTGGGTCCGAAAAGAAATCGATGCATCCAAAGGTAAAAATCTACGAGAGGGTTATGTCCCAGGAACGACATTTGTGATGTACGTAGACGGCATACCTGTCGGGGTTAGCAATTTAAGGCATTATTTGAACGCAAAATTAGAGAAAAATGGTGGCCATATTGGTGCGCACATCCTGCCAGAATACCGCGGACGTGGATATGGAAACATTATAAAGTTTAAAACATTAAAAAAAGCAAAAGAAATGGGCATCAAACGAGTGCTGACATTCAACTATGATGATAATGTTCCAGCATGGCGTACATCAGAAAAAATGGGTGGAAAACTGGATTCAATAAATATAATAAACGGTGTAAAAGTACGAAAATACGTATTTGATACATCAAAATTGTAAAATAATAAACCACCCAAATGGGTGGTCGGTTTATCATATAAACATATGCGTAAAAAACATAGCATTTTGCCCATCTTTGTTCTAGTTATATCTCAAAATATTCAATAACTATATTTTTGGTCAGTCCGCTGGGCCGATAATCTTAAAAACTACCTGACGCTATCTTTTATTTTTACAGATTCTAAAAATTTATTTGCTTCTTTATAAGATTTTAATTTAACAACCTGTAATTTCGGATATTTTTTGATTGCTTGGTTAATTAAATCGTATGGCGCATCATGTTTTCTTAACATATACCAAACATGATTCCATCTGAAATTCTTAGCAGAAAAACCAAAACGTCCATGTCTTTTTGTTTTTGTAATACATGTTTGCAAATAACACCAAATCCTTTTATATGCAGGCAATAATAATAAAATCAGTGTATCTGCATTATTCAACCGTTCATCAAATGCATACCATTCATAGATACCTTCAATTATCCATGCATCCTTGGCAACAGTTCGTTTAATAATCTGATTTATTTTTTGCTTTCTTGTGTCGCGTTCTTTACCTTCTGGCACTGCATATGGATCGTATAAATCCAAATACAAAACAGGAAAATTAAATTTGTTTCCTAATTTTTCAGCCAGTGTTGACTTACCGGAACAAGACCCACCCATAACAATAATTTTTTTACCAATGTGCATATTTAACCCTTTGATATCGAAAGATAATATATCACAAAAACATGAAATATGATATAATAAAAATCGGTTTAAAAGGACGATATATGAATACATCCAAAGTTTCTGTTATATTACCATGTTATAATGTTGCGCCTTATATGGACAATATGTTTGATTCTTTACGCAATCAAACAATGAAAGATATTGAAATAATTTGCGTAGACGACAAATCAACAGATGACACCGTTAGAAAAATTCGTGATTTTATGAAATCTGATAAACGTATATGTTTATATAAACTTAACAAAAATCATGGTGTAAGTTATGCAAGAAATTATGGATTAAAAAAATCCCACGGAAAATACGTATGTTTTTTAGACCCAGATGATTATATTGATAATGATTTTATTGAAAAATTATACAAAAATATCACAAAAAATAAATCTGACGTAGCCAAAGCAAGATTTAAAATTGGTGATAAATACTGGAAAACACATGAACTCGTAAAAAGAAATTTTTTGTGTTTTGATTCCGAACATACTTCCGCAATGTATAACAAAAAGTTTTTATTAGAAAATAATATTTTATACCCAGAAGATGTTATCACAGGTCAAGATGCGGTATTTTTATCAAATCTTGTTTTAAATACTAATAAAATTACAACTATAGACGATACATGTTATCATTATGTACGACGACAAGATTCATTGGATACTCAAAAATTGCCACACAAAAAAGTTCTCTCAAGAATCAAGATGCTAGATTATAAAATGCAAATATTCCAAGAACACAAATTTGATAATTACAACGATAAAATAATTTTTATTCAACGACATATTTTAAATCATTTCTTTTATGCCTTTGACCCAAAACGTATATCAGAATCAGATAAAAAACTGTTGATTAAATGGCTGATAACAAATCGTAAAAATCTTATCGTGTAAACTTTTGTGTAGCATATGTGTAGAGATTTTGCCGGATTTTATCGATTTTGCCCGTCTGCGTTCACTTTGTTCACTACGCCGCGGCACTGGATTTTTCATTAAAAAACACCGGAATTTACCGGTGTTTTTTGAAAAATTCGTGGTAGCGGCGAAGGGATTCGGACCCCTGACCAAAGGATTATGATATATCGAACACTAAAACCGCATAACCGAGTTTTCTGCCGTATACAGCGTTTTTTTGATATGTCAATTTTTTCTTCGTGTAGAGAATGTGTAGAACCACACATACAAAAATACTGTATGCGTTTATATCTAAACCAACCTGTATCCCATTTACCACAAAAAACCATTCCGCAGATTTTATAAATTGAGCTGGTCCAGGATTTTTATTGTATTATCCACAAACTTATGCCATATTGTTGTTATCAAAGGATTGTATATGACAACAGAATTAAAACCGATAAATGGCGAAATATTTTTATATAAAGATGACTATGGCACGGTCAAATTGAACGGTTTGATATATGGTGAATCTTTGTGGTTAACGGCACATGCCATAGCGGAATTGTTTAATGTTGATTATTCGAATATACTTAAACACATAAAAAATATTTATAATGATTCGGAATTGCCGGAAAACACGACTATGGCAAAATTTGCCACCGTCGTAAATCGTGGTTTTAGAGGGGCAGTAAACGAAGATTTACCTTATTACAATCTTGATATGATAATATCTGTTGGGTATCGTGTTAATTCAAAGCGGGCGACCCAGTTTCGTATTTGGGCAACAAAAGTCCTGCACGAATACATACAAAAAGGCTTTGCGCTGGATGATGAACGCTTAAAAATGGCTGGGAAACCATTCGGGGTTGATTATTTCCATGAATTATTAGAACGTGTCCGGTCTATCAGGGCATCAGAACGCCGTATTTATCAACAAATAACCGATATTTTTGCCGAATGCAGTATTGATTATGACCCGAATTCTGAAACCGCTTTCAACTTTTACGCGAATATACAGAACAAATTTCACTATGCAATACATGGACATACCGCTGCCGAAATTATCAAGGGACGCGCTAACTTAGAAAAACCACATATGGGACTGACCACATGGAAAAATTCCCCAAATG
>JAFRSF010000009.1 GCA_017427715.1 Alphaproteobacteria bacterium | reverse complement strand
TACATGTTTTTGGCTTGGGCTGGGCATCTTTGCCACCTTTGCCGTTTTTACCATCTTTATCGCCAGGTTTGTTTTTATCTTCTTCGCCTTTGCCTTCTTCTTTAGACCCTTCTTTAGATTCTTCTGATTTTTCTTTGTCTGCGCATTTACCATCTTTGAATTCTTGGGTGTCACTGCTGCATGTCACATTGGTGAAATTGAATATCATATCAATGTCTTTACAGTTGGCTGTATATAAATTACCATCGTCATTAGACGAATTATATTGCACATTTTTGCATGATTCATCCACACTCTTTATCGTGTCGGCAATTTTATCTGAAACGACTGATTCTGTAACTGTTCTTACACACCAATCTTTGCTGTTAATGTTTTGAACTGTCCCAGATAAACCGCCACATATAGCGGCAAATTTTTGTCTTTGTGCTTCTTGTTGGGCCGCCTGTTCGGCTTTGGCTTTTGCCTCTGCTTCTAATTTAGTTTTAAGGTTTGATTGTTTTGTATATTCTTCCTTTTCTTTCTTAACTTTGCCTTTGTAATCGTCCAAGACAACCGCTTCCGCAATATTACCTGCCACACCAACAGCCGTCAATCCCAAAGTTGACAGACCTGCAATCTTCAAACCCTTGGTTGTTCCCTTGCATTTTTCCAATTTTTTCATTTTGGCCTGTTTTTCAGCAATCAACATATCTACTGTTTTTTGCGCAGCAAAAACCCCCATATTTGGAACCATTGCCATTATTAAACCGATCACAAAACATTTTTTCATATGTTCAACCCTTTAGTTTATATTTATTTTTATTTCTTGATTGGCATATCTGCACTGACAGACCCCATACTGTTACTGCAATTAACCTTTGCATTTGAACCAACCAGCGTGCATGAACAATTCGCCGAAGCCCCAGTGATAGATTGCATTTTATCCACAGCAACAGATTTTGCTTCGTCACAATTCGCGACCCGTTGTTTTGACAGCCAGAACGGCAAATCTGATAGGTCTTTTTTAATTTCTGCCATTTTATGTTGTTGTGCTTTCTCTGCCTCTGCCCTTTGTCTTAATACCCCAGGATTAACAATATTGTCAACATTAAAAACATATTTATTATTGCGTGGTCCAGAACATGTCAGTGTATTACCATTACGCTGACATTCTGTTGGTGATATTAATAAATCGTTTGCGTTGGAATAATCTTGAATTTCTGAATAAACACCCTTGATACCGGCTTCACCCAACATAGTTCTGTCACCAGAAATATGTATGTTGAAAACCTGATTTCTTGGTTTTGCGGCTTCTATGTCTTTCTTGATTTGCTCTTTTGCTTCTTTTTCTTGAATACGTTTAATTTCGTCACCTATGACATCTGGTTCTTCTGTCAATGAAGGTAATTTCAAATTCTCCCCAACCTTTGGCGCATCAAATTTCAAAATAGATGGCTTATCTAATTTAATTGCCGCTTGTTCATCAATGCGACCAAATCTGAATATATAATCTTTGTCTGTACCATGACATAATAGCGTATCGTTATAATTATCGTTTGACGTAGATGATTTTGATGGCGAATCACAATACGTTAATGTGATATCTTCCATTTGTTTGTCATAGTCACGGATTTTTTCCATTGCCCCCTGTTGGGTAACAATGTCGCGTTCAAAC
Organism: Alphaproteobacteria bacterium; assembly: GCA_017427715.1. Classification (GTDB taxonomy): domain Bacteria; phylum Pseudomonadota; class Alphaproteobacteria; order Rs-D84; family Rs-D84; genus Enterousia. Next base: position 21,617 of record JAFRSF010000009.1, on the reverse strand, counting down.
CGGTGAATTACAACAGGTCGTATTACTTCTTGGTCTTTTTTGACCGTTTCACCATCTGCCGGCTTTTCTTTTTGACATTTGTTTTGTTCCCTGTTCATAAATAAACCATCTGAACATTTTATATCTGAAAACAAGAAATTAGCACGATATTCAACACCATCGTCAAACCAAGTTAATTCACGTCTTTGAGTCAAAGGAAAATATTCATCTGTGACCAAATAACCTTGTCCTTTTAATTTATTTCTTGATTCTTCAACAAAACTTAATAATTCTTGATAAGAAATACCTGACGGTTTATATTCGCCAAAACAATGGTCGGCAGTATTATCAAATATTGTTTGTCTGAATTCTTGCACAATTTTGTTACATTTTTCTGATGCAGCCGGATTTTTCTGTTCAGGTTGTTTAGATTGTGTTTTTGCCAATTCCGCATTGCGCTGCGCCCACAGCGATTTATTCAAATCTGCCTGGGTTTGATATTCTTTTTGTTCTTTTTTAACTTTGTCTTTGTATTCATTTAATACGACCGCTTCGGCAATATTACCCGCTACACCAACAGCCGTTAATCCCAAAGTAGACAGACCTGCAATTTTTAGACCTTTGGTTGTTCCTTGACATTTTTCCAGTTTTTTCATCTTGGCCAGTTTTTCGGCAGTTAAATCTGAAATACGAGTATAAACCGCAGGACACATACCCGGCACCAGCGCCATTATCAAACCAATTGCAAAACATTTTTTCATGTGGCCCCCCTACTTTGTTGGCAAATTACTTTGTCCCGGTTCCAGACAAAGCCGCATTTTGTTCTTTCAATTCTTTTGTATCGGCCTTAACTTTCTTTAATTCATCTTTCTTGTTACTGATTTGAACACCTTGAACAATCGCTGCGATACCTGTAGCAACAACACCTGTACTGCCAATCACAGTTGCAGCGGTCCAACCTTTTTTACTGCTTTCGCATTTTTTAATTTCGGCGTCTAACAAACGAATATCTTTTTCCAAGATTGCTATGACCCTTGCTTCATCTTCTGTGATAGAGTTTGCCTCTGCCATTTCAGCAGCATATGCCGCCTGGGTGTCATTTTTTACGTTCACAGCAGCGTTTGCACCATACAAAACACCTGCAAACAAAGCAAAAACTACGAAAAATTGTATTTTCATATGAAATCCCCTTTCTGTATTCAAGGGACATTATATCACAAAAACATTCATAAAAAAACTAAAATATAAATAAAAAACCGGCAAATACCGATTTTAATTTCTGGTGGGTGTTAAGGGACTCGAACCCCTGACCCTCTGCGTGTAAAGCAGATGCTCTAGCCAACTGAGCTAAACACCCATGCAAAGTAGGTTCATGATAACCTGTTTTTTGTATCTTGTCCAGTTTTTTTTATTATTCTGACATGCTACCAGTTATCGCAGACATTGTTTTGTCTATTAAAACGTCTGCTTTGTTTTTTGCATCTTGATATGCTGTTGCCACCATTTCAGACAACTTTTGAACACCATCAGACAATGCAGATTCATCAATTTTCACAGAAACAACGTCATATCTGCCAGTCATATCCACAACAACCATGCCATTTTCTGCAATTCCTTTGACGTGCATAGTTGCCAAAGAATCTTGGGCCGCTGATATTTTCGTCTGTAATGATTGTGCCTGTGCCATTAATGTTTCCATATCCATTTTTAAACCTTTTGGTTAAAATCTTAAATGGGCGGAAAATCCGCCCAATGTTTTTATTTTTCTTTGCCTGTTTTTTGATCTATACCGACCATAGACATACGCGTTTTTCCACGTTTATCCATACCCTGGTATCTTACATAAACAGTATCGCCAACTTTTATCTTGGCATCTTCGATTTTATCCAAACGTTCACCTGTGATTTCAGAAATATGAACCATCGATTCAAAGTTCTTTAAAATCTTGACGAACAAACCAAAATCTTTGATACCAGTCACTTCACCTTTGTAGATTTCACCTACTTCTGGTTCAGCAACGATTTCTTTGATACGATTCATTGCTTCATTTGCTTCTTCTTGACTGGATGCCAAGATTTTAACACTGCCACTATCTTCCAGTTCAATTTGCGTGTTTGTTTCACGGGTTAATGCCTGAATAACAACACCACCTTTGCCGATAACATCACGCACTTTGTCTGAATTGATTTGCATAGTGTACATCTGAGGTGCAAATTCAGAAACATGCTTACGTGGTGCTTTGATTGCTTTTTCAATTTTGCCCAAAATATGCATACGACCATCCTTTGCCTGAGCCAGTGCATGTTCCATGATTTCAAATGTAATGGATGTGATTTTAATATCCATCTGCAAAGCAGTGATACCTTTATCTGTACCAGTCACTTTGAAATCCATATCACCTAAATGGTCTTCGTCACCTAAAATGTCGGTCAGAATCGCGTAATCATCCCCTTCTTTAATCAAACCCATAGCGATACCTGCAACAGGTCTTTTCATTGGAACCCCACCATCCATCATAGCCAACGTTGCACCGCATGTTGTCGCCATAGATGAAGACCCATTTGATTCCAAAATGTCACTGCATACGCGAATTACATAATCAAACTGTTCACGTGATGGCACCATCGGGTGAACTGCGCGCCATGCCAAATTACCATGCCCCAATTCACGACGACCAGGGGATTTCAATCCTTTGGCTTCGCCAACTGAATATCCTGGGAAATTATAGTTTAAAATGAAATCACGTTCATCATCACCATCCAAAGATTCTATTGGTAATGCATCTTTGCCACCACCCAAAGTCAAAGATACCAATGCCTGGGTTTCGCCACGTGTAAACAACGCAGACCCATGTGCGCGTGGCAAAACACCCAATTCAATTTCAATTGGACGAACCGTTTTAGTATCACGACCATCAATACGTGGTTTACCAGCCAAAATATTTCCACGCATGATACGCGCAGTTATATTTTCAACAATTTCATCTGCCCATGATTCCAAAGTAGATGTTGCGGTTGTTGTATCTGGGAACAATTCTGGAATACGTGTTTTTGCCGTTGCATGTATTTGTGCCAAAGTATCCAAACGCACCAATTTTTCTTTGATTAATAATGCATTTTCAATATCACCAGCATATTGTTCAAAATCTTGTTCCATGGCAATATATTCTTCTGTCTTTTCGGGAATTGCCCATGGTTCTTTACCGGCTTTTTCTTTGAATTCGTTAATTGCATTTATAACAACTTGTTGTGCATCAAAACCAAATTTTACAGCACCCAATGTTGTTTTTTCGTCCAATTCACCAATTTCAGATTCCACCATCAATACACCGTCTTTGGTTGCAGCAACAACCAAATCCATTTGTGAACCTTCAACTTCTTTCTTTGATGGGTTTAATAAATATTGACCGTCTTTGTACCCAACACGCGCTGCACCAATTGGACCAGCAAATGGGACACCAGACAAAGCCAATGCAGCACTGGACGCAATCATAGCCAAAATATCAGGTTGATTTTTCTTGTCATAAGAAAACACCTGGGCGATGATTTGAACTTTGTTCTTGAATGTTTCGGGAAACAAAGGACGAATTGGTCGGTCAATAAGACGCGCAATCAAAGTTTCACTAACATTTGGTTTGCCTTCACGTCTGTCACGAGAACCTGGAATACGACCAGATGATGCATATTTTTCTTGATAATCAACGGTCAAAGGAAAGAAATCTTGCCCTTCAACAGCCGTCTTTTCAGCACATACGGTTGCCAGAACCATAGTGCCCCCCATAGTTGCCATAACAGAACCAGTGGCCTGTTTTGCGAAACGTCCTGTTTCTAATACTACTGTTTCATCACCATACTGGAATTCAACAGAAACAGGGTTATTTAAAACGTGTTTTTCACCTTTGTTAAATAAACCAAACATATTTTTATCTCCTAAATTATTAGTTTGTTTTTAAATAATGCGGAGATAAATCATTCGTTTTTGTATTCTTTATCCAAATACAAGAAAGAATAATTCCATCCCCTGCACTTTCGGTTAGAGATTATATATCATATTTATACATTTGCAACAAAAAAGCCCAAAATAAATAGGGATTCATAAACCCATTTTTTCTTTCATTTTACACAAAACTGGGGTTTGTATACCCAGTTTTTCTGCACGATTTATTAAACCACGCAATGCAAATATTCCCTCAACTGTACCGGTATATTCTTCACCTTTTGCAATTGCAAGACCGGCTGAAAAATTTCTGCTGGTTGTTGATGTAGCAGATAAAAACAAATCCCCCACCCCACAAAGGCCATGAAAAGTTCCACAATTTGCACCCATTTCAACCGCTATATCAACAATTTCATCCCACGCACGCGTAAAAATCAATGCACGTTCATTTTCACCTGATGATTTAACCGTCAAATAACCAGATATCAAAGATTCCGCATTTTTACCAACACCGCATATCTGCGCACCAATAACGTCATCTGTATCTTGCAAATATAATTCAGAAAGCGCCACATGCCCCCCTGCCCTGACCGTTTCATTTCCCGCCAATGTCGAACCCGTTGGAATGCCTGTCGCAACCTCTCTCGCAAACTGTGGTCCAGATAAAACACCAACATTCTGACATTCTGGTAATTCTTGTTCCAAGATTTCAGACATAAACATACCAGTATCGCTTTCCATACCTTTGGTACAAATTAAAATTGGTTGATTTTGGTATATATTGCGCATTTTACGAACCGTTTCACGAAAAAATGCCGCTGGCGTAACAATTAACCAATATTCGCAATTTGATAAATCATCTATATTTGATGTTCTGGTTATAGTATTCATTGGTTTTAAATCTGGCAAACCATCAAAAATACCACCAAATCCCCAATGTATAACTTCATTACCAGATTTTGCGCATGCAAATGACAATGCTGTACCCCATGCACCAGCACCGAAAATCCCAACTTTCATTTTAATTTCCTTATTTTTTTCTGAACAACTGGCACAATAACCAAACCATCATCAGACAAATCAATTGCGCGCAAATATGATTTTTTTGCTTTTTCTGTATCGCCCTTTTTGATGTACATATCACCCAAGTGTTCAAACAAAGATGATGTAGTGACAGATATTTCGCCAACACGTTCCATCAATTCTAATGCAGCGTTGATACCTTCGCGTTTTTCAACAATGACACCCAAAGCATCCCAAGCAACAACATCCGAAGTGTTTCTCTTGACCAGAGACATCACATAGTCATATGCATCATCCAGATTACGATTTTGTTGTGTCCAAATACGCGCCTGTAATAACAAAACATCTGGTAATAATCTATCGTCTATTTCTTGAGCGGCTTTTAAATCTTGTTGCGCTTTGTCTGGTTGATTAAACATCAAATAAACATTTGCGCGCTGTTTAAGGAAATACACACGCCCTGATTCGTTTAAATCTTTGTGTTTTAACGCACGATTTATTAAACGTAACGCAGAATGTTTCTTGCCATTTTTTATATCAGATATAACAACATCATTCACAGCAGAAACAAACAAAGGATTTTTGTATGCTATCTTTCTGATTTCTTCAAAATTACCGGTCTTTTCTGCAATTTTCATCTGACCAAACAAATACAAAGGGTTATTTTTTTGTATCTTGTCAAATGCCGCATGATAATCACCAGAATTGTAAAAATAATATTGTCCTAAATAATAATTCACCGCATCAATATTTGACTTGTCTGATATAATCTGGGCAAAACGCAACATCATCAAAGACAAATCTGTAAAAATCATTATTTGTGTATGCGATATCGTCTGAATGATACTGAATACCAAATTATTTTTATAACCCTGATATTGTGACCATTCTGGTATATTTTTATAATTCAAAACCACCATACCACCGGGTTTTGATACAAAATCATTACGTAAAATATCCATATCTTCGGTCATATCGTTTGCTTTGTAGAAAGACATCAAATATAAATAATCATTTATGTTCATAAAATCAGGATGCACATCTGCAAATTCTTGTGCTGCTTTGTCAACATCATTATTTAACACGGCAATTTGCCCACGAATAAATGCTTTCCATGATTTTCCTGTTTTTAAAGAATCTATAAAATTCAATGTTTCTTTGGTTTTTCCTTGTTGAACCGCAGAAAATATTCGTAATGGTGCTGCAAAAATAGAATTATCCTTGCTATGACGTTGATATATACTTTTCCAATCATCATTTTGAATTAAATGCGCATCGTACATCAATCGTTTGGCTAAATCTTTATCTTGTTTCATAGACGCAACATCATCTGGCATTTTACCGTTGTAAAAATCTGCATAATGTTTGACATCTTTGACAGCATCCACTTCAGATTTAATTCCCTGAATCATTTTAGACACCGCATCAAAATCATTTATGTACAATGCGTGCTGTGCAGCCAAAAAAGAACCATAATCAGTATCTGTCACACCATCAACGCGCTGTGAATGTTTACTTTGACTATTGTTAATCAACATTGTTGTTAAACAATATAAACATACGGTAATACAAACCCCGAATATAATTTTCCAAAAAGTTTTCGTTTCTTTCATGGTAAAATATGTTAAAATAAATCTTATGAATAATAAAGAAAAATTTATTAAATACGAAAAACTTTTAAAAGATTGGTCGACAAGAATGAATCTTGTTGCCCCCAGTACTTTGTCTGACATTCAAAAACGACATATCCAAGACAGCGCCCAATTAGCCGATTTTATTCCAAAAAATGTTAAAATTATCGATTTAGGCAGCGGCGCCGGTTTTCCAGGTGTTGTACTGGCAATTTTAGGTTGGAAAGTAATATGTATTGAATCTATTAGAAAAAAGGCCAATTTTTTATCTGTTCTAAAATCAGAATTAGATTTACCAAATCTGACCATTGTTAATGACAGAATAGAAAACATTCTTTCGAAAACACCGGTAAATGCCGGGGATTTTATATTTACTGCACGTGCATTTGCCCCATTAATAAAAATATTGGATTATACAGCAAAAACAAAACGCCGGCTTTTTTTGCTAAAAGGCCGGGAAATTGAATCTGAAATTATGACAGCAAAAACAAAATATAAATTTGATTATGAACTTTACCCATCTAAAACCGGGGATGGTTATATTTTATATATAAAACCCATAAAATAAATGATTTATTTCACATGAAATAACAAATATCTTTTTGATTTTACTTAATTTAATATTTATATTGACTATTTGCATGCCATTTAATATTCTGTGTTTTATATAGAAGGAAATAACAAATGGCAAAAATAATATCGTTTGCAAATCAAAAGGGTGGCGTTGGCAAAACAACGACCGCCATAAATATCGCCGCATCGCTTGCCACAATAAAAAAGCGGGTTTTATTAATAGATTTGGACCCCCAGGGCAATGCTGGTACAGGATTAGGTTTTGTTCGCGCATCCCATAAACAAAGCGTATACGGTGTGTTAATGGGAACCGCATCTGCAGCCGAAAATATTTTAACTACCCCTGTTCCAAACATGCATATATTGCCTGCATCTGCCGCGTTGGCTGGCGCAGAATTAGATATGTTGGATTTGGATAATCGCGAATATCGGTTACGTAATGCGTTGGAACAAATTGCTGATAATTACGATTATATTTTAATAGATTGTCCGCCTGCATTGGGTATGTTAACAATAAATGCTTTAAGTGCTTCTGATTTTGTTATAATACCGCTGCAATGTGAATTTTTTGCGCTAGAGGGTGTTCAACAGTTATTATCCACTATTCATGCAATTCAACAAAAATGGAACCCAAACCTAGATATATTAGGGATGGTTTTAACAATGTATGATAAAAAACTGGGGTTAACACACGCAGTTGAAGACGATGTACGCAATACGTTTGGAAACAAAGTTTTCAAAACCGTTGTTCCACGTAATGTTCGCATTTCAGAAGCACCAAGTCACGGAAAACCGGCATTATTTTATGATTTCAAATCATCTGGGGCGCAAGCGTATTTACGTGTCGCAACAGAAGTTATTAATGCACTTGAACAAAAGGAAACAAAATGACATCTAGATTCTTAGGCAAAGGTTTGGCTGAATTAAATCAAGAAATGGGACAAATACCGGATATTTCTGTTTTAACAGGCCTTGAAAGGGTAGTGGTTAAACCAATTCCTTTGATTCAAATAAGCCCAAACCCAGATCAACCACGAAAACAGTTTAACGAACATGAATTACGGGAATTATCTGAATCAATCCGGGAAAAGGGCGTTTTGGTTCCTATTATACTGCGAACAGTTCAAAACAAACCATATTTATACGAAATTGTTGCTGGGGAACGGCGTTATCGTGCCGCTAAAATGGCAGGATTAAGCGAAATACCGGCACTAGTGAAAACATTAACCAATCAAAACGCTATGGAAATTGCTTTGATTGAAAACGTCCAGCGCGAAAATCTAAATCCGATAGAAGAGGCCGAAGGTTATCAAAATCTGATGGAAAAGTGCGAATATTCCATGAGCGATGTATCTAGATTAATTGGAAAATCTGAAAGTTATATTCGCAATTTAATGCGTATAACTTCATTGCCAGAATCGGTAAAAGAAATGGTTCGCAGTGGCGAATTATCCGCATCCCACGCACGTACAATTGCTGTATCTGATAATCCAGAACAACTGGCACACGATATTATAAATAATAAATTATCTGTGGCTGATACGCAAAAACAGGTAAAACAATCTGAGCGCAAAAAAAGCAGCAGGTTATTTAATACAAATTCACTGGATGCCACATATGTTGCAAAAATAGAATCTAAAATATCAAAAAAACTGGGGGCAAAAATAAAAATGCGCGAAAAACGGGGCGGGGCAGGCGAAATTATTATATGCTTTGCGAATCGCGTTCAAATGGAAGATTTAATAGATAAATTAACCAAATAAAAAAACAGAAAACACCGGCAAATGCCGGTGTTTTTATAACAACATAATGTTAATATTATTTAACTGTTGTTGTTGCGTTACGGTTGAATTTCCATACTTCTTCGCCAGTGCCAAGAACCAATGGACGTTCTTTACCATAAGAGATAGTAGAGATACGACGTGGATCTATACCATCTTCAACCAAAACTTTCTTTGCTGCGTTTGCGCGACGGGCGCCCAAAGCCAAGTTGTATTCTGTAGAACCGCGTTCGTCACAATTACCAGCAATTTGGATTTTTGTGTCTTCGTGATTCTTCATATACAAAGATTGTCCCAACAAATTATCGTTTGCTTCTTCAGAAATTTCTGCTGAATTAAAAGCAAAGAATACACGTTGGTTATTTAAATCAGCTGGTTCAACCACATTGCAACCGCTACAAGCGGCCAACAACCCAGCAACACCAGCCAACAAAGCAAAATTCATTATTTTCATGAAAATACCCCCTTGAGTTTTTGTTGCTCAGGTTATATTGTATACTAAAAAGCATACAAAATCAAGGATAAAACATGGGAAATAATGCTTTATGGGATTTAAACATGGCCGGAGTTCAGTGGGAACTGGCAGAAATGCTGACAAACTGCGATATAAAAGAAACCACATCACATCAATCTTTGACAGGAATAACGAATCGATTAAATGCACAACCAATTATTGTGCCACCATCTGCGCCAATCACCATGGATACTGTGAAATCTATGGCAGAACGCCCAAATGATATAGATTCACTGATTCGTATGATTGCCAAATTTAACCACCCTTTGAAAAACGGGGCAACCCAGTTTGTTTCACCTAATATAGCGATAAGCCCAAATAAATTGCTGATTATTACAGATATTCCCGGTTCAGAAGATGATTTATCTGGCAAAATATTATCTGGTGCCGCCGGCGAATTGATAGATAAAATGTTATCTGCAATACAAATGTCAAGAAAAGATGTATCTATTATACCTTTGGTTTTCTGGAGAACCCCCGGGGGCAGAACACCCACACGTGAAGAATTAGATTTGGTTCGTCCTTTCATTAGCAAGATGATAGAAATGCTTCAACCACGCGTAATCATTACGTTGGGAACATTGGCTGCATCTGAAATTGCACAAACAAATCTGATTTCTTCACATGGCAAAGAAATAAATACAGACAATTATATTATTGTTCCAATTTATCATCCAAATTATTTAATTTTAAAACCAAGTGCAAAGCGCGATGTATGGATTGCATTGCAAAATGTGCAAAATATCTTGAAAAACCAATAAAAATATTTAATAATCAATTTGTAGTTATTAAAGGAGCATTACAATTAAACCAATAACAAATAACAACAAAGCCCGCGATATGGGGCCACGTGTAAATGACAAAATATTTGCTAAAACAGTTCAAGTAATCAGTCAAGACGGCCAAAATCTTGGTAATATGAATACAAGTGATGCTTTGAACATGGCATACGACAAAGGATTAGATTTGGTTGAAATAAACGCAAATGCGACCCCTGTGTTGGTAAAAATGATGGATTATGGCAAATATAAATACGACCAGAAAAAACGCGCAAATGAAGCACGCAAAAAACAAAAAACAATCGAATTACGTGAAGTTTGGGTCACACCCGTGATAGAAGAGAATGATTTTAACGTAAAAATGAAAAAAGTGTTCGAATTCTTGAATGATGGAAACAAAGTAAAAATTGCGGTGATGACACATGGAGACAAGCGCATACTGGCGCGCAGTCGTGATGCTGTTCCACAATTATTTGAAAGAATTATTGCATTGATTGGTGACAAAGGTATTTTGGAATCTAAATCAAAACCAGAAGACAGAACCAAATCAATTATAATTGCACCTGCAAAATAAACTAAATAGACCGCCAATATGGCGGTTTCTTTCTATAATCAAAAAGTTTATTTGTTGCAAAAATATATTTTTTGCAGTATCTTAACATCGTTAAAGCAAAGGATTGATAATGGATGCAGAAAAACTCTCTTTTGAAGAAGCATACAAACAATTAACAGAATTGGTTCAAAAAATGGAATCTGGTGAATTGCCTTTGGCTGATTCTGTTGCTGCTTATGAACAGGGTATAAAATTAAAGGCATATTGTGAACAATTGTTAAAAGAAGCAGAATTAAAAATTGAAACATTAAAAGTATCTAATACCGGCGAATAATATGGCTGAAAAAAATAAACTTTCCCCAGTAATGCAACAATATGTTGATATGAAATCTGAAAATCCAGATGCTTTGTTGATGTTTCGTCTGGGTGATTTTTATGAAGCATTTTTTGAAGATGCAAAAGTCGTTAGCGAAACACTTAGTTTAGTTTTAACACATCGTGGTACAGATGGTTTTGGTGAAAATGTCCCAATGTGTGGGATTCCTTGGCATGCAGCAGATAATTATTTTGGCCGACTTGTAAAATCTGGTTATAAAGTTGCTTTGGTTGAACAAATGGAAACACCACAACAAGCCAAACAGCGTGGACACAAGTTTATTGAACGCAAAATAGTTCGTGTTTTAACATCTGGAACATTAACTGATGAAAATCTTTTAACACCGAAAAAATCCAATTTTTTGGTTTCTGTTGTGTCTGTCGATGGAACAAAGTTTAATGTGGCTGGTTGTGATATTTCAACAGGCGAAATGTTTATTGGAACAACAGATTCTGTTATCGATGACATGGTTCGTATAAATCCTGCAGAAATTATTTACCCGGAACAAGATGCAGAAAATCAAATTATAAAAAATCTGCGGAATATATACAAAACTACACCCGTATATGAAAAATTATATATTCGTTCAGATATTAATCTGATTGTAATGCGTGTATTTGGTGGAAATATCAAATCAGATAAATCTGAACAAGTTTCTGCAATAACATTATTGGCAGGATATTTGTTCAATACGCAACGTGGTGCAAACATCAATTTTCGAACACCATATGATTTTAAATCTGGCAAACAATTGATTATTGATTATGCTACATGGAAAGGACTTGAAATAGATGCCCCAATAAATGATGGCGGTGTTTGCTTGCTGGATGTTATTGACAAAACCAAAACGGCATTCGGTGCGCGTAAATTGCGTTCTTATTTGCAAACTTTGCCTGCTGATATAAACGTAATCTTGTCACGTCAAGAACACATTGGACATTTGTTATTAAATCGTTCTTTGATGGCAGAAATCAGCGCGGTACTGTCGCGTACTCCGGATGTTAATCGCGCATTATCAAGGTTGCTGTCTGGTCGTGGTACACCACGTGATATGCGCAATATATCTGAATTTCTAGACATATTAGATTCTGTGCGTGTGTTTGGTCAAAAACTGGATTCATCTTTATCCGAAAAATTTAAAAATATAAATACACATGATTCGTTTGCATTACAATTAAAATGTGCGCTGGCCGATGAATTACCCACTTTCTTTAGGGATGGAAATGTAATTAAAACTGGTTTTAATGTTGCATTGGATAATATGCGCAATTTATCAAATGGCGCAATGGAAACTGTCGCAGAATTACAAGCCCAATACATTAATGAAACAAATATAAATACACTAAAAATTAAATACAACAACATATTAGGATATTTTATAGAAGTTCCATCTTCACGTGCAGATGTTTTGATGGCACCAGAATCTGGATTTATACATCGTCAGACAATGGCTGGGAATATGCGTTTTACAACACCACGGTTGATTGATTTGGATAATGATATTCGCAGTGCTTCAGAAAAAGCGTCAGCCATAGAAGCAGAAATTATTAGCGATTTAATAAATCAAATAAAATCTATTTCTGATGATTTGATGAATACGGCAGATTTAATGGCTGATATTGATGTATGGTTGTCTTTGGCAGAATGTGCCGATTTATTTTCTTGGACACGCCCAAATATTACAACATCTAATGAATTTGATATTATTGGCGGCAGGCATCCTGTAATAGAGTATGTTTTAAGACAAAACGGTAATAATTTTGTCAAAAATGATTGTAATCTTGATTGTAAACCAATTGCATTATTAACAGGTCCAAATATGGCTGGTAAATCAACATATTTGCGTCAGAATGCTATTTTGGTTGTGTTGGCACATCTGGGGTCATTTATTCCAGCAACTCGCGCCACAATTGGAATTTGCGACCAATTATTCAGTCGTGTTGGTGCATCAGATAATTTGGCCGCAGGTCAATCTACTTTCATGGTTGAAATGGTAGAGACCGCCAACATATTAAATCGTGCCACAAAAAAATCATTTATTATTTTTGACGAAATAGGGCGTGGTACATCCACGTTTGACGGTATGGCAATTGCCCAGGCAGTATTAGAATATTTAAATATATTGAAACCACGTACTTTGTTTGCAACACATTACCATGAATTGACCCGTTTGGTAGACACAGAAAATCTGGTAAATGTTTCTTGTTTGACGATTGATGTTCGGGAACATAATAATGATATAATATTTTTACATAAAATTATACCGGGGGTTGCGAATCGTTCTTATGGTATTGCTGTTGCAAAAATGGCTGGTATGCCACAAAATGTTGTTGAACGCGCAGAACAAGTTTTAGCGAACCTTGAATCTGTGCCAAATATTGAAACCGTAAAAACAAAATCGTCAGTAAAACCCGTGCTTGAAGAACCAAAGAAAAATAATCAGTTGTCTTTATTCGGATAAATATGGATGGAATAATTATTTTAGACAAAGACAGTGGTCTGTTCAGCAGAACAGCCGGTTATCGCGTTGCCACAATGTTTGGTGAAAAGAAATTCGGACATATTGGAACATTGGATCCAATGGCCAGCGGTGTTTTACCAGTAATGATTGGAAATGCAACAAAGATGATTCCGTTTATTGAAGACATTTGCCCAAACATCAAAGAATATTTATTCGGATTAAAATTCGGTACAGAAACAGATTCTTTGGATATCACAGGCAAAATCACAAAAACATCTGATTTGATGCCAAACGAACAAGATATAAAAAACACCGTAAAAAAACTTATTGGTGACATAGAACAAATACCGCCACAATTTTCTGCTGTACATGTTCATGGACACAGGGCGTATGAATTGGCTCGTAATGGGACAAAAGTTGATATAAAGCCCAGAAATGTTCGTATAGATGAATTAGAATACATCGGTAAAAATGATATAGAATACAATTTTCGTGTTGTTTGTTCTCGTGGGACATATGTGCGTTCAATTGTCCGTGATATAGCAAAAATCTGCGGAACTGTTGCGACAACAACATACATACGCAGAACATTAACCAATGGTTTTTCAATAAAAAATGCTGTAAAACTTGATTTTTTAGAAAATCTGTTTAATAATAGCGGGGATATCAAAAAATATTTGATAGCACCAGATTGTGCGCTGGGGGGCATTCCGGTAATCAATCTGAATGATGAAGAAACCAAATTGTATAAAAATGGTGGATTTATCAAAACCGATGAAACAGACGGTTTAAAACGTGTTTATTCTGATAAAAACTTTATTGGAATAGGGCGCGTACATGACGGTTTGCTTTGTCCACAAAGAACAATGTAAAATAAAGGAATATATAATGTCCATAACAAAAGAAAAAAAGAGCGAATTGGTCGCTGCGTTCAAAACATCTGAACGTGATAATGGTGGTTCTGCAGCATCTCAGGTTGCTGTTTTAACAGAACGTATCAATAATTTACAAGCACACATGAAAGCAAATCACAAAGACGAACATTCAAAACGTGGTTTGTTAAAGATGGTAAATCATCGCAAAACATTGTTGGCTTATATAAAAAATAAAAATGTTACAAAATACGATGAACTGATTAAAAAATTGGGTCTGCGTAAATAAAAAAAAAAAAAAACACCGGTAATTACCGGTGTTTTTTTATTCGTATCTTAAACTGTCTATTGGATTTAACTTTGCCGCTTTGATTGCAGGTGCAACCCCAGATGCCAAACCAACAACAACAGCAACCGTTACAGAAACAACCACAGGCCAAATACTGAAAGGAACATTATAATCCAGTATAAATCTACCAACACCCTGAGATAAACCAACACCCAACACCAACCCAAACATAGACCCGATGAAAGATATCAAAACGGACTCTGATAAAAATTGAATTATTATAACACGTTCACGCGCACCAATTGCTTTACGAACACCAATCTCACGTGTGCGTTCAGCCACAGAAACCAACATCATATTCATAATACCAATAGAACCAACCAACAAAGATACCGCTGCAATTGCCACCAATAATAATTTTAAATATCCCGTAACAGTATTCATTGTTTCCATGACCTGTTTCATATCTGTGACCTGAAAATCATTTTCATCATTTTCTTTGATACGATGCCTTTGGCGCAACAGGGCGGTTATTTGGTCTGTAACCACTGCGTTATCTGCATCTTGATACAATTTTAATGCAATCATTGATACAGAATCTGGGAAACGTGATCCTTGTAACCTTTTTTTCAGTGTTGTAATTGGAATAATTACCATATCATCTTGTGACCCCATGGCAGAATCCCCACGTGCTTTCATTACACCAATAATAACAAAAGGCATATTTTGAATACGAATCACTTCGCCAACTGGATTTTCTGGCATATTTAATTCCTTGGCTGTATCAGGTCCAATAACAGCATACGTTGATGCACCCTTTACAGCAGATTGATCAAAAAAGGTTCCATATTCAATTTCTATATTCTGAATTGTTGTATAATCAGGATAAACACCAACCATTGATGTCGCCCAGTTTTTATTTCCATAAATTACCTGAGCGCCCGACATTTGTGTTGGCGACACAGAAACAACATCGGGTAATTTACCAATTTGTTCCGCATCGCTGATTGTCAGGGTTTGACGATTACCCATTCTGACCCCACCAGAACGTGCAGCCCCTGCACGGATAACAATTGTATTCGTTCCAAGTGACGAAAATTGATCTGTAATAGATTGTTGAACTGTTTCACCAACAGCAACCATTATCACAACCGCCATAACCCCGATAATAATCCCTAGAACGGTCAAGAATGAACGTAATTTATTCCCGCTGATAGACAACCAAGATTCTTTTAATATGTCGTTCAGAGTCATTTTTTACGGCCTTTTTCTGCTTTTAATAATGTGCTTTCACTGGCAGGCACAGGTCCATCAAACACAATTCGACCATCGTATATATGGATAACCCTGTCTGCATATCTAGCAATTTCAAATTCATGGGTAATCATTATAATCGTTATTCCCATATCTTTATTTAATTTTTTGAAAAAATGCAATATTTCATTACCCATTTTTGAATCCAAAGCACCCGTAGGTTCGTCTGCCAGGATTAATTTTGGGCTGCCTGCCAAGGCACGTGCAATTGCAACACGTTGTTTCATACCACCAGATAATTGTGTCGGCAGATATGTTTCAAAATTATCCAAACCGACTAATTTTAACATCTCTCGCGCACGGCGGATTCTTTCATCCATAGCCAATCCACGATACATCAAAGGCAACATCACATTATCCAAAATATTACGTTTAGATAACAGATTAAAGTTCTGAAAAACAAAACCGATGTATTCGTTACGCACAGTTGCCAATTCATCATCGGTCATCGTTGTTATATCTTTACCATATAATTCATAAGTGCCAGATGTTGCAGAATCCAACGCACCAATAATATTCATACATGTGGATTTACCAGAACCAGACGGTCCCATAATTGCAACAAATTCACCTGATTTAATGGTAAAACTGATATCAAATAAAACTTGTTGTTCACCGCCGATTTCCAATGGAAAACTTTTACAAACTTTGTTTAATGCAATAATTGGTGGTTCTTGTTTTTTCATATTGATACCTTACATTCTAGGACCACCGCGCATTTCACTTTTGTTTGTTGATTTCTGCCCAACAAAACCGACAACCAATTTATCTTTGTCTTGGATTTTATCAGAAATTAATTGTGTTTCTGTCGGTGTCACCAAACCTTTGGTATACGGGACAAAAATCAATTTATCATCGCGTTCTATGGCCAAATGTGTCTTTGGCGTAATGTCTTCTGAAATGTTTTCATCCAAATTTTTATAAGAACGAATTAACAAACCAGAGTTTTTAGTTTTCCATGCATCTTTTGCTTCTGCTACGACAATTGTCACAAATGCTGTCATACCAGGCATCAAGCGTAAATCAGAATTATCAACATTTATTACAACCGTATAAACAACCACATTAGAAACTGTTGTTGGGGACAATCTGATTTGATGAACATCACCTTTGAATGTTTGACCAGAATATGCATCAACGGTAAATGTCACAGGTAAACCTTCTGTAATCATGCCAATATCTGCTTCGGATACAGCCGTTTCAATTTGCATTTTTGATAAATCTTCTGCAATTTCAAACAGGTCTGGTGTTTGGAAAGATGCAGCCACAGTTTGTCCTTTGTCAACCTTTCTTGAAATAACTGTGCCATCCACTGGCGAAGTAATTGTTGCATAACCAAGATTTGTCACAGCCCTGTCATATGAATACTGCGCTTTTTTGACTGCTTGTTCCGCTTGTTCGTATGTTGTTTGTGATTTTTCCATTTCTGCACGTGATATAAATCCATCTTTGTACAAAGATTGATTACGTTTATATTCACTTTGTGCATATTTTAACTGAGATTGCGCAGATTTCAAAGACGCATTTGCTTCATCAACAGAAGATTGCAACACAGATGGTTCTATTGTTAACAAAATATCCCCTTGCTTTACTTTTGAATTATAATCCACAAAAATATCTTCAATTGTTCCAGAAACCTGGGAACCAACACTGACTGTATTCACTGGCTGTATTTCACCGGTTGCAGTAACCGTTTGAACAATATCACCACGCACAATATCCACTGTTACAAAATCTTTCTTTTTACCAGATTTACTTGGACACAGCCACCAACACAATCCCCCTGCAATCAATAGCAATATTATTAACCACCATTTATTTCGCCATATCCAAGACAAAAATCTTTTTATAAAAGAAGGTTTATGTTCCATGTTTTTATTTTTCATTATATTCATCCTTTAATCCAGATTTTATATCGCCAATAGCCAGCGCAACCGCTGCACGTTTCACAAATAAATCATATTTCGCAGAATTATTTTGTTTTTGTGCATCTACCAATTCAGATTGTGCTGTTTGCCAATCCAACATTGTTGCACGACCCACTTTGTACATTCCAGATGTGACACGTTCACTTTCTGTGGCAGATTTCAACAATGTTTCAGATTGATTTAAAACTGTTTTAGCCGTTTTATAATTTTGATATGCAGTAAACACATCCATCATCGCATTATTTACAATACTGCGTTCTGAATATTTTGTACTTTCATAGTCCGCATTTGCTGAACGAGCATTATACATATTTGCAAATCCTGCAAACAACGGCATTGATACAGACACACCTATTTTGCCGTTCACACGTCCAGACATATGTTCAAACAAACCACCAACACTATCAGCATTTAATCCAGCAGTACCATTAACAGATATAGATGGTAAATTTTTCAAAAATGCTGAATTACGTCTGTGCCATGCAGCACTGGTTTTAGCAGTTGCCTTTAGCAAATCTGGACGTTTCTTTTGTGCAATAGATATCAATTCATCTATGTTTTCTAATTCTGCATCGGAACCAAAACTGGCTGGCATATCCTTGATTTTTATTTCTTGGTTCGCAGGAAACGATAATTTGTTTAATAATGTTCCTTTGGCAATTTCACGATTATTTTTTGCGCGTTCCAGTGACAATTGTGAACTGGCCAAAGTTGTGTCCGCTTTGTAAACATCTGCTTTGGCAACAACACCCGCTTTGAATTTTTTATCAGCAGTATTTTTTGCGGTTTGTGCCACAGTTAATGCAGATGTGGCAGATTTAACGTCCGCATCCGCATTCAACAACGCATAATACGCACCAATCACCGAATAAACATAATTTTGAATTGTTTCATCGTAATCAAAACCTGCAGCACGATATGTTGCCAAAGTTTGCGCAAAATCAGATTCACGTTTACCAAAATCAAAAATCAAATACGAAGCGGACAACGCACCAGAATAATTCCAATCATCATGTTGGGTATGCGAACGTTCTGCATGACCACTGGCACTGATTGTTGGCAAATAATAAGAATGAGCCGCATTTTTTGTATATCTTGACGATTGCAAAGATGCATATGCCGCTGCGGTTTGCGGATTACGACATAACCCAAGATTTAAAACATCCTGTAAAGACAATTGATTGGTTGGGACATACCGCATAGTTGCACAATCTTCTTCTGCAAAAGCATATATTGGCATTACAGCCATAAACAAAGCCAATTTCTTCATATATAAATCTCTCTCTTTGTGGATGGATTATAACAAAAAAAAATTATTTTGACTATAACTTTTTAACAAGAAAAACATCTTAGAAATATTTTGATATTTTTATGTTGCAATATGTTTATTTTTTGCCTAATATAACCTTGCGCAAAGGCCAGGTGGCAGAGTGGTTATGCAGAGGACTGCAAATCCTTCTATGCCGGTTCGATTCCGACCCTGGCCTCCAAATATTTTTCAAAATGATAAATCAAGTTACGGTTACCAATTTTAGAAATCATGAATGTTCCAGAATCAGGACTGATGGGTATAAAAACATCATTATTACCGGATTAAACGGCGCAGGTAAAACTGCAATACTTGAAGCAATTTCATTATTATCTGGTGAACGCGGTTTACGCGGGGCTGATACCCAAATGTTGTCGCGATTTAATGGAAATGGTGGTTTTTCCGTTTTTGCAACAACACATGATGATACAGATATTTGCGTATTTTTGAATCCAGGGGAAACAAATAGACATGCAAAAATAGATAACGAAAATGTACCACTGTCTGATTTAGCAAAGCAATTACGCATTGTTTGGTTAACCCCAAAAGAAGACAGGATTTTTATGGAATCTGCATCAGATAGACGTGCTTTCTTTGACAGGTTGACCGCCAGTTTTGAACCTGCACACATTGGAAGAATCACACGTTTAAATAAATTATTATCAGAAAGGGCCAGCGCATTAAAAGTGGGTGCAGACAGTAATTGGCTGGATGCTTTGGATAAACAAATTGCGGCAACTGCGGTTGCTGTTGGTGCAAGCCGCATTAGATACGCATCTGAAATAAATTATTTTTTTGAAAATGGTGGTGTATCCGTGGATGGTATGATTGAAAAATTGATTATATCAAATACGTTGGCAAATACCGAAAATAATTATTTTGAATATTTGCAACAAAATCGTGAACTGATTGGTGATAAAATGGTTATAGATGGGGTTCATAAATCAGATTTTGGCGTGTTTAATAAAAAATTAAATCTGCCAGCACATATAACCAGCACAGGTCAACAAAAATCTATATTAATTGATTTGATATTGGCACACGCAAAACTGATTCATATCAAAACAGGCAAAAAACCTTTGATTTTATTAGATGAAGCTGCAGCACATCTTGACAAAGACGCACGTATAAAACTGTTCCAAGAATTAAACGAAGCCCAAGCACAAGTGTGGGCTACTGGTCTAGACATAAATGTCTTTCAAGACATTCCTGATGCTGTATTTGTTACTTGCCAAGATGGTGTAATAAGTAATATAGTTAAATCGGAGAACAAAAATGCATAAGATAGATTACCAACAATTACTTGATGACGCATTAAAATCAGTTGTCAAAGAAGCATTGCTGTATGCGCAATTTAACGGTCTTGGTGATGATGCGGGTTTTTTTATTACTTTCAAAACACGCGATCCCGGTGTTGTGTTGCCTGATTTCTTGCGTATACGATATCCTGATGTTATGACAATAGTTTTACAATATTCTTATAATAATCTTAATGTATCTGACAAAGAATTTGGTGTTCAATTAACATTTGATGGACGACCTTTTTTTATACGAGTCCCATTTTCTGCATTGATTGAATTCAAAGACCCTTCAACAGAGTTCATGTTATCTTTCCATCCAAAACAACCATCAACAAACACACCCGATAATGACATAGAATTACCATTGGATGAAAAAGGTAACAGCGTGACAGACGACAAAAGGGTTGTTTCTTTGGATGAGTTTAGAAAAAAACGCAACCAATAAAATTGTTAAAAAATACCGGCAAATGCCGGTGTTTTTTATTCTTTGTTTTCTTCTGATTTTGTTTCTGTTAAAAAATGTTCCAACCAATGGTTATCTGTTTTCAGTTGGCGAACATCAGAATTATTTAACAATTTCTTTTGTAATGGTATTGTGGTTTTAATACCTTCAATCACAAATTCGTCCAGCGCACGTTCTGCACGCATAATGCAAGCAGTTCTTGATTGTGCATGAACAATCAATTTAGCAATCATAGAATCATATGTTGGTGGGATTGTATATCCACTATAAACCGCAGAATCAACACGCACCCCCAAACCACCAGACGGCGCATATAATGTTATTTTACCAGGATTTGGAATAAAGGTTTCTGGATCTTCTGCATTTATACGAAATTCGATTGCGTGTCCATGCGCAACGATGTTTGATTGTGTATAACCCAATTTTTCGCCCGCGGCAATTCTGATTTGTTCACGAACCAAATCGACACCGTAAACCATTTCTGTTACCGGGTGTTCCACCTGTAATCTTGTATTCATTTCCAAGAAATAAAAAT
>JAFRSF010000008.1 GCA_017427715.1 Alphaproteobacteria bacterium | reverse complement strand
TGTGTGTGTGTGTGTGTGTAGAGTTCTGCGGCTTTCACGACTTTCGTTCCTTTCTTCTCTTTGATTTTTATTATATATTATTTATCAATTTTATTACAAGGATTTTTTATGAAATGTTTATTGTTTTTTTGACCTCCATCCCCGGCTTCGCCGGTACTCCCCCCCAAGGGGAGAATTAATATGGAGCTTCGGACGTACCGCCCCCAAGGTGAGGATTATTGTAGGGGCTGCGCCGAATTCTAAGAAACCTGGATTGCCGCGCTTCGCTCGCAATGACACAGCCCAAAGGGCTGTTGCCCGCTCTGGGCGGGGAAGTTGACCCGACATGCCGTCAACCAATAATCAACGGTTTAATTCCTGGTAATGTTTTACCCTCAATAAACTCTAAAAATGCACCGCCACCGGTTGACACATAAGCGATATCTTTGCGTACACCACATGCGTCCAATGCGGCAACCGTATCACCACCACCAACAATCACTTTCAATTTTTTTGCTTTTGATAAATGCGCCAAATGTTTTGCAAACTCAAATGATGAATACCCCCATTTTTTGCCCCACTCTGCCAAACCAAAGGTTCCGTTCCACACGACAGTTTTCGCCGTATATAACAAATCTATGTTGCGTTGTGTTGTCCTTTTTCCATCATCCATAATAACATCATCGTCTTTGATTTGACCAGCATCACGATTTATACGTTTTGTGTTTTTATCAAAAACTTCGCCGACACCTTTGTCAATTGGCAACAATATTTCACAATTGTTTTTATATGCCAATTTTAATATTTTCATAACATTACGCGCCTGTTCTGGTTCATACAATGAATTTCCCACAGGCAACCCCAGTGCAAAATTGAAAGTTGTTCCCATCGCACCGCCAATAACAATTTTATCAGCGATACCAACCAACTTTTTCAACACGTTTATTTTCGTATCTATTTTTGCGCCACCAACAAAAGCAACCAACGGATGTTTCGGATTTTGTAAAAAGTTTGTCAGATTTTGAATTTCATTTTCCAACAAATCGCCCGCATACGATGGCAAATATTTAGTTATTGCAACAATACTGGCGGCCTTTCTGTGTGATACAGCAAACGCATCGTTGACATAAATATCGAAACCGTCCGCTAATTTTTTTGCGAACGATTTTTCGTTTTTTTCTTCACCAATATAAAACCGCAGATTTTCCATTAACACCACTTCACCGTTTTTCATATTTGATAAAAAATCTTTGCGTAAACAATCATCAACAAATGGTATATTCAAATATTCTGCAACAATTCTTAAAGACAATTCAGGCACACGTTTTCCGTTTGGTCGTCCCAGATGCGAACATATAACAACACGCGCCCCCGCATTAACCAACCGTTTGATTGTATTCAAAGATGCATCTAATCTGAAAGTATCAGTAATTATCCCATCAACAATCTGGACATTAAAATCTTCACGCAATAAAACATACTTACTATGAACATTAATATTTTTCAGATTACGAATCGTTTTCATTTTTTTCCAACCTTTCTTTGACCGGACGATATGTTTTTCTATAATATTCATTTATACCATATTTATCGATTGCCTGCAAATGCTGTTGTGTTGGGTATCCCGCATTTTTGTCCCAGTCATATTGCGGAAACTGCCTGGATAAATCATTCATAATTGCATCACGTGTCTGTTTAGCAATAATAGAAGCCGCCGCAATAGACAAAGACACTGCATCCCCATGTACCACCGATTGCCCAATCATCATATCAGGCATTTTATTTCCATCAACCAGACAATATTCCGGCACCACACACAAATTGGCTACCGCCCGCTTCATAGCTGTTAACGAAGCCCGTAAAATATTTAATTCATCAATTTCTTGTGCGCTGCATTGACCAACCGCCCACACAATATTGGGGTTATTTGTTATCCAATTATAAGCAATCTGACGTTGCTTTGCAGTCATTTGTTTTGAATCGGTAATCAATGGCATATCATCAAAATCGTATTTTTTAAAGATTACCGCACCCGCAACCACAGGCCCACAAAGTGGTCCACGGCCTGCTTCGTCAACCCCAGCAATAATTCTTTTTCCGCAATTTAATTCAATAGAAAAATCTGGAACGCTACGCACATGTTCCCCCTTTGGATTTTACAAGCGCACGTATGCATCTTCGCTGTTATATCGTGGCCAATGACCTTCTGCCAGTTCTTTTAATGCTGTCAACGGTTGATTTAGCCGCGCACGATATAACCACAAATTAGACATAACACGTTTAATATACATACGTGTTTCATACGCAGGAAAACTCTCTACATACAGCAAAGGATCTGATGTCGAAAATGTCTTTTCGAATTTAACCAGATTTCCCATACCCGCATTATATGCAATCAACATTTTAATAATATTATTTTTTATCATCTGGTGCGACAGTAAATCAACAATGTATTGCTGACCCAAAAACATGTTATGTTCAGGATTCGACATATCTATATCAGACATTTTAACATCATTTTTGCGCGCCACGCGTTTTGCAGTACTGGGCATAATTTGCATCAAACCATTTGCGCCTGCCCCAGATTTTGCGTTTGGTTTGAATCCGCTTTCTTGCTTGGTAATCGCCAACAACAAAGCCCTGTCAATAGACCACCCCCCCATCGGTTCCCAATCTGGCAATGGATATTGGGCAGAATAAATAATATCATCGTTAATTTCCAATACGCCCCTGTCCCGCATAACACCAGAAACCAAAATAGAAACACTGGGCAACCCATACATCGAAGACACAGCATTAACCGCATGCAACATTTTATCCGAAGATTTAGATGTCACTAAATATTTCAAATATCGTTCAGCCCTGTCTTTGCGCCCAACCTGAATCAAAGCCAATGCTTTTTGTCCGTATTTATTTTGGCGCAATTCTTCGATATCTGCATCATCACATTCTTGGTCAAAAAATTCATACGCGGGAACATCACCTAACATAGTTGATGCCAGCGCACCATAAAAAGACATAGGATACGCGGCCGCAATTTTCCAATATTTTTTCGCAACACTGTTATTACCAATAATACTGGCAGAACGTCCCGCCCAGAAAGCCGCCTCTGTTTTACGGGCATTATTTATTTGTGTTAAATTTAAAATCTTGCTGAAATATTTTTGACTTTCTGCGTATTTTTGTTCCTTGAAATAAAGCAACCCCATAGACCACAATCCATATTCTGAATTTGCATCAGAAGCAACAAAACCCCATTTTTTTGCCAATTCATATTCACCATTTGTATAATACAGAAAAGACAATCGACCGGACAAACGCCCATAATCAGATTCAGAAATTTTTTTCTTGAAACTTTTGTCTTCTAAAATATTTCTTGCGGTTTTGGAACTGCCAGAACGGATGGCTTTTTTGAATTTGTCTATATTTTTTGTAATTTTGTCATTATAAGTTTTCGCAGTCCAATTTTCAGATTGCGCCGTTTCAATATAATCTTTACCTGTAATAATGTGCGGAACAACCGGTTGACGTACAGTTGCCTGTTTTATTTTTGCGATTTTATTCAACCTGTCTGCACCGGGCATATCATAATATTTATTCATCCAATCTTGAATTTCTGTGCCACGTGTCCGATAAGTTTTAGACACAAATCTTTGATACTGTACTTCATTCATCAAAGATTTATCTTTTAATTTACTTTCTAATTTTTGTGCAGTGTCTATTTTTTCTTTGTCTTGTAAAATAAAAATCTGGGAATAAATTGCAGCATCTTGGTCACTAAGAATATCCAAAGATTCAACTGCTGGTGCCAACATCGGCATCAAAAACGCTATTAAAAATATGAATAATTTCTTCATTTCTTCAGAACAACGATGTTTTTGGCAAATCACAAACGACTGCGTCATCGTCCGCCTCTGGAATTTGATTGATAATTTTTTTAAAATCGGCAACCTTAGAAAACTTTTTATACACAGATACAAACCTGATAAATGCAATTGGGTCAAGATTTAACAAAGAATCTGCCACCATTTGTCCAACCTGAACACTGGTCACAGTATCATCAGCAGTTTCTGTTTCCAACCGTCTTTGAATAGAAGCAACCAAACGTTCAATTTGTTCATCTTTGACATCACGATTACGGCATGCCAATTTAATGCTGCGACATAATTTTTCCCTGTCAAACGGTTCAGTTTTACCACTGTTTTTACGAACAACCAAATCACGCATTTGAATGCGTTCCACCGTAGTAAACTTTGCACCACATTGATTGCACACACGTCTGCGTCTGATTACCGCATCGCCAATATCCGGGCGTGAATCCGCCACCCTGCTATCTGTAGAATTACAATATGGACATCTCATAATGTATAACGATAGCAAAAAAATCGTCTGCATGTAAAGATAATTTATATGAAAAAAATTACATTTTTATAAAAATCAAGTGTTTTTTTTTAAAACCGATTCGCTGGATGCTTTTTTATAACATCAAAATATGATAAAATCTATGCAAGAGTTATTACAAAATCAGAGAGAGAACAAACACACATGCAAAAATATTTGAACCAGATTTTATGTGGTGATTGTATTGAAATTATGCGTCAGATTCCCGATGCATCTGTTGATGCTGTGTTTGCGGACTCCCCTTATAATTTACAATTGGGTGAAAAAACTTTGTATCGCCCCGAAGATCAAACCGCGGCACGCGCAGTACGTGATACATGGGATTATTTTGCATCTAATGAACAATATGATGAATTTACACGTCAATGGATGGCAGAATGCAAACGAATACTGAAACCTGATGGTGCGATGTGGGTAATTGGATCATATCATAATATATTCCGGGTGGGGTCTATATTGCAAGATATGGGATTTTGGATTTTGAATGATATTGTTTGGGTAAAAACCAATCCGATGCCTAATTTCCGTGGGACAAGATTTACAAATGCACATGAAACTTTGATTTGGGCGACCCCCACAAAAACAGGCAAATACACATTTAATTACGAAACTATGAAGAAATTGAACGGCGGTAAACAAATGCGTTCAGATTGGGATATAAATATTTGCCTTGGTGAAGAGCGCGTGAAAGACAAAAACGGTAAAAGTTTGCACAACACACAAAAACCAATGGATTTGTTACGGCGTGTAATATTGGCATCCACAAAACCAGGTGATGTAATTCTGGACCCATTTGTTGGTTCTGGAACAACAGCCGCTGTGGCCAAAGAATTGGGTCGTCAGTTTATTGGTATAGATCGCGAAGAAACATATGTAAATGCTGCACGCGAACGTGTTGAACAAATATCAGCAATAGATTTGTCAGACATAGAAATAACTGCACCAAAACGCGATGCAACAAAGGTTGCTTTCCATGAATTAATTGATGCAGGATTGTTATACGTTGGTCAAACATTGGTCAGCCCACGTGGCGAACGTGTAATGATTACGCACGATGGTCAATTATTACACACATTATACGGCAAAGCATCAATCCATGTAATGGCGGCAAAAATACAAAACAGCGTCAGTTTTAATGGCTGGGATTATTGGTCTGCACAAAAACGCGATGGTTCATTGGTTGCCATTGACGAATTACGAAAATATTTACGCGATATCAAAAACAATATGAAACAGGCCGCATAATAAAAACTTTCTTTAATATTTATCTGATTGAAATTACTAATTTTTATAAAAATTATAAAAAAATCGACCAAAATACTTGACATTGTTTTTTTTTGTATTATATTATTTAGCAACAAAGGGCGAAAACCCTGCGATTAACATAAAAAATAAAAAGGAAAAAAGAAATGAAAAAACAAATAAAAGATTTAATCAAAAGCGCAAAATTGGTTGCTGGTGCAAACGCGGTTGCTTTGTTGTTTGCTGGCACTGTTGATGCAAAAGCATTATCTGAAAAAGAATGCAAAGGGAAATACGAAGGAAAACCATTAAGTTCTAATATTGATTTTCCAAGCGATTATGGTTGTGAATGTGATAAAATCGAAGTCAATTCAAAGACAGGGGAAGTTGATTTTATTCAAAAAAACTGCCGTGTATTAAAACCTTTGTCCGACAAAGAATGCCAAAAACAATTTAATGGCAAATTAGTGGTTAAAGATGGTTTTGCTGGTTTCAAGGGTTGTGAATGTGAAACCGTTGCAATCGTAATGGATGAAGAAATGGGATTTGAAGATGCTATTCAAGAAAACTGTCGCGCACAAACAGCAGAAGAAAAAGCTTTCATAGATTTACGAAACAATCAAGATTATGATTGCATTGGCGAATGCCAAGCCAATAGCCTCATCGCATGTATGAAAGAAAAAGTTTGCCAAACACTGGTTAATTTAGAATGTGCTGGGGTTGAAAAACCAAATATTAACAACGGTTTGTCTTATGAAGAATATTATCGTATTTTACAAAAGGCAAAAAAATGCCAGGCACCTGCTAAAAAATTGATAGAACAAACTATCAAATCACAGGGTCGTTAATTAAAATACGAACATAAAAAACACCGCCGAAACCGGCGGTGTTTTTTTATTTTCACTTTGTAAATATTGTTTCTATTTTTATGGACAATCCCGCACTGATGCAGGTTTAGAACCCGTCCGTAACGCACTAGTCGAAGAAGATACCGAACCACTAAATAAAACCGAAGAACCATTGGCACTAGTAGAAACCTTACACACATCAGTTCCATGAATTTGTATGTTGATACACATATGCGCATAAACGACCGTACCATCTTTCGTGGCATGTTGGTTCAAAACACATTTAGAATCAGAAACTGAACACTCAACATCAACATTACTGATACTTTCATATCCACGCCCCATGAACATAATATCCAAATTCCCGCTTTTCATTCTAGCTTGACCTTCTAACGCACCTTGCAAACATCTTTGTCTATCCGCATCTGACAGTGTTCCTGATACGTTTGATGCAGATGGCTGACCTGATGCCGCTGCCGCTGCAGGTGATTCTGCTGGTGTCGATACTGGCTCTGAATCTGTAAATCCAGCAAATTTAACCTTTACATAAACACTTAAATTAGAAGGATTTTGACACAAAATCTCTGTTTCATGCTGTCTGGGGGCACCGCAATTATAATCAACACCGGTTTGCTGTTTTAACACTTGCTTTGCCCTGCTTGCTGCCTCACCCCTGCGCGGAAATTCGTTGACTGGTAAAATAGAACCACTGGTCAATATTTCAACACCATCTGGTTTGTATTCGGTGTCTGGTGTACCCGCCGGTTTCTTTGGTGCAGGTTTCTTTGCTGGCTTCTTTGCCGACAATTGATCTGCCAATCTGCCACCTGTTGGTTCTTTGATTTCCATCACAGATTGCATATTGTTTTCGTCTTCTGGTCTGGAATACCATGAATCTGGATCAAAATATTCGGTATCATAAAAATCTGTATCGTATTTTTCCCACTGATTCAAAGTGGCCTTTTGATATGTATTATCAATGTTTGGTCCTAACTTTTGGATTGCATTTGTTCCTACAATACCCTGCATACCGTCATCTGCATGCGCACGTCTGTCTTCACTACTGTCAATCATACTAGTTCCCCAATTAAGAACACACTGACCGTTTTTATAATTAACAGCAACCAAACTGTTTATCATCTGCACATCGGCTCTTAAAGCACCAGTACACACAGATGATGATACATCACATACGCCATAATCGTCCGATACTAAACCATACGAACCACCGTGTATTTCACAAAATGCCTTTGATATACTGTGATTTGCCGTTTTACCTTGATTTGAATTGTTAATGCTGCTGAATCTGAATTCATGCTTACCACATTTTACACCATTTCCTTCTGGCCATTCACCGCATTGATATTTATAACATTGTTTCAATAAATATCTGTTTGCCATTGCAATCGCCTGCATTGGCATCACACTGGCATTTGCAAAAATATTTGTATTTATTTCTTTTGGTGTGCAATTTGCAACAATTTCTACACCTTCTTCAAAGTCAATATGTGTGACCTTTGGCGCTTGCTTTTTAATACTGACCACACAGTAATTTTGTGTTAATTCTTTGTGTTCTTTGGCAACCAACGAAGAATTGATTTTCTGTAATTGTTGTTGATATGTGGCACAATTAGCAACAACCTGGGGTGTTGGACATCCCTTAATATTATCATCAAAAGACATCATATCCCTGTTATTGCTTGATGTTTTTGCATCAATTGCACATACCGCCTTTGCAATACTGTTTTTACGTGCATCGTTCAAAGCACTAGAATTGTCAATACCACCAAAGATATAGGCATATTTATTTTCACAAATCAATACACCATTTGATGTATCTGCACGACAACCACCGCGTCCCATCAAACCCGCCAATGCGATGGCCTGTTTAACAGATACATTTACACCCTTGAACAACCAAGAATCCGTATCATCAAATTGACAATCTTTCTTTAACCCATCAACCAAAGTGCCAGCAGACAAACCTTTTTCGCTGCCAATCAATCCAGCACGTACATCCGCTTCACACTGGGACATCGCAGGCACTGCACCACCAGATTTTTTTGGTGATTTACTTTTGGCAAGATTTATCAAATCTCTGGCCAGTGTTTCGCAATTCTTGTACTGCGGCGTTCCCAAACCACCACGTCCCCATGTCGCATGACATGTCTTGGCAATACCATCAGATATCAAAACACCATTTTCAGATAAATTACTGTTAAATACCTGTAATGCCTGTTCCTGTTTATCTGATGGAACATGTTTTTCAAATAATGCTTGCAATTCTGCTTTGGTACATGTAGGACAAGACCATTGCGCCCCATATGATGGAACCGCACATAAAATCAATGGAAATATAGCAGTTAAATATTTTTTCATTATTGTAACTCCTTCTCGCAATTATCAGATACAGACACTACTTTCTTTATTGTTGCTATCTGAACACCATTTAATACTGTTGATACCGCAGATGTCGCAGTCGACACACCAGACAACACATTTGATGCCGTATTCAGATTCTTTTCTTTTGCTTTACCATCTTTGGTATTATCATTTCTGGTTGAATCTGTATTAGCCACAGCACTGGTTATCGTACCAACACCACCAGCAACCGCACCTATACTGGATGTGACCGTTGCACCAGTTGCCAGATTATTTATTTTTGATAAATCTACATACCTATATTCACCACATGCTTCTACTATGCGTTTTGCCCGGGTCGTATCTTTGTTTTCAAGACGTGCCTGTTGCATACTTTCTTTTAAATCATCCGATGCAGCAATACATCTGTTAATTTGTTCTTTTAAACTGCCACCGACCTTGGTTTGACTGGAAAGTGCAGCACCAGCGACCTGGGTCGCTGTGTTTGTTGCCAATAACCCAGTACGAACATTACCCAACGTTTTGGATTTTTTGGTTAATTCATCAACCTTGGTCTTCTCAGCATCTTTGGTCGTATATGTATCCCAATTCTTTTCCATTTCTGCAATTAAATCATCCAGTTGCTTGTCAGATGCCTGTTGACCTTTTTCAGTTTTCTTTACAATCTTTTCCAACAAATCTTCAATTGCTTTATCTGTGTTGGCTTTTACAATACCAGCCGCCAATGCACCCGCACCAACCGCAGTTCCAACCGCACCTACACCAGTACTGATACCCGCCATCAATTTCATATGATCCAATCGGGAATTGATGCCCAAACAATTTTCACGAACTTTCTGAACTGCGACATCCAAATCATACACCGTTGCGTATGACGGAACCACAGCTAAACCCAGCATAATCGCAGGAATTAAGTTTTTATTGGTGATTTCATAATTTTCGCCTTCCTTTCTCTAGGGGTGATTATATCATATATATTCATTAAAATAAAATGTTTTTTTACAACAAATTATAAAAACAAGAACACCAACTGGTGTTCTTGTTCAAACATATATTTTAATCAATTCCATGTGATGCTGATACCGCATAATTTCTGACACACAAATTGCCTGCGATATTACATGCAGATGATATTATTTCGTGCTTACCATCTGTTTTAAAACTGATTTGAACATATGGGCAATCAAACAATTTGCTGTTGTATTGCGAACATGCCTGATCCCAAGATTCTACATCAGTCACAACAGAAGTTGGCGCCACCGTATCAGGTAATTGTAAGTTCCATTTTACATAGAAATCTCTTAATGTATCTATGGTGTGCGACTTACCCAACGCAACAGAATTCAAACCATCACCAACTTTGCAGGTAATATTACTGCGTTCTACAAATGCGGTTATTGCAGTAGCCAACCCACCAACGCCAACACCCGTTGCAGCACCAATTGCCGCACCTTTGCCAATCATTGCGCCTTTGCTTAATTTTTTTGCCTTTTTGGCTTCGGCCAAAACATTTTTATCAACTGCCGGTTCAATCTCTTTCAGTAAAGATTTCAGGTTCGCCAATTCTGTTGATATTTGATCAACGGTTAAACATTTGCCATCATGGTCACAGAATGGGTCATCTGGTGATTTTACAGCCAAACCAATCTGCAAAGGTTTAAACAAACACTGCTGATTAAATGTATCAATATCAACCCTTGTTAAGTTATCAAGTTTACCGCAATTCACTGTGCCAGCCATTATCACTGTAGCACCATCTTTGACTTCTACAGCAAGAAGTTCGACACCTTCTTTGCTTTTCATTGCTTTCAACACTTGTTCATAAATCGTCATATTTTTTGTGTTTGATTTACATTTTGCGATTGCATCTTCGTATACACGCGCTTTGGAATACAAATCATGAATCGCTTTACATTGCTCATCGGTCATATTTTCATAATCAACATTGTCAAACAGCGGCTTTGCCGTCGATACTTTAATCTTTGTTTTGTCACTGTCATCAACTTCAACAGATTCATACAAATAAGACCGTACCCTGTATTCGTTTCTAGATTGCTTAATTTGCTGACCCAATTTTTTACGATACGTATCGTTTTGACAAGATGTCGACAATGCGTCTTCCCTTGCAGCAGCAGCGGCATCCGCTTCTTTTTTCTTTGCATTATACACACCTGCACCGATACCAGCACCGACACCGGCACCAACCACAGCACCGCCTGTTATACCAACCACAGCCGCTGTTTTGGTATCATTTAACAAAGAAAATCCAAACAAATCTTTGTTGCAAGTAAATGTACTGCCCGCTGGTTTCCAAACTTCTGCAACATTGTCGTTACCAACCGCACCAAACAACCAACTGTTTTTAATAGCGCTGTTTTTATTATACGCACCAACGCGCAATAAACATTCAGCATTTGATGCATCCCATCTAGCATAATGACCACGTTTGCCATCATAACCAAATCTGTTAACCTCTGAACCCAGCGGATTATCTTTGGTTAAACTTTTGCCTTTGGCTGCATTATATGCACCAACATTTCTTTGATATTCTGCTTTGACATCATCCAATTCAGATACAGAAGAAAATGCTGCGCCATATGTATTTCTGTCCAACAACAAACATGTGTTTTCCGCCTGGTTCGGGCTTAATCCTGTTTTACGCAAAACAAAATTATAATATTCTGGTTGAATTACACGCGAATTAAAATCAAGCCATACATCATTCTTTTCGTTATAAATGTTACGGCAATTTATACGTACTTCGGCAATACATTTATCAATATTTGCCTGACACAATTTCATACCACCAAATATAGCATTACGAACATCTTCATTAAATAAATCGTTCAAACCACCCTGCAAAGCACCAGTATTAATACACTGCTTTAAATCACGCATACACATATCTACTGTATAAGCAGAATCTTTAACACCACCATCAGCACATTCTTGTACAGGTGTAGGTTCATCAGGTGTTGGCTCATCTGGTTCCGTATCTGGATCTGGCTTTGGGGCCGGTGGTGGCACAGGAACATATTGTTGTGCAGCAATCACCTGTGGCGGTGTACTAATTGTTGTCACCGCAGGATTACCAACAGTTGTCACACCCACAGTCGGCATTGTCGGCATTCTTGTAACATTCGTCGTTGGCATCATACTGCGACTACCACGCGGTGCATCCGCAGAAGCGATTCCACCAAACATCAAAACAACAGCCATACTAACAATGGTCTGACCAAATAAATTAATTATTTGCATATTCCTTCCCCTAATTATAGCTCAAGGTCATTATATCACATAAAAACATCAAAAAAAAGTATTTTTTACCCAATAACAACAGTTTTATTTCTTAACATTATAAAAGATTGACAAAGTGCAATCATTGTCTATAATATCAGTATGACAAAGATTCTAGATTTTTTGAAAACTAATTTGATAGTCATTAAATGGACTGTGGGGTATTTCTTTGTTTTGTGGGCTGTTTTATGGTATTTATTTCATTTTGATATGTTTTCACAAATACATTGGTGGAAATTTTTTCATGCTCATTTGCGTGGATTCATAGGTCTGGTTTTTGCTATGTTGATATATACTGCTATACCAATTTATATTGCGACCACAGCGATTGTATACCGTACCAAGAAACCAATTTTTACAATTCCTTTCTGTGACAAAGTTATCGAATACATAAAAAAAATGTTTTCCAAACCAGAACAGGTTACTGAATCCGAACCAGAAACCGAACCTGAAATAGACCCAGATTCAGAATATCCAGATGACCTGCCAAACGAATTAAAAGTTCCATTTAGACGTATAAAACAAAGATTAGCATTTACAAATATGTCATATGCACCCAACAAAACAACTGAACCAGAAAATACACTTACAGAACCTGAACCGGAATTATTTCCGTTACCAACAGATTTTGATATTGGTGATTCTTTGCCAGACACATCTGTACCGACGTTTACAGATATTAATTTTGACACACCTGCTCCAACACCAACCGAACCAGAAACCAAAACTAAAAATGCGGTCACAAAATATTTTGACGAACACAAAATAGATTACGAAACATATAATAATTTTACCATTACACACAAACAAGTCATATATGTGCACGATGACCCAGATTTTTGGATTATGGATAACGACACATGGTTTGCAGCCGGCAAACAAACAGATTCACCAATCCCAACATTATTAAAACTGGCAAAAGACAACGGTCTGACCCCAATAATATATTTTGAGTCCACAAACATAATGGATTTCGAAGGAACGATTCAACAAATGAATCTGAACGGAATTAAAACAATCACAGATTTAAGCGAATTAAATTAGTCAGAGCGCCGCAGCCCGAGCCGCCCAAGTGGCATGTCGTGGTTTAGCCGAAACATCTGCCTTTGCCAAAGCACCAGTCGGTCAAAGTTTATGGGCAAAGATATTTATCGGGGTGATTATTGTGATTATAATAGTTGTTGCCTGCGTGTTTACTTTCGGTGCTGCAGGAGGGGGGGCTGCCGCGGGTATCGCAGCTATAACTGCGGCAACCGCTGCTGCTATCGCTGCAGCGATGATAATATCAGTAGCAGTGACTTCTGCAGATGCCCAAAAAAAAGAAACACAAACTGCACAAGAGATAGAGGAATTGCGTCAAAAAGCAGCATTCGCAAACACTGAATCACACGGTGAACAAGTTTCTTTTGAATGGAATTACATGGAAAAAATAACGACCGATTTTGATAGGGATACTATGATTTGTAAACGATGTATAGTATCACGTCATTGCAATACAACATCTTGGAGTGTATTTTCAGACAGGTATTGCAAAAGTTGGGGTAAATGGGAAGAACCCAAATGTAATGAATTAAAGTTTTGATGTTTTCATTCTTGCCTGATACTGGGTTTCACACCAAGAGCATCGATTGTTCTTGTCGCGGTATGGTTCCCCGCCTGGGGCGGGGGGGACCGCTTGCGGTGGGGAGGGTTGGTAAAAATGCTATTGAACAAAACATATTTTCAATATAATATACAAACTATGTATGGTTATAACAAACAACTTAAAAATCTGGCACGTGCAAATCGCAAAGCGCGCAATTTATCCGAAGTATTACTTTGGCATGAATTACAACAAAATAAACTGGGCATACGATTTATCAGGCAAAAACCAATCGGAAATTATATTGCTGATTTTTATTGTCGTGAAAAGAAATTAGTTATCGAAATAGATGGTAGTAGTCATGATAACAAATACGAATACGATAAAGCACGTGATGAATACATGGAATCTTTGGGTATAAAGGTAATAAGAATATCAGATAATGACGTACGAAAAGATATGGAAAATGTATTGGTATGGATAAAACATAATGTTGATATGTTATAAATAATCCAACCCTCCCCACCGCAAGCGGTCCCCCCCGCCCCAGGCGGGGAACCATACCGCGACAAGAACAATCGATGCTCTTGGTGTGAAACCCAGTATCAGGCAAGAATGAAAACATCAAAACTTTAATTCATTACAACGGGGTTCTTCCCATTTACCCCAACTACCACAATTTCTATCTGAAAAAATATGCCATTTTGTTTTTTTACATTTACGCGCAGAAATACAACGTTTACAAGTCATAGTATCCCTATCAAAATCAGTTGTAATCTTTTCCATATAATTCCATTCAAAAGAAACTTGCTCACCATGTGATTCTGTGTTTGCAAAAACGGCCTGTTGACGCAATTCTTCTATCTCTTGCGCAGTTTGCTCATTTTGTTTTTGGGTCTCTATAGCATCAACACCAGCCGCTATACTCCCGGCAATAGCAGCAGCACCAGCAGCAGCAAGAGCAGCAGTACCGACTGCAAGACCGATGCCAGTCGCAGTAGCTGTGGCGGCAGCGGCAGCTAAACCGGCAGCAGCATTAGAAAGACCAATAGCAGCAGCGGCGGAGCCAGCGGCAGCCAAAGCTTCACCTGCAGCCAAACCACTAGCTGCAGCTGCACCAAGTGCTGGGCAATATATACATACAATAACAATAACAACGATAATAATAACACCTATCAATATCTTTGCCCATAAACTTTGTCCAACTGGGGCCTTTGCAAACGCGGATATTTCTGCTAAACCACGACATGCCACTTGGGCGGCTCGGGCTGCGGCATCCTTGCCATTTTCACGAATATTATTCGCAATGCGTTCTTGTATTTTCACTAAATTTTCAGCCATTCGATCTGACAATTCATCATATAAAACCATATAATTCGCCCTAGCACGTTGCAACGCTTCCGTTGCAATTTGTCGGCGAACTGTGTTTGCCAATTTTGGAAAACGTAATTTATTTTCTTTGAACATATCTGTCACACCCGGCACTTGGCGGCCAGAAACACAGAACGAAACCCATTGATCTTTTTCAATCAAATCTATTGTTCGGTTGATATTTTCTTGTAATTGTAATAATTCACTGCGAACACGTGCTTTTTCTTCTTCGGGAATATTATAATCTTTCTTGTAATTCGCTAAATATCCATCTATATCAATATAGCCATCATCGCCTATTTCTATTGACGCCCAATTTATTGTACCAGATATTACACCAGCAAAAGGTTTTATTGGCCCCGCCATTTCAGAACGAGCATACCTGTCACGCCCCAATTCATAATCAGAAATATGATCCAAATCAGAACGACAATCAAACCACTTGAATCCTTTGGTTGATTCTGGTGAATCAGTCGAATATTGACATATTTGATATCTTAAACTTTGTGTCCCGATTTTATCATCATTTACAGCGAAACTTGCACACGACTGTGCATCACCACAAACCTTGGTCATTGCGTCTTCTATCTTATTCTGACATGTTGACAGCATATTATTGTCTATGTTCAACAAAACACCATCAACAATACGTGCCAAAGCATCATAAATCTCTTCACCCTTGGTTTCATCTTTGCCGTATATTTTCTGACATCCAACTAATTTTTCATACGGACACATACGAACAATAATATTTGTATCTAAACCGATACATTTTGAATAATCTTTGCCACACCTGTCTTCACTCTGAATACATTCTTTGACTTCTGTTGTACAAGCATCCACACGCATTGCCGCCAATTTAGCCAACACAGACGGCCACAAAGTTGATTCTTCGGGTCTATCATATGAACCGCCAGTTGCATTTAAACACGGTTCTAATTCTACTTTGCACAGATTTTTCATTGATTCTGGTCGTGTTAAACACAAATCATAAGAATCAGGATTCTTATCATCTATATTATCTTTACACGCATTCAAAAAACAATTTGATATGTTTGTTAGACACGATGTACGCGCATTTGATTCAGCCAATGATTCTGCCGATTTTATATCCGCAATCGTATTTTTCAGAAACGCATCCCAAACTTTATCTTTAACAGACGTGCATTGTTTTGTCACGCTTTCACAAATGATTTTCTTAGATTCCAGTATTTCCATAGTTGACGAAGCAATCATCACAGAAGAATTAGCACCGACAACCGCGACCCGTTTCGTTGAATCCGCGTACATTTTATCTATACCCAATCTGCCGATACATCCAGTCCAATCTTCACCACATTCAGCAGTTGTTTGCATGCATTTTCCAAATTCAACAACACATTGACCCAAATCGTATTTATTAGATGCCTGATATTGTTCCAGTGCAGCACCACGAACAACTTTCTTAGCATCAGCACGACGTTCTTTGGATTCTTGGTTTTGCACCGCCAAAGCATTTTCAAACGCAGCACAATCTGATTTTATTTTTTGCGAATACAGATTTTTTATCAATGTTAATTGTGATTTACATTCTGGTATTTTTTCCATACATAAATCATGCATAGTTGCACGTAAAGCATCGCCTGTTTCACCGGTCTGAACACGTAACTTACCATCTTCATCTATACCATAATCATCTTCTTCATCGTCTGGCGTTT
The DNA here is from genome assembly GCA_017427715.1 of Alphaproteobacteria bacterium. Classification (GTDB taxonomy): domain Bacteria; phylum Pseudomonadota; class Alphaproteobacteria; order Rs-D84; family Rs-D84; genus Enterousia. The sequence goes on along the minus strand of JAFRSF010000008.1, from coordinate 2,984 downwards.
TTGCCAACAATTCATCCGCCAAATCACCCATTTCAACAATTTCTTTGCCAAATGTAGCCAATTTTTCTGTGGCATAATCTTTGGCACGAATTTTATTAAATTGGTTATTCAGTTCTTTAATTTTATTACTGCATTGACACCGTCCCCCAGAATCATTATCAATCATACAGCCCGCATCCATACATGCAGCATATTTTTCACTGCACGAAGAAGATTTCATTTCAACGGCAGCTTCAACCTTGGTACCCAAATCAATAGCAGTTTTTTTTGCACCAGACCGCGTTGCCCCACACACATCGCCATGCACAAACGCGATGCACAAAACAAATATTGATAAAAATCTAAATCTTTTTTTCATTATCATAATCAAAATTGAATATCTGTGCATTCTTCTTGTTCATCAGCCCATGTTTTACAATGGTCCAGCCCTGCGCCAATTTTTTTACATTTTTGTGTTCTGATACATTTATGACAAATCAAAGTATCCATACCAAAAGTCGTGGTAACCTGACGTTTATAAGTATACGAAGATTCAGACGAATAACCAACCAATTTACCATCATTACCACTTGTTCTGTTTACTTTACGTACAGCAGACGGTGTGCTTCTTCCTTTATTGAATTTTTCACCTTCACCCAATTGTATACATGCTAGCCGTGCTGGTTCTGCCCTGGCCCGTTTTTCATTTATATTTTGTATTTCTGCTATGCGTTCAGATAATTTGTTTAAACCAACAACATATTCATCTGACAATTCATCATATTTTTTGAAATAATTTTCACGTGTTTTGTGCAATGCAGTTGTGGTTATTATTCTGCGATATTGATTTGTTATATTTGGAAACCTGGCATTATTTGCTTTGCCAATCAACTGCCTAAATCCATCATCGTTTGCTAAACCTTCAACCTGACGTCCAGTCATACAATATTGAACCTTTGGGTCAGATTCAATGGCATCAATCGCATTTTTTATTGAACTGTGCAATGTCTCTATTTCTGATTTCACGCGTGCCTTGGCAGCCGCATCCATATCTATAATATCCTTTACAGATTTTTCGTAATCAGCCACCCCAATCAGACCACGTGAATCGTCAGCTATATCTAAAAAATCCCAATAAATCTGACCATCGAATTTACTGGTAAATATGTGTCGTTCATGAAATTCTCTGTTTAAATCTGAATCCAGTGTTGTTTTGCCCAATTCTACATCAGTTATTCCGCCCTGGGAATCTTTGCAATTAAAATAATTTTTACCATCATATTCACACCAAGACAATTTCAAACTATGTGTTCCGCTGTTCTCATCAATCAATGCATCACAGTTATCTTCACTGCCACAAACCTTTAACATTGCATCCATTACTGCATTTTCACATGCAGTCAATAATTCGTTATCTACATTTAACAATACACCTTGGGCAATGCGCTCCAAAGTTTCGCGCACCGTTTCAGATTTACCACCATATTCTTTGTAACATGCAGTCAATTTATCTTCTGGACAGATACCTGCAACATCATCATTATCCAAACCTATGCACTGAGAATAATCTTTGCCACACCTATCTTCATCTTGCAAACATTGTTTAAATTCATTTGTACACGCATCAACACGCATAGAAGACAATTTCGCCAGCACCCCACGCCACAAACTGGATGTATCAGGTTTATCATAACTGCCACCAGTTGTATTTAAACAAGGTTCTAATTCAACCTTGCAAAACGACTTATAATTATCTGGTCTAGATAAACACATATCATACGAACCATCTGGATCTTTTGGGTCCATATTATCTTTGCATGCTTTGATATAACATTGTGAAATATTAGATAAACAGTTTGTCCGCAAACCAGATTCAGCCACCAATTCGGCAGATTTAATAGTTGTCACAATATCTTTGACAAACACATCCCAAACTTTGTCTTGTTCTTTGACACACTGATTTGTGACATAATCACACAACGGTTTCTTGGCCAACAAGGCATCCATACTGGTCGCAGCAATCGTCACACTTGAAAAAGCCCCCTGAACTGTCACCTGCTTTGCGACAGAACCCGCCGTATCATTTGCCATATTTTCAGCAGCAGCCAATTTTACACAACCAGTCCAATCTTCACCACAAACATTTTCACCATTCATACATTTTTTGAATTCCAAAGCACATTCGCCCAAACTGTATTTATTTGTATTTTGCAATTCAGTCAACGCAGCATCGCGCACATTTCTTTTGGCATCTTCCAGTTTAACTGTACTTTCAGATTCTTGTTTGTTTAAACTGTTTTCAAATGCGGCACAATCAGAACGTATTTTCTGCACATACAACATTTTCAACATTTCTTCAGATGCTTTGCATTTTTGTGGTGTTTGTTCAAAACACATTTCCATAGCGGCCTTGTATAATTCATCACCCTTTTTGCTGGCAATATCATCGCTATCTAATTCGAAAACATCATCTTCGTCTTCATCATCAGAATTACTAGAAAACTTTTTATTCCAATCAGCAAAACTTAATCCAGATTTTGACTGGGGTTTATCAACCACAGATTCATCATTTGCATCTTTGATTGCTTTATCAAAGGCGCGCTCTGATGCAGACAATACATCATCAGCCGCGGTTCCTAATTCAATATGTTCTACACCATACGTGGTTATCGCATAACTTTGGTTGTCCATATTCATAATTTCTTTTAATCGTGCAGACAAAGCAATATGTTTATTGCTACATTGACAACGACCACCAGAAACATTTTCAACAATACAGAAAGCATCCATACAACCGAAATAAGATTCTTGACATTCAGAATCGACCAACGTATTTGATGTGGCAGCGGCAACCTTGGTCCCCATACTGACAACAGAAGTCCGCGCGGCTTTGGCACCCCACAGATTTTGTGGCACAAAAACGACAGTCATTAAAACAACAGCAAAAAACGCATGCATAAAAACTCTCTCTCCGTATTACGCTGTGTATATTATATCATGTTTTT
>JAFRSF010000007.1 GCA_017427715.1 Alphaproteobacteria bacterium | reverse complement strand
TTTTTTTTTTTGCCGGATTTCTGCGGTTTTTTTGTATTTTAGCAAAAATAAAATGCTTTTTTATGTGAAAATTAAAGTTTTTTAATTCTAACTTTTTTTATGTTAAAAAATATGGTATAATGTTAACCGTAAATGGAAAATTATTATAAATGACCAAGATTAATACATTTTATTATCTAGGGATTGCTTTTTGTATTGGGTTTTGTTCCAATGCGCTTGCTGCGCCGTCCATTAAACGATTGGGAACGGGTAATTCTTTAACTGGAACGACAAATGCTGTAAATGCGAAATATGGTACTTTTATACGAAATACTGGTGCAAATAATAATTCTGGGCGGGTGTCTGCCGTGCGTTCAGTGGGAAGTGGACAATTAAAAACAGCAACGGTCAGCAAACCAACAGTGGTAACAAATAATGCACGTTTGTCCGTTGGAAAGTATTTGCATGGTGCCGGAACAAAAGCTGGTATTATAAAACCTATTGGTTCTACAACACCAGATACTGCCGGATTAAACGATATTTCTGCACGAATCGATTACTTGGAAAATCAAGTAAATAATAAATTGGATAATGATGCTTTGAATAATTATTACACCAAAAGTGAAGTTGATGCGAAGATTGCAGAAACAAAATCTGAAACCGTTTCAGAAATAACGGCTGGTATTCAGGATGCTGTTGATACGGCGGTTAATGAAACTGTTGCGCCGGCTGTGGAACAGAAGGTATCAGAATTATTGGGGGCTGAAATAGCTCGCAAACCGGATTGGAAGCCAGATATTTTTGGTAATTAAAAAAGAACAAAGGGGACGAAATGAAAAAAACGGTAGCAAGTACTTTAGCGGTCATAGCATTGATGGCGACATCATCTGCCATGGCAGAGGTGACAAACGCTTCTTTGACCACCAAGGGTTATGTTGATGCAGGTCTAAATTATGTGCATGGGGAAATCCAAGATGTTAAATCTGATGTTTCTGATAATGCAAGCGCCATCACTGTATTGCAAAATACAATTAATGGCGATGGCACAAATGCTGGATTGGCCAGTACGGTTGCAGATTTGCAAGATGATGTTGGTGATTTAAGCGATGAAGTGTCCGGTTTGGGCACCGCAGTCGGAACGGCTGGAACTGGTGGCGCCACAGGAACTGGTTTGACTGGTCGAATTGAAACATTGGAAAATCAAATGCAAAATGTCCCGTCTGCATTAACTGGTGAAAATGGTGTGACAATTTCAAATGGCAAAGCGCAAATCACAGGTTTGTCCACAACCAGTGCTTCTGATAACAAAATGTACATTTTGAAAAATAATCAGGCAACAGAATTATCTGTTGCAGATACATGGACAAATCCATGGGTGGTGACACCATAATGCAATGACAGAATTACAATTATCAACACGACCAATTGGTCGTGTTTTTTTTGTTTAATAAACACATGGGTTTACAGTATTAAAAATCAATGAATAATTATTTGAAAAAAAGCATTTTTTTAAAAGTCAAGAAAAAAAATGAATGATTATATACCAATAGTAAAAAAAATACTTGTTTTTTATGATATAATGTACCTGCGAGATGAAAAATCAGCCATGAGGCGTGTTTAAAAAAAACACAAAGGAAGGAAAATTATGAAAAAACTAGGTGTGTCTTTGATTGCTATACTGCTTGGTTTGCCAGTGGTGGCCCAGGCAGATATTGCAAATGCCAGCACAGTGACTGCGACAACAAATACAGATGTTGCAACAACATCTTTTGTTGCTGGTGCATATAACGCAGCAATCAGTGAAATCAACACAAGTCGTGCACAAATCAATGCGAATACAACAGCAATTGCCGCTAAACAAGCACAATTGGTAAATGATGCAGGTACCCCAGCGAACATCGGGGCAACAGTTAAAACGACTGTGGCTGCGGCGGCTGGTGCATCAGATACTGCGTTGGTGACAGAAAAAGCTGTTAGAACAGCTGTTGATAGCGCAATTACTGCCGCAAGTTATGATGATACGGCTTTGTCTGGTCGTGTTTCAGATTTGGAAACAGCAGTTGGTGATGCCACTTCTGGTTTGGTCAAAGATGTTGCGGATAACGCAAGTGACATCAGTAATTTGCAGACAGCAGTTGCCGGCAAAGCAGACAGTGCCACGACATTGGCTGGCTATGGTATCACAGATGCGTACACAAAAACAGAAACAGATACTGCAATAACAACTGGTGCAGTTCAAACTGTGGCAGCTGGTACTGCAAACGGTACAATCAGTGTTGATGGTGGCGCAGATGTGACTGTTTATAATGATACGGCTTTGTCTGGTCGTGTTTCAGATTTGGAAACAGCAGTTGGTGATGCCACTTCTGGTTTGGTCAAAGATGTTGATGACTTGCAAACTGATGTTGCTGCTTTGCAAACAGCATCTACAACAGCCAAAGGATTTGATGTTTATGGTAATTGGGCAACACCAAATACATCAACTGGTCGTGTGACAATTTCAAATAATCCTGTTGCACCATAATAAATTAACTTGGTTTGATGGGTTGAATCCCATCAAATCCAACAAACAAGAATCATTATGAAAAAAAGTTTTATAATTTTAACCGTTGTTTCTGCTTTGATGCCACAATTATCGGTTGCATTGCCTAATACCCAGGTCGTCACCGTCAGTTATGTTCAAGGTGCATACGATGAATTGGATGCTATAAAACAAAATGTCATTGATTCTACGCATCAATTGGATGCGGATTATGTTGATGATTCAACCAGCACTAACAAGTTTTTTGATGGTGTGACCACAACGGGTACAGGAATTGTCACAAATGTTGCTGCAAATGGTAATGGTATTGCTGTGACCAAAGGTGATGCGATTGTTAATGTGAAAAATGCATCCACATCTGCAGTCACTGGAACCGCGACTATTTGGATTCAATAAAATAAATAACTGTTTTATAAAAAAAAACCGATTTTTATCGGTTTTTTTATTTCTATTTCGGTCGGCATACTCGTAAAATTGCAAATGTCTATATCTCAATAAGTATGAATTGTATGTGTTCATTGTGTTGATTATAATATTATTGTGTTTGAAAAAAATCTCATATGGTGGTAGAATGAAAACCAAAGGAAAAAACTTGATGTCAGAATCTTTGCGCGTACAGATTTTAGATTTTATAGTTAAAAAATATAAAATACGCGGCGATAAGCCGTGGCGCAATGACCCAGAATTTGTTGTTGTTAGACATCCTGATAATAAAAAATGGTTTGGGTTGATTATGCCTGTACCACGCAAAAAATTAAAATTGTCTGGAAATGGCAGTGTGGATGTTATAAATCTGAAAACAGACCCAATTGTTATTGGTGGTTTCAAAAATCAAAATGGCATTTTACCTGCGTGGCATATGAATAAATCTACGTGGTGCAGTGTCGTTTTGGATGGGACTGTGCCGATATCTGATATACAATTTTTAATAAATGTTTCATTTGATTTAACTAGAACAAAATGCAAGACAAAGGATTAAAAATGACGATGATTTATTGTCGTGAATGTGGATATAAACATTCTGATAAAGCAAAACAATGTCCAAAATGTGGATACATGGAATACAATCTTGAAAAATCAGTCGTGATTTATCTGTTGTTGAATTGGTTTCTAGGAATATTTGGTGCGCATCGTTTTTACGCAGGCAAATATGGTTCAGGAATATTAATGGTTTTTTTAACGTGTACATTTTATGGGATTGTTATTACCGCAATTTGGTCGTTGGTCGATTTTATTGTTGGTGTGTGTAATATTTCTTCACCAGATAAAATATTTGCAGAATAACGATTTTTTCATCTAAAAATAACCAAAAATTTCCTGGTTAAAGGCGTTTTTTTCATTTTTTTGGGCATAGATATCATTTTATTCTTGATTTTTTTACCTTTTTTTTTCAAAATACGCGCGTTTCAAAAAAATTATCAAAGGAGAAACCATGTCTAATAAATGGGTTTATACATTTGGAAATGGTGCCGCCGAAGGCCGCGCAGATATGCGAAATCTGCTGGGCGGAAAGGGTGCTAATTTGGCAGAAATGAATTTGGTTGGTTTGCCTGTTCCTGCTGGATTTACTGTGACAACAGAAGTTTGTACATATTATTACGAAAATGAACAAACATATCCGTCTGATTTGATGGACCAAGTTAAAGATGGTATTGCGCATATTGAATCTATTATGGGTAAAAAATTCGCAGACAACGAAAATCCATTGTTGGTATCTGTTCGTTCTGGGGCGCGTGTTTCTATGCCGGGAATGATGGACACTGTGTTAAATTTGGGTTTGAATGATGAAACTGTGAAAGCTCTTGCAAAAGCAGCAAACAATGAACGTTTTGCATATGATTCATATCGTCGCTTTATTATGATGTTCTCTGACGTTGTGTTGGGTGCAGATATTGATTTGTTTGAACACACTTTGGAACGTATGAAAGAAGACAAGGGATACAAAGTAGATACAGAATTGACCGCTGATGATTTAAAAGAATTGGTTGAAAAATTCAAAGAAATCGGTGTTAAAATTGGAAAAGTTTTCCCACAAGACCCATGGGAACAGTTGAAACTGGGTATTGGCGCAGTGTTCGGTTCTTGGATGTCCAAGAAAGCAATCACATATCGCAAATTGAATAATATCCCAGGCGATTGGGGAACTGCTGTAAACGTTCAGGCCATGGTATTTGGTAATTCTGGTGACGACAGTGCAACTGGTGTGTGTTTCTCTCGTGATCCAGCAACTGGCGAAAACAGATTTTATGGGGAATATTTGATTAATGCCCAAGGTGAAGACGTTGTGGCTGGTATCAGAACACCTCAACCGATGGCTAAAGATGATTCTGGTCGCGTATCTTTGGAAGAAGCCATGCCAGAGGTTTACAAAGAATTAGTTGATGTTCGTAATAAATTGGAACAACACTATAAAGACATGCAAGATATGGAATTCACAATTGAACACAAAAAATTGTGGATGTTGCAATGTCGTAATGGTAAAAGAACAGCGGCGGCTGCTGTGCGTATGGCGGTTGAAATGGTGAACGAAGGGCTGTTGTCCAAAGAAGAAGCCATTTTGCGCGTTGGTGCAGACCAATTAAACCATTTGTTACACCCAATGTTGGATCCAAAGGCAGAAAAGAAAGTTATCGCAACAGGATTGCCTGCATCACCAGGTGCTGCAGTTGGTCAAGCCGTATTTAACGCAGAAGATGCAGAACAATGGCACAAAGATGGCAAGAAAGTTATGTTAATTCGCGTTGAAACATCCCCAGAAGATATTGCTGGAATGAACGCAGCCCAAGGTGTGATTACTGCACGTGGTGGTATGACATCGCATGCTGCGGTGGTTGCACGTGGTATGGGAACACCATGTGTGTCTGGTTCACCTGATATCAAAATTGATTATGAAACTAAAACAATGAAAACTACGTCTGGTACTGTTATCAAAGAAGGCGATTGGGTTTCTATTGATGGCGCCAAAGGACAAATTATCGAAGGTGCAATCCCAACAGTATCTGTAGAATTGACAGGCAATTTTGGTACATTGATGCAGTGGGTTGATGAAATCAAAGCGTTGAAAGTCAAAGCAAACGCAGAAACACCAAAAGACGCAAAACAAGCACGCGACTTTGGCGCAGAAGGTATTGGTTTGGCGCGTACAGAACATATGTTCTTTGACCCCAGTCGTATCCAAGATATGCGCGAAATGATTTTGGCTGACGATGAAGCAGGTCGTCGCGCTGCGCTGGATAAATTGTTGCCTTATCAGAAAGCGGACTTTATTGAATTGTTCAAGATTATGGATGGTCTGCCAGTGACAATTCGTTTGATTGATCCACCATTACATGAATTCTTGCCACATACAGAAGCAGACATGGAAGAATTGGCAAAACATATTGGAAAGCCAGTCGAATTCATAAAAGCACGTAGTGAAGCATTGCACGAACAAAACCCAATGTTGGGACATCGTGGTTGCAGATTAGCGATTACATATCCTGAAATCTGTGAAATGCAAACACGCGCAATTTTGTCTGCTGCGCTGGAATGCAAAAAAATGGGTGTTCGAGTATTCCCAGAAATTGAAGTTCCATTGGTAGGTTCCAAGAAAGAAGTGGATATTGTTAAATCTGTAATTGATGCGACTGCTAAATCTTTGTTCGCAGAAATTGGTGACAGCATTGAATACAAAGTTGGTTCAATGATTGAATTGCCACGCGCTGCATTGTTGGCTAATGAAATTGCAGAAAGTTGTGAATTCTTTGAATTCGGAACAAACGATTTAACACAAACAACATTGGGTATGTCACGTGACGATACAGGTAAAATCTTGGATGAATACCGCGCACGTGGTGTGTATGTTGCAGACCCATTTGCATCTGTTGATAAACTGGGTGTTGGTTTGTTAATTAAAGACGCAGTTGCCAAAGCACGCAGCACCAAAGGTGAAGAAATTCACTTGGGCGTTTGCGGTGAACATGGTGGCGATCCAGAATCTGTTGAATTCTTCCATCAAGTAGGATTTGATTCTGTATCTTGCAGTCCATTCCGTGTGCCAATTGCACGTCTTGCTGCTGCACAAGCTGCAGTCAAGTTCCCACGCAAAAAATAATAATTGCGTTGTAAAAAAATCCTCGACTTATTCGAGGATTTTTTTATATTGTTATCGTAGAAATAAACAATAGTTTAACAAAGGGACATGTACAATGGATAAATTATATGATTTTTTAATAGAGGCAAAAAAACAAACATATGCAAATGCAAATACAGAAAAAGTGCAACCATCCAGAATTGGTTCCAAGGATTATGAATACAAAAAAGATACAATGACATATCATGATACTTATTTTGGTGGAACAAATTTTATGGGTGAAGAAGTTGTGTATATTGATAATGAAACACCAATTTGGGGAATGAATTATTATGGTGTTACATTGGATGAAACTTTAACCGAAGAAGCTGTTGATAAAGCTTTGCGGCCTGCGTTGATGTTAGTCGGTCAAAAAGATATTTTACCTGTGCGTGGCCCGAAAGAATATATCAACGAAGAATATAAATATACTTTTGAGGTGGATGGTAATTTGGAATGTTTTACAGGAACAGAAACAATATATAAAAATGATAAACCTGTTTATATTCTGAAATGTCATGGTGGAAAAATAGTAAAATAAACCGGATGTCATTTGTTTTTTGTTTGTGTTTGATTACAATATATGATATAATTCGCACATCAATCAAGGAGAGAGAAATGAAAAGAAGTTTATTGCCATTATTGTCATTGATGGTTGTGTTGGGTGCATGTGATAAACAGCCAGAATATATTTTAAACCAAGATGCATTTTGCGGATATAGACACGAACTTGATTGCAAAGATAAAGATGTTTTTTGTAGAGATTACACAGAAATATTTGTATGTATGGATACAAACGGTAATGCAATTACTGGACATGTTATAAGTTTATATACTGATGGTACAAAACAAGCGGATGCAATTGTTAAAAATGGTCTAGCCAAAGGCATTATGCATACTTACTATCCAAACGGAAAAGTAGCACAGCAAGCGTTTTTCAAAAATGGTAAATTGCATGGTCCGGTAAAAGATTTTCGTGCAAATGGGAAATTAAACGAATATACCAAATACAAACATGGCAAAGAATATAGTTCTTATGCTTTACATGAAAACGGAAAAATAGCAATCAAAACACAAAGAAAAAATGGTGGTCGTTTTACTCAACTATACGATGACCAAGGACACCTGACAACAGAATATATTTCTATGGATGGTAATAAATCAACAGATAAATATTATGATGAACAAGGTCAGTTGACCAAAATAGAATATTATGATGGCAAGAAAATTGGTGAAGAAAATTATGTTAACGGTAAATTGGATGGTATCAGAACAAGATATCACAATGATGGCAAAACAATAGATTGTGAAGAATCTTGGAAAGATGGTAAATTAAATGGTGTGACAAAATGTTATTTTCCTGATGGAAAATTAAGTCACGAAACAACTTATGCAAACGGTATAAGAAACGGTATTGACAGAAATTATTTCCCAGATACCCAAACGGTATCATTTGAAACATTCTATTTGTATGATGTTCCACACGGAACAAAAAAATGGTTTTATCAAAACGGACAAACACGTGAAGAAACAAATTATAAAAACGGTTTTCGTGATGGTGTACGCCGTGAATATTCGGAATGTGGCGATTTGACATCAGAAGAAATATACCAAGATGGTAAATTGATTGAAAAAATTAAATAATTTCTTTTACTGAATATATTGAAATCCCCGTGATATGACGGGGATTTTTTGTATGATATCGTTCCTACGGAAAACATATTGATATTGTTTTATAATTATTTTGTCTTAAATGACTTAAACAATTTTTAACCACAGGAGAAAAAAATGGGAGCATTCATGCATTACGTTTTAAAACCTTTGTCTTTGATTGGGGCATTGAACTGGGGATTGGTCGGATTTTTTAAATTCGATTTAGTTGCTTGGTTGTTTGGTCCAATGACGTTGTTGTCCAGATTTGTTTATGCAATCATAGGTATTGCCGCTTTAATTTGGGCATTTGTTTGGATTTTTGGCGATAAACCATCATGTGAACGTTAAAATTATTTAAAGATATTTGATTATTATGTTTGAATGCCCATATTGGGCATTCTTTGTTTTTGCAAATATTTTTTTGTATGATATAATAACCAATGCGAAAGCAGAGAAGAGAGAATATAAAACACAGGATGGTGGCTTTCGCACGAATCGATTGGTTGTCCCATCATCCTGTGTTATTTTTGCGTACATCTAACATTTGTTTTATAAAATTGCCTGTGTTCAATGAGATATACAAAAAAATCAATATATAGACACAAGTTGACAATATTTTACCTATATTTTGTGTTTTTTGACTTTTTTCGAATCGTTTTCAGTCGTGTTTTTTGGTCAAAAAATACACAAAAAAACATTTGGTGTCCAAAATGGTCGCGAATCGGGTATATGAAAAACGTCCCAAAGCCACACCCAGCAAGCAATACAAAAATGCAAGTGAAAAAAACATAAAAAAAATTTTTTTTATAATGAGAACAATCTTTAAATACTGTATATTGTTATGTAAAGAGTAAAACAGATACTATATATAGTGTTTTTCAAGGAAAGAAGGGATAAAAAAATGGCAACTGAAAAAGATGAAGTTAAAATACAAGTTGTTTCAACACTAACATGTGGTTTGAAATCCATTCAAAAACGTTCTGGTGAAGTGGTTTCTTTTGATGCAAAAAAGATTTTTGAAGCAATCAAAAAAGCGGTTGCGGTAACTGCTGAATTGTCTGATGCAGATATTGTTAAAATAACCCAAGATGTATTAAAACGTCTGGATAAAAAATTTGCTGGTCAAATGCCAAACGTGGAAGATATCCAAGATATTGTTGTGCAAACTTTGATGGATACACATGCTTACAAAACGGCTGAAGCATATATAATATATCGTCAAAAGCGATCAGAGATTCGTGATGCGTCCGTTGATGCAGTCGAAGTTATTGATGGTTATGTTTCTGCTGGTGATTGGCGTGTTAAGGAAAATGCAAACATTGGTTATTCTATCGGTGGTTTGATTTTAAGAACCAGTGAACGTGTTACCGCTGAATATTGGTTAAGTTTATATCCACGTGAAGTAGCAGAAGCACACAAAAGTGCAGCGTTGCATATTCATGATTTAGGGTGGTTGACCGGATATTGTGCTGGGTGGTCTTTGCGTGAATTATTGTACGAAGGATTCAATGGGGTAAAGGGTTATTTACAATGTGAACCTGCAAAACATATGGCAACCGCAATTTCCCACATGGTAAATTTCTTGGGAACTTTGCAAAATGAATTTGCTGGCGCACAGGCATTTTCTTCTGTGGACACATATTTGGCACCATATGTCAGATTGGATAAATTGTCTTATGCTGATGTTAAGAATTCTATGCAGACATTGGTATTTAATTGCTCTGTGCCATGTCGTTGGGGAACCCAAACACCATTTATCAATTTTACTTTTGATTGGACTTGCCCAAAAGATTTACGTGATCAACGTCCATTTGTTGGTAAAAAACAGGTTGATTTCACATATGGTGATTTGCAACCAGAAATGGATATGATTAACAAAGCATTTTTGGAAGTTATGACCGAAGGGGATGCATTGGGACGTCCATTTACTTTCCCAATTCCAACATACAACATCACAGATGATTTTCCTTGGGAACACCCAAATGTGAAACCATTGTTTGATTTGGCTGCTAAATATGGTATTCCAAATTTCCAGAATTTCTTGAATTCAGATTTGAATCCAACTGATGTTCGTTCTATGTGTTGCAGATTGCGCCTGGATGTTCGGGAATTATTAAAACGTGGTGGTGGTTTATTTGGCTCTGCTGAAAAAACAGGTTCTATTGGTGTTGTCACAATCAATTTGGCGCGTCTTGGTTATACACACAAAGGTGACCGCGAAGGTTTATTCCGTGAATTAAAACGTTTATTAGATTTGGCGCGTGATTCTTTAGAAATCAAACGCAAAATCATATCTAAAAACATGGAACGTGGTTTGTATCCATTTACAAAACGTTATTTGGGTAATTGGAACCATCATTTTTCAACAATTGGTGTTAACGGTGCAAATGAAATGGTTTTGAATTTCACAAATGGTACAGATAACATCGCAACAGTATTCGGTAAAAACTTGGTTTTGGAAGTAATGGATTTCATCAGAACCAATTTAGCTGATTATCAAGAAACAACTGGTAATTTGTATAATTTGGAAGCGACCCCAGCAGAAGGATGTGCATATCGTTTTGCTAAAACGGATAAGAAAAACTTTCCAGATATTATCACTGCTGGAACACCAGATGCACCATATTATACAAATTCAACTCAATTGCCAGTGAATTTCACAGATGATCCATTTGTTGCATTGGAACATCAAGAAGAATTGCAGCGCAAATATACAGGTGGAACAATGTTACATCTTTATATGGGTGAACCGGTTTCATCTGGTGCAGCGGCTGAAAAAATTGTGCGGACAATTTTTGAAAATTACAAAGTGCCATATATGACATTGACACCAACATTTTCAATTTGTCCAAAACATGGCTATTTGCCAGGCAGACATGATTTCTGTCCAAAATGTGATGCAGAAATCGCTGCGAACAACAATGATAACAAACAATAAAAACAATCAAAAAAAACAAAACAAAGGGAGGAAAACTATGAACAACAACCAAAGAACACCATGCGAAGTATTTTCACGCTCTATGGGATATATCAGACCAGTACAACATTTTAACATTGGTAAATATTCAGAGTTCTGCGAGAGAAAAACATTTACAGAAGCAAACAGTTTAACAACTGGCGCTCGTCACAGCGAATTGTTAAAGAAAGCGGCCTAGGATTAATATGAAACAAATACAAATCGGCGGCTTGGTTTCCTTTACGACAATTGATTTTCCTGGGAAACTGGCCGCTGTATTATTTCTGGTGGGTTGTCCATTTCATTGTGTTTATTGTTCCAATGAACATTTGATTCCATTAGGTGAAGGCGAATATGATGCGGAAAAGGTTTTTGATTGGTTAAAGTCACGCGTTGGTAAATTAGAAGGTGTCGTTTTTTCTGGTGGCGAAGCATTAATGCAGGCAGATGCAACAATCGAATATATGAAGCGCGTTCGTGATTTGGGTTTTGCAATCGGCCTGCATACAAACGGATTTTATCCAGAATTATTGAAAAAAGTTTCTGATTTGGTCGATTGGATTGGACTTGATTTCAAGGCAACGCGCGAATATTACAAAGCATTAACCGGATTGGATATCGCATACGACCGTATGATTGAATCTTTGAAATATTGGCTGTCAACGGGCAAGGGGATAGAGGTTCGTACCACTTGCGACCCGCGTTTTGTAAGTAAACAAGATTTATTGGAAATCGCAAAAGTTTCTGCGGGGTTGGGTGTAAAAGATTTTGCAGTGCAAAAATACACACCTTATCATGAAGCACAAGGGCAAGAGACAACAGATGTGCAACGTAATCAATTCTTTGAAGATATCGCACTACGTGACCAAATAAATGCACTTTTTGACAAAGTCCTTTGGCGTGACGCGTAATTTTTTCTATTTTTAATTGGCATAAAAATATATATTCTTTACTTTTTCGAAATATCGGTTATAATCAAACGTGAAACCAAATGATTGGCTTCGGGGCTGTAGAAAGCCCACACTACTCGGTGCGAAAGCATCGTTATCAAAAAGATGTTTCGGTGTCTTTTGCACCGTTATCATCCCTGACAATTTGGTCGGGGAGCCGTCGGTTATACAACAGGGTTAACCCAAAGACCGCGGAATCAACAGTAGTGTGATTTTCTAACTCCCCGACCGCCCGGTTTTCCTGGCGGTTTCTTTTTAATCCAAGGGGGCATAAATGCAGAAAACAATACAATATTCTTTACAACAACAAACTGAACGATTTATTGAATCCATTGAAAACCTAGGGTTTAATATTGATACATTAAAACCATACCTGGGCAAAGATTACAGTTCTATATTGGTTGATATGCTTTTTGCTTTAAAAGAAATTGGTTATGGAAACAGTAAAGAAGGTTGTCTTGATAAAATACATCATGAATTAAAAATATTAAATAAAACAATTATTATAGCGGCTTTGTTAATGTGTACACCAAAAGACCCAGAACGAACATTAAAACAATACAACAATATTATAGAACAATATCTAAAATAATACTCCGCTCACGGGTGGGAAATTATTAATTCTCCTTTTGGGGGCGGTACGTCCGAAGCCCACCATATTAATTCTCCCCTTGGGGGGAGTACGGCGTAGCCGGGAGGGAGGTTAAAAGAATCAGATGTTTCATAAAATATTCTTGTAATAAAATTGCTAAATAATATATAATAAAAAGCAAAGAAAGGAAACGAAAGTGCTGAAACCCGCAGAACTCTACACACACACACACACACACAACTAAAACGTTGCCTGGCATTTTTATTATTCATTATAATTCCATATAATTCTTTTGCAGTTGATGCATGTGTAGAAAATGATTCTGTGACAATTGTACTTGATGCCTCAATTAACGGTACAAATCGCGATTATGTTCGATATACAAAAGAGTTTACTGTTAATTTTCCTTATGGTACAGTGTCTGGCATAGGTGCGTGTTTATCGGCTGATTACCAATGGAACTCAGATAAGACCATATTGACTGATGATGGTGCAACAGTTGTTGGTGGTGAAAATAACGGTTCCTATTGTTTTTGCAAGACCGTATATCCTATAGTTACAAGGTTTTTTGGCCCCATCAAAGATCCTGCGGGTTATGCAAGTACGGGCGAAAACTGTCATGAACATTGTGGCGGTAATTGCAGTTGGAATATAACCAATATTGTTAACGATAGAAAGTTTATATTTCAATTCGTGCAAAATTGATGTTTTTGTCCAATAACCTAATTTTTAGTTTGACATTGATAAAAAAAATATATAAAATATGCTGGCTTTCAACAGAATACTAACATTGTTGAAATAAAAGATTGTGGGGTTGTAGCTCAGTTGGTAGAGCATCTGCTTTGCAAGCAGGGGGTCGTCAGTTCGAGTCTGATCAGCTCCACCACAGTTTAATGCGTGCATGCATGGGACCGTCGCAGTAGATAATACAAGGACGGAAAGGTTAACAGAATAACAAACTATGATAAAGGAGGTGGTTTCGATGGTAAAAGTATTAGTTCGTGATAATAATGTAGAACAGGCATTGCGTGTTGCAAAACGTAAATCACAAAAAGAAGGCCTTTATCGTGAAATGAAAGAACGTCAACGTTATGAAAAGCCAACAACTAAACGCAAACGGTTGAAAGAAGAAGCAATTCGTAGCGAAAAGAAACGTCAATCTAAACAACGTATGGTTTTCGGGTTCTAAGTTATAAATTACGATTTAAAAAAAAATAGAAAAACCACCCAATCGGGTGGTTTTTATCTTAAATATTTGTTGATATTGTTTTAATCTTGTCTAGAATAAACGTATTAAAAGTTATAAGTGACATGAACCGAGCAAAACAATTTGCATTTCTAAGCGGGTTTGAACCCTTTTTAAATGAAATAAAGGCCAAAGCATTAAAATGGCAGACGGTTCATTATTCTGGAACGCAAAATAACCAGACCGCGACAATATCATATTACACATCTTTGAATCCAAATGTTTGTGGTAACATTATTTTGATTCCTGGTTTGGCAACAAATACAAATCTTGATCCGTTAATGAAAACGTTGATGTTTTGGGGATTAAATCACAGGCGCAATATTATAACTATAAACACCTTTCTTGGCGATTTTAAAGACAAACCGGCTGTGGATGATGATACCAAAAACACATATCCAGAATTTGTTTCTTTGATTGAACAAAGTATTAAATTCATTCAGCCATACACAATTTCAAATAAAAATATGTTGATTGGACATTCTGCTGGTGCAAGCGGTTTAACAGATGCAATGAATAATCTAACAGAAAACAACATAGCGACAAATATTGGTTCTGTGATATTATTTGCACCTTGTTTTGGGGCGCATCATTTGGATTCAATTAATAAACAGATTGAACGTAGAATGGAATCTAATAAAAACGAAATAACAAAAAATCTGTTGCCTATGATAAATGCGTTTGATGTTTGGGCAACCAGCAAAATTAGACATGTTTATGTGTCATCAAATTTTATTAGTGACATGTTCAACAGTAATTTTAGACCAGATTTAATGAATAAATGGAATACCACTGTGACGTTGGTCGCCGCCAAACAAGATGAAAAAGTGTCTTTTAAATTTCTTGAACAATGTTATAAACAATTACAACAACAATCTCGTTCTGATTTGTTTAATTTTGTTGCTTTGCAGAATACACCGCACTGCATATTGAAACCAAAAGATAATAATCAAGATGTTATACATATTATAAAAAATCAAAAAACAATTTAAAAAAACACCTGCATTTGCAGGTGTTTTTTTGTTTTACTTTATCAACAATTCTTTACCATGAACATCAACTGTCACAGTTGAACCTTCACCAACAGCACCAGATAAAATCATATCTGCAATTTTATCTTCGACAGCGGTTGTAATCAATCGTTTCAAAGGACGTGCGCCAAAAACCGCATCGTAACCGTTGTTTCCTAACCAATTAATTGCACTGTCAGAAACATGTAAAACAATTTGACGTTCTGCTAGACGTTTTTCCAGATTGCGTAATTGGATTTTTACAATATCTGCCATAACATTTTTACCTAATTGATTAAAGAAAACTATTTCGTCAATTCGGTTGATAAACTCTGGTCTGAAATGTTTACGTACTGATTCCATATCAGGCAGGTTGCTGGTCATTATGATGATAGTATTCGTAAAATTAACTATACGTCCCTGACCATCTGTTAAACGACCATCGTCCAAAATCTGCAAGAAAACATTAAAGACATCCGGATGTGCTTTTTCAATTTCATCGAAAAGCAACACTTGGTATGGTCTGCGACGAACAGATTCCGTTAATTCGCCACCTGCTTCATAACCAACATATCCCGGGGGGGCGCCGATTAAACGTGCGACCGAATGTGGTTCCATATATTCAGACATATCAATTCTTGTCATAGCAGTGTCATCATTAAACAGATATTCAGCCAATGCTTTGGCTACTTCTGTTTTTCCGACACCTGTTGGACCCAAGAACATAAAACTGCCTGATGGTCTGCGTGGGTCAGACAATCCTGCGCGTGAACGGCGAATTGCGCGTGCAACCACAGACAATGCATTATCTTGACCGACAACACGTTTGCGTAATTCATCTTCGATGTTCAATAATTTTGATTGTTCTTCAATACTTAATCTGTCCGCAGGAACCCCAGTCCATTTGCTGACCACTGCTGCAATATGTTCAGGTAAAACGGTTTTGTATTCTTTGGATTCAGTGTTTTGTTTTTTGATTTGTTCTTCCAGTTCGGGAATCTTGCCGTATTGCAGGGCAGATGCTTTTTCATAATCACCATTACGCATAGCAATTGCAACTTCTGCACGCGCAGCATCCAAAGCGGCCATAGCATCAGATAATCCACGCATTTTTTTCTGTTCATCTTGCCATTGTGCTGTCATTTTATCTGATTCAACCTGCATTTTTGCAATTAATTGTTCCAAATCAGATAAACGTTTTTTTGATTCTTCATCTTTTTCTTTTTTTAATGCCTGTTGTTCAATTTTTAATTGCATTAAATGTCTATCTAATTCATCGAGTTTTTCTGGTTTTGATGCAATTTCTATACGAACACGTGCAGCGGCTTCGTCAATCAAATCGATTGCTTTATCAGGCAAAAATCTGTCTGTGATATAACGACTTGATAATTTCACAGCCGCAACCAATGCAGCATCTGCAATACGAACACCATGGTGTCCTTCGTATTTATCTTTTAATCCACGTAATATAGAAATCGTATCATCAATCGTTGGTTCATCTACATACACGGGTTGAAAACGGCGCGCCAATGCTGGATCTTTTTCAATATATTGACGGTATTCATCCAGTGTTGTTGCACCAACACAATGCAATTCACCACGTGCCAACATCGGTTTTAATAAATTGCCTGCATCCATAGAACCTTCGCCTTTGCCGGCGCCTACCATAGTATGCAATTCGTCTATGAATAAAATAATTTGACCATTTGCATCTTTAACGGCTTTTAAGATTGCTTTTAATCTTGCTTCGAATTGACCACGAAACATAGCGCCAGCCATCAAAGCCCCCATATCCAAAGACAATAATTTTTTGTTTAACAGATTTTCAGGCATATCACCTGATATAATACGTTGTGCCAAACCTTCTACTATCGCGGTTTTACCAACACCCGGATTACCAATCAACACAGGGTTGTTTTTGGTTCTGCGTGATAATACCTGAATTGTTCTGCGAATTTCTTCTTCACGACCAATAACTGGGTCTAATTTACCATCGGCAGCCAATTTAGTAAAATCGGTCGTATATTTAGCAATTGCTTGCTCTGGTGTTTCTTGTATTTCTTCCGGACTCATATTGTATCCTTTTGGTTTGTATTTTTCTTATGCACAAGATATAGTTGCATTTTTCAAAAATTCAAGCCATCGGACAATAAACCCACAAAAATATGGTTGGATAAAAATCCTTGCAAACCAAATATTTTTGCTATACTGGCTATGTAAAGAAAGCAGAGGTACATTATGGATTTTTCAGAAAAAGATTTAAAACAAATAGCAGAACATGGTTTAACAGTCGAAAAAGTTAATCAACAACTTGAAGATTTTAAAAACGGTTTTCCATTCATAGATATCATAAAACCAGCAACAACTTATGACGGTGTTATAAAGGATGATGGTATTGTTTATGACTATATGGCAACACAATATAGTAATTATGCCAAGACGCATAAAATTGTAAAATTTGTGCCTGCTTCTGGTGCTGCGACACGTATGTTCAAAGATTTGATGGCGGGTGAAACAGATATAACATCAAAAGTTATAAATAATATTGAACAGTTTGCTTTTTGGAATGATTTGCAAACTGTGTTACCAAAAAATCCGACAACAAAAGATATAGTAGAAAATATTATATCGCGTTACGGTAACACACCCAAGGGTTTAATCCCGTTTCATGAATATGGCAATTATGCAAGAACACCAGTGGAAGAACATTTAATGGAAGGTGTTCAATACGCGGCTTCTGGTAATACAGTACACATTCATTTCACAGTTTCGCCTGAACACAGAATGGCATTTGAATCTTTGTTAAATCGTATTGTCCCAATTTACGAATTAAAATATTGTGTGAAATATGATGTACAAATATCTGAACAAAATAAATCCACTGATACAATAGCGGTTGATATGAATAATACACCGTTCAGAAATATTGACGGTTCTTTGCTGTTCAGACCTGCTGGACACGGGGCATTGATTGAAAATCTGAATAACATAGATGCAGATTTAATCTTTATCAAAAATATAGACAATATTACAACTGATGATTTACGCAAAGATACCATCAGATACAAAA
Source organism: Alphaproteobacteria bacterium (assembly GCA_017427715.1). GTDB lineage: Bacteria > Pseudomonadota > Alphaproteobacteria > Rs-D84 > Rs-D84 > Enterousia. The sequence goes on along the minus strand of JAFRSF010000007.1, from coordinate 40,598 downwards.
AAATATTGGCCGGGATTTTAATATATGTGCAACAAACAATTTTTGATTTAATTCATAAAATAGATTCAGAAAAAGCAAATTGTGAACTGCTGACCCAAATATTACATAATTTTGTTACAACAAAATTGGGAATTAAATTATCAAACAATCTGTCTATGTCAGAATACAGAAAAATATTAAATCGTCCAATACGTGTGTGTGGCATGGTAAAAAATACTGGCGATCCGGGTGGTGGTCCATTCTGGGTTCGTGGTGCAGATGGCGATATTAGTTTGCAAATTGTGGAATCAAGTCAAATTGCCCCAGAATCAAAAGATATTATGAACAAATCAGAATATTTTAATCCCGTGGATTTAGTATGCGGAATACGTGATTTTAATAATGAAAAATTTGATTTAACAAAATATGTTGATAAAAATACTGGTTTTATATCCAATAAATCCAAAGACGGCAAAGATTTACGCGCAATGGAAAGACCTGGTCTGTGGAATGGTGCAATGGCAAATTGGAATACAATATTTGTAGAAGTTCCTGGTTCTACGTTCACTCCTGTCAAAGTCGTTACAGATTTGCTGTCAAAAGAACACAAAACAAGATATTTTAAAAAAATTAAATCAACACTTGACTTTTGATAAATAATATTATAAATTAGACCCCAGTAATTAAAGGATTTAAATATGCCACGTGTATGTAAAGTAACTGGAAAGAAAACAATGGTCGGTATGAATGTATCTCATTCACATCGCCGCACAAAACGTACGTTTTTGCCAAATTTGCAAAAATTATCGTTCCACAGTGATATTTTGGGTCGCGATTTCAGTTTGCGTATTTCTACCGCTGGATTGCGTACATTGACAAAACATGGCGGATTGGATGCTTATGTAATGTCAAAACCAATTTCACGTTTAACAGACGAAATGGCTGTTATTAAAAAAGCTATTGAAAAGAAAAATGGCAAAGCCGAAAAACCTGTGAAGAAACCGGTTCACAAACCAACTCGCAGCGCTCGTCTGGTTAAGAAAGTAGAAGCAAAAAAAGCAGCCGCAAAATCTAAATAAAGCGGTTGTTCGTAAAGTTATGGCTCTGTGGCGGAACTGGTAGACGCGCTTGACTCAAAATCAAGTTCTGAGAGGAGTATCGGTTCGATTCCGATCAGAGCCACCAAAATAAAAAAACACCATCTTGCGATGGTGTTTTTTATTTACTGCTTTTTTATTTTTAATGTGTTTTTTGGATGTTTTTCAAAAGTACATAGCATTTGCCGTTTTTGAACACATAATCGGCAGATTGTTTTTTGCATAGTTCTTCTTTGTCTTTATCTGTTGCGGTTTGTTCTTGGTGTGTTTTGCAAGCAGCAAGTTGTTTTTTTAGTTCGTCTGTAAGCTCGCCTGTCAGATGTACAAAATACATTGATTCTGCGCACAGTATTATAACTAATGCCGAAATCCAACCTGGCATATCAGACATTTCTTTTTTTACCTCTTGTTTGTTGTTTTACTCTTTTTAAGGTTTGTTCAACCCCTTCTCAATGCTAATATAAACAATAATTGTCAAGTATTATTGCTAGTTTTATTCATAGTTTTTTGTTGTTTTATTTTTGCAAATGTTTTAATCTGTGCTTGTTAAAAATGGAAGAAATTATGAGAAAAGTAGAAAACACAATTGAAAATATATCCAGTCAGCAATTATCAGAAGCATTATCTGAACGTTATTTATCATACGCAGTCAGCACCATTGTTGCGCGTGCTTTGCCAGACGTTCGTGATGGGTTGAAACCTGTACATCGTCGTATTTTGTTTTCTATGTTACGACAAAAACTATCGCCGTCTGCGGCATTTCGTAAATGTGCAACGGTTGTTGGTGATGTGCTGGGTCATTATCATCCACACGGTGATTCTTCTGTTTATGATGCTATGGTTCGTCTGGCCCAGGATTTTTCTGTGCGTTATCCTTTGATTGACGGGCAGGGCAACTTTGGTAATATTGATGGTGATCCCCAGGCAGCATACCGTTATACTGAATCAAAAATGACCCAGGCAGCGATGCTGATTATGGAAGGTATTGACGAAGATAGTGTTGATATGATGCCTAATTTTGACGGTACAACTGTTGAACCAACTGTGATGCCGGGGGCATTTCCGAATTTGTTAGCGAATGGTGGTATGGGGATTGCTGTGGGGATGGCAACGAATATTCCAACACATAATGTTTCTGAAATTATGGATGCATTGAATCTGGTTGTTGATAAACCGGATGCCACAACACCACAAATTATGAAGAAATTGATTGGTCCAGATTTTCCAACGGGTGGTGTATTAATTGATGATTTTGATACAATTTGCAAAAATTATGATACAGGTCGTGGTGCATTTCGTATTCGTGCAAAATGGGAAATTGAAAAATTAGAACGTGGTATGGAACAGGTTGTTATCACTGAAATCCCATATGGTATTATTAAATCTAAATTGGTTGAACAAATTGCGGATTTGATTGATGCAAAAAAATTGCCTTTGGTGGAAGATATATCAGATGAATCTACAACAGACATTCGTATAGTTATTACACCAAAAAATCGTAATGTGCCGGCTGATAAAATGATGGCGCATTTGTTTGCGATGACAGATTTAGAATACAAATTTAATATGAATTTTAACGTTGTTGATTCAAATGGTGCGCCACGTGTAATGCCAATTGGCGATGTGCTGCGTGAATTTGTTGTGCATCAAAAAAATGTCTTAATACGGCGAACAAAATGGCGGTTGTCGAATATTGAAAGACGCTTGGAAATATTGGGCGGTTTACTGATTGTTTATTTAAATCTGGACAGGGTAATTGAAATTATCAGAAACGAAGACGACCCCAAGGCAGTTTTAATGGCTGAATTTAATCTGACTGAAATTCAGGTAGAATCTATATTGAATACTCGCCTTCGTTCTTTGCGTAAATTGGAAGAAATGGAAATCAAACGTGAAGACCAAGAATTGCGTGCAGAAAAAGAAAAGTTACAGGCATTACTGGACAGTGAAGAAATTCAAAATGAACAATTACATGCTTGGTTTAACGATATTAAAAAACAATATGCGAAAAATACAGCACTTGGTCGCCGCAGAACAGAATGGGCGCAATTAACCGAAGAAATTGTCGTAAATACAGATGATTTTATTGAAAAAGAACCTGTCACAATTGTTTTGTCGACAATGGGCTGGATACGTGCAGCAAAGGGTCATATTGATTTGAATAATCTTGATATGAAATTCAAAGAAGGTGACGAATTGCAATTTGCTTTTCATGCTTTGACTACAGATAAAATAAATCTATTTGCATCTGGGGGTAAAATGTTTACTTTGTCAGCAAATGATTTGCCGTCTGCACGTGGTTTTGGTGAATCGGTGCGTATGATGGCTGATATAGGCGCAGAAGAAACGATTGTAAAGGCATTTGTGCTGGATACGAATGCGAAATATTTGGTTATTGGTCGTCATGGTGTTGGGTTTATTGTAAATGGTGAAAATTGTTTAGCACAGACAAAATCCGGTAAACAAATTATGAACACAGACGAACGTAATCCTGCGATACTTTGTGTCAAAGTTGATGGTGATATGGTTGCTTTGTCTGGTTCAAATGATAAATTACTGATGTTTGAAACAGAACAAATACCAGAAATGGTTCGTGGCAAAGGTGTCATATTACAGAAATATAATGCAGAAAGAACTTATACAATCGATGCAATGTTCTTTAATAAAAGCGATGGATTTGGTTGGACAACTGGTCGTGGTACAACAAAGTTGGATGATATAACCCCGTGGGTTGCGAAACGTGCATCCCAGGGTCACACAATACCTGTCGGTTTCCCACGCAGTGGTAAATTTGGAAAATAACAACATCATTTTCCCCTGCAGGCGGGGAATTATAATTCTCCCCTTGGGGGGGAGTACGTCCGTAGGATGGGAGGGAGGTTAATTCCCAAACAACACTGATGCATCGTATGCATTGTATATCGTATTACCCATTTGCACTTTCAGATGACGTTGTGTGTTGCTGTTTATCGTATAATCGTGTTCGCTTTCTGGTACCAGCATAGCATGATATGTATTACCACCATGATTTATCACCAATGTATGTTCAGTGCGTTTATCGTTGCATAAACACATACGCGTAGTTTCATTGTTTTCTATGTTAAAATACATCCATTTATCAGAATCACAATTAAACCGCCATTTACTATATACCACCTGATTACCTGTTAATGTATCATTAGTATCTATTACAGTTCCATTCCCAGTTGTCCAATCAGATAATATGGTATCTGGTTTTGTTGGACTGTAAGACGGCAAGTTATATCCAGAAGCATTTTGTGCATCGTAATAAACATCTTCTGTTTTTAATAATGTATCATTATCGCTGTCTATATAAGAAACCTGTGCATAGCATTGTTGTGTATCGGTATTATAATCTGGATACGTAACCGGACATGACGTGCAGGATTTTTTGCCATTAAAATAACTTTCAAACCCAGTTATATATTCTGTCGTACCGCTTGGACAAGTGGTTAACAAACCAGTGGCATAAAACACACTAGCCATCATATATGTCGCAATTGATGTTTTATCAATACCTGCAAACAATTCTGGCGGAATATAATACGTAGATGTCCCACCGATTGAATCTTTGCCAAGGTTTGTACAATTGGCAAATGTGTTATAAAACATATATTGTGCTGGTTTACCGACAATACCAGAAAACAGGTTACTGGGTATCGGACCGGTTAAGCCAGTGCAACCATAAAATGTATTAGAAAATATAGAGTCCGTTGGCTTACCGTGAATATTACCAAATAATCCTGGTGGAATCGTACCAGTCAAACCACTACAACCATAAAATGTATAACTAAATATTCCGTTACCCAGCATTTTACCCTGTGCGCCAAAAAACAAATTCGGCGGTATTGCGTATTTTTGACCAGGATTATTCGGATCATCAATGTCTGTTCCGGTTAATCCAGAACATCTGGAAAATGTTCTAAAAAAAACCTGATAAGCAGTGATAATTGCGCCATGATATACACCATTTATAATACGTCCAAAAAGTTTTTCTGGTATAGAACCTGTTAATCCAGTACATCCTGAAAACAGATTATTAAAGTATCTTTGACCCACCCTCCCGTTTATACCATAATAAACACCGTTGATTTCCCGTCCAAATAAATCTTCTGGAATTTGTCCAGTGACACCACTATTAGCAAAAGTACAATAAAACATATCATTAATGTATCCCGCTGAACCAGATATGCCGTTAAACAAATCTGACGGAATTGAACTGACTAGATTTGTGGTGCCATAAAATGTTCTTTTAAATCGTGGCTGTTTTGCATATATTCCACCATTACCAATTGTTGGGAATATCGCGCCCAGTGAACCAGATATACCCGCCAGGTTTAAATAGGTGTTATTTGTTGTGTAATCTGTGGTTCCTTTACCGAAATAAATAGCGGTACCTTGTGCGGCTTCGCCACCAGTATAACTATTTGCATACCCCGTTGCAAGTCCACCGAATTTTATTATATATTCATTCGTGCCGGCGTAATTGTGGGTGTATTCTGTCATGGTTGTGCCGGTGCGGTTTATCATTTCAACATTACCATCACCCCAATCAATGTAAAAGGTTCCCTTGGCTGACATAGTAAACACGAATCTGTCTGTATCGTTTGTGGTGGTGATTTCAAACTTTGATTCTATGCATTGACCATCGTATTCAAATTCATTACTTTGGCATGTGACCGCATATGCACCATTAATAATAAATAATGATAAAATACCAATATATATTTTCCATACCCACGTTTTAAACATTTTTTACACGCCCCCCATTTACGCAATCAAAAACCGCCAGAAATCACAGGCGGTCGGGGAGTTAGTAAATCAGCATATTAGTGATCCCGCTGTTTTCGGGTAAAACCCTGTTTTATAGCAAACGGCCCCCCGACATATTGTCAGGGACAATCAACGGTGCATAAAAGACACCGAAAAATCAATTAACGATGCTTTTGCACCGAATATACTGAGCTTACTACGGCCCCAAGCCATATTCCTATGACCTGTCAACATGATACACTAAATGACTTTTATAACACAAGAGAAAAATTACAGCATCACCCCCCACAACAAAAAACACCACCCAATTTGGTGGTGTTTTTGAAAACTTTAAATTACTAGTGGGACATTTTTCCTTCTGTAAACACAACGTGTTTGCGTAATTTTGGGTCATACTTACGGAATTTCATTTTACCCTTGGTATTATCAGATTTAGTATTTTTTGTAGTTGTATAATAAAAACCTGTTTCTTTGTTTTCCAGTTTTACAACTTCTTTAGAACCTTTTTTAGATGCCATTTTAATAACCTTTTTTAATTACTGTGCGCATTGTATGTTATATTTTATATAAAATCAAGTTTTTTTTGTGGTGCGGGTAAAGAGAATCGAACTCTTATGGGTTGCCCCACTGGAACCTAAATCCAGCGCGTCTACCAGTTCCGCCATACCCGCTTGATAGCGCAAACAATTTTAATACACCGGATAATTGCGTGGATACCCCGGGGTACGTGCTAAATCAGATTTTGCCCCGCATCCTGCCAATACAATTAAACAAAGTATTACAATTATTTTTTGCATGTCCAGATTATAAAAAACTTTATTTATATTGTCAATTTATGAAATTATTTAAGTTTCATCATTATTCCAACAACGGCATTTTGTTTCTGTTTGTTAATATCGTAAACTGAATTCATAACATTCAATGCTTGCTCTGCGGTTGGTATACCTGTTTTTGTCACATCAATCATGTGTAATAAATCTGCGAAAGTTTCCGCCACAATCAAACCAGTTACGATTACTGTTAATACACGTTCCCCATCACGAAAAATAATTTCATCACCGGGCTTGATTTGTCGTCTTTTTTCATCCCATAAACGTAATTCTATGGTCTTTGAGCCGTTTTGTACCAAATCAAAATAGGGTTTTTGTTCAAGTTTCATATTATGTACTGTCATGATAAATCCTTGTGTTCACAGCTTGAATATTAACACAACACATAACATTTTCAATATGTTGTACGAAAACCAAAAAAAATTATAAAAAATGCTTGCAATTTGTGTGGTGATAGTATAAGATAACAGGGCTTTGTGAGAACAAAGAACAGTTTTGGGGTGTTAGCTCAGCTGGTTTAGAGCGTCTGCCTGTCACGCAGAAGGTCGAGGGTTCGAGCCCCGTACATCCCGCCATCTTTTTTCATTGGCCCCATCGTCTAATGGTTAGGACACCGCCCTTTCAAGGCGAGAATCCCGGTTCAAATCCGAGTGGGGCTGCCAAAATAATAAAATCACCTTTTGGTGATTTTTTTATTTTGCTAAAACCTTTCACGAAGGATTTGAACCGGGATGGGTCAGAGCACCTGGCGCGGATACGCGCCACACGAAAACGAAGTTTTTGTGAAATATGGGTGCGCATGACCAATACGAGAATACACAATTAGAAAAATCATAAAAACGGGGTCTGTTATGACGACTATGAGTTAGTGTTTGTAAACAGAGTGCGACAAACACCTTACGAATGCCCCACAGCCGCATATTTATATGCGTGCGAGAGAGTTTTTATAGATTTTTATTATTGCGTATCGAGGAGGCGAGTGAAAAATCCGAGTGGGGCTTTTTGAGATATCTTATTGCTTTTGTGTGTAAATTGTGATATAATCTAACCAATTTGACAGACGGCATTTTGCCGTCTGTTTTTTATTTCCGCATTCCGCGGATTGTTTTATTTAACAAAGGAGACTTTATGAAAATACCAATTTTTTTACGTAATCTATTGCAATCAAATAATTACTGGAACAAAAACTCAGTTGAATTTGAAAAAGCAAATGAATATTTAGAGAAACTGTTCCCTGGCGAATTGCGGCAAGATGCAACCGGTCAATATATTGAACCAGAATATGACATGACTTACGAGCAATTTTTGACAGCACAAAAGAAATTAGATGATGATATACAAAATGCAATACAAGAAGCCGAGGTAGAAGAAAATGGGATTTCAATTGATTTTTCACAATTCGTAGAAGTCGAAGAAGAAATAGATGTTCGGGTTTTAATGCCTTGGGGTGATATACAAAATGAAAAATTGATTGTTTATACACTCAGTGTGCCAGATGATTCTGATACAGAACCAGAAGGCTCACAAACCGTTTGGGTGTGGTACGGCGTACATGATGAACTGTTATGTCCCATTTGTAGAAAAATTATTGGTAAAATATTTACTAACGAAACTGATATTCCAAAATTTCCAATTCATCCCAATTGTCGCTGTTGGATTGAAGAACGAGAATTAGATAATAACGGCAAACCAATTTCTAGCAAAGTCTATAAAGGTCAAAAACCGGATAATAAAACAGATAAAAATGAGACACAAGATATGAAAATGAGCGATAATGGTGTAAATATATTAAAACGCTTCGAAGGTAGTGTTAAACTAGGTGGAAAACATGTTATTTACGATGATAAGACAGGGAAACCAGTAAATACAAACGAACCCTTACCAAAAGGTGCGACGATTGGTTATGGACACCTTGTAAAATCGGGCGAATATTTTAGAAACGGGATTTCTGAAACCAAAGCTACAGAATTGTTACGTTCTGATATTGCAACAGCAGAACGTGCCGTACGAGATAATATAACTGTACCCTTATCGCAGAATCAATTTGATGCTCTTACTTCTTTGGCTTATAATATCGGCACTAAAAACTTTGCAGATTCAACCGTTGTTAAATACATAAATAATCCAGATTTAAAAGACACAACATACCCAACATTGGAATCCGCATGGAAAACATGGAACAAATCTGGAGGATATGTAATGACAGGTCTTAGCAATCGTAGGAATGAGGAGTGGAATATGTTCAACAACTAAGTTAAATTATTCTGGCGAGACAATATATAAAAGTTGTCGAACATAGGCTTTTATTATTTCTAATTCGAAATTTGCCGCATTTAATCCAACTATCGTTCCACAATTTGGATTACAGCTATCAGGATATTGCATAGAATAAGCTATATCGGACGAAATTTTAATAAAATTATTAAATTCTGATACCATTTGTTGCTTGTTCTTTGCATACTCTATATCTATAATCTTATTCGCAACATTTTTATAGCAATCTTTTTGTTCTTCGACAATTCGCACCATCTGTATGGTAGATGATGCGTTTTGTTGCCCTTTTTGGGCTAGTTCGTCACACGATTTAAACATTGGTTCGTAATCAGTTACTGCATAAGCAGTTGTCGATAATATAGAAACAAAAACATAAAATAGTAACCTTCTCATATCACATATTTTATATTATATTTCTATTTGGGGTCAACACAAAATGGTTTGAAAATAATGGACATGATTTAATTGTTAATGTAAAATACAAATGATGAGTTTTATAGGCAGTTTTTTATCTATGACCCTTGTATTATTCTTTCTGAATGATTTTTGGGGCTTTTTAAATAACGGTAAATGGGACGGCTTGCTGTGTTTTATATGCGAACGCAACTGTCTGATATTTATTGATAAAATTGTAGTAGTATTATTTAGCACTATGTTTATACTTTTTTCTATGCAGGCAATAAAAACATACAAATGGAAATTTTTATTTGTTCCTTTATTATCTTGTCTTGCATGGTTATTGTTAATGATGTTACATTTGCTAATAGTCTACTTATTTTTTATATAATTTTAAAATATCTAAAAACTTCTTAATCTCTTTCCCGAATTGCAATAATTCTTTGATTTCATCAGTTCGTGAATTGCACAGTTGGCCCTGCCAAAAATAAAAAATCAGCCAAACGGGTGATTTTTTATTAGATTTCCAACGGTTGCACAAGTTCGTAAGTTAGGTGTTGAAAACACATGCCGTTTTACTGACTTTCGAACTTTATTATCTGCTGTTTATATCTTGTATGTTGAAAGATGCAGGATTATTTTGGTTTTTTAATTTTTCTTTACCATTCAAAAACTGTAGTTTTCTCCATTCGTATGCTTTTTGAATGACATTGTAAAGGTCTTTGTATTCATCAGCATTTTTTAAATAACCAAAATCTCTGAATAATGTTTTTGTGCCATTTGACGAATCAACTTCATTACATTCTTGTTCAATATATTTTTTTGCTATGGGAAGTAAATAATCACGAACCATAAACAAATCTTTTGCGAAATTATCAGACACATTATCTGCATCAAATTCGTAAATATCTTCACCGCGATTGTAAGTTTCTTTTGTCCAATCTGGCAAATCAAGACGATTTTTATTTACTAACTTAAAACAAGAGTATTTTGTTTGCCATGGTTGTTGTTGATAATAGTCGCGGATTCTTCTTTTTATGTATTGATAGACCATGTTGTTCGCAATTGCATCAATATTTAACCGCACAAATTCTGTATTTCCAATTATTCTTATGCTACTTGGTTTTATCAGATTGATAATATAATCATTTAGCGGACGTTCTTCTAACAGATTAAATACAGACATTTTTGTTCCCTTTATTTTATCATATTATATTATACCATAAAAATTTCGTAGAAACACCTTAATTTCTTTTCCGAACAACAACAAATCACACATAACATCAGTTCGTGAATTGCACAGTTGGGCCTGCCAAAGTTCAAAATCCCGATTTTTTACGAACAAACTAATTTCTTTATTTTATTTCTGCATCTATGATACAATTGTATTACGATAAAAAGGAAAAGTATTAATGACAACCAAAATACAAATATTGTTACGTGATTCACAAACGGAAAAAACAGAAGGTAACCATGCTAAACCAGTGGAATTTGTGCCGTCAAATCAAGTGTGTGTCATAGATTTTGGGGGAACTGGAACTGAAAGCCCCAGAGCCGCAAACGGTAATGTCAAACAAATAAGAAATACACTGATAAAATATAATATTGATGTTCCTACATATTCTATTTTTTATGAATTTGATAAAAAATTTGATGGGGATCGTGAAATTTTGCACGATGCAAAAATAGCCAGTATAGAAATAACGCAAAAAAATATAAAACAAGTTTTTAACAAAAAAATTCTTAACTTTGTATCAGATCAAGGGAAAAAAATACCAGTTGAGCAAATAGATAAAAAATGGGACAAATATATAAAAATCATGTTCAACAAACAAACAGACAAAAAACAATTTGAAGATTTATTGCAAAAAACATTAATTGGTTTAAAATACACCAATATAGAAATCCAACAAATAAAAAATTTAATAGAAAAAAGAACATTAGACATTCTTGATGAACATATTATTGATTTATATAATCGTATCATTATGCCACGTGTTTCTGTAGATGGTAAAAGAATCGAGTTAACTGAAGCATTAAGACAAATTCGCCAAATCACATTTGTATCACATTGTTATGGTTCGGTAATTGCCCGCAAATTGCAAAACGAAACAAGAAATCAAATGCTAAAATTAGATTATAATGATATCGAAATACAAGAAGTGCTAGATCAAATGTTGGTTGTTTCTCATGAGCCAGCCGGAGATTTAAGCCATCCATCAAAAGCTTTTATCAATTTTGCTTCTGCATCTGATGATATGATGATAAATCGATTTAGTTGGTTACAAAAGTTTATAAAAAACAATATACGTAACGATAGAGATTATATGGACGATAATCATCTAAAAGACATTGAACGCGAATGGTTTCCGTATTTACGAAATCACCCATCAAAAACTGCAATTGCTTTTTTACCGCAGAAATATGGAAATATGTTTTTAATTCCACAGGGTTATGAATACGAAGGTTTTACTTTGGAAGAGGAACATAATAATATCGGTTATGTTGAACCATATCCAGGACGGAACATAAATTCTGTGGCATTAAATGCATTGGCGAGAAACGTTTTTATACATGGTGTAGAAAACTCTTTGAAACAACAAGATTATTTTACCCCGTTACCAGAAATTGTCGACCTTGTCCAAGGATTCAGAGATGATCAAGAATTAAAAAAACGTAGAGCTATAGAGTTTGAAGAAATGCAAAGTATCGGGCAAGAGTTAGTTCAATCAAGTTTTGAATATGCAAGAGAAAACATAAAAAATATGATAGCCAAAAGAAAAGAAAAATATAAAGTCAATATCGAATCAAATAATACGAACGAATAAATAACTTTGGTACACGGTACTATGTATTTATTGTATATATACAAATTCGTAAGTTAGAGGTTAAAAACATACACTATTTCGCCGGTTTACGAACTTTTAAAAAGAAAAGGTTAGAAATCTAACCTTTCCCTTAGTTCGAATTTATCTTTGCAGTTTGTTATCAGGGCGAATATTCTGTATATCTTGATTTAACTTATACACACTTGCACTTGGTTTAGATATAATGTTAGTCATCACCTGTTTATCGCCATCTGATTGAACCATAATAGCTGCACCTTCATCAACAGCATAACCCCATTTGTTCTCTTTGGTTAACATTTTTCTTATAGAATTTCTGGATACAGAACCTTCCGCATCTTCATTTTCAGATTTGGTATTCCAATGTGGAACAAAATACCCACGAATCAGCCCCAATGCAGGTTTTGTTTTAAGTGTTTCAAGGTTATTACTATCGAAATCGTCATCTTCTTCGTTATCATAAGATTCATACCAAACACAACCACCAGCGCTATTGCCAGACATAACAATACCCTTATCGTACGCTTCTTTTAGTATCTTGTCTGTACCAGAATCTTTTAATACATCCATCAAATATGTTACATTACCACCACCAACATAAATAATATCTGCACCCAGGATAATTTTACGAATATTTTCAATGTTTGGTCTTTTTGTTAAATCTGTCAAAATCAAATTTTCTATACGACAATTCAAGCGACCACCAAAATGGTCAGAAACTGCCTTAAAATATCTAGAATCGTCACCAGATGCAGCACCGATAAAAACTAACTTTGGATTTGTTTTGCCAGTCAATTCTACTATTTTTTTATCAATTACCATGGTTTCGATTGGTTTTTGTTCACTATGACCATCTTCATGTACTTTAATTCTTCCTATTTCACCGCCACCAATAGCAACAATTGTTTTTTTCATTTTTTACCTTTTTTCTATTTTACTATATCCGCGAAATTTGCCAATATCAAATCCACCACCAGATTTCATAACATAATTGTATAATTTGTCTATTGTTGGCATTTTGTCTTTCTGTTTGGCATTAAAGCAATTCAATAGCAATTTTGTGAATTTCTTATCTGGTAAACGATCTGCGTGATACCGTTTTGCATATGTTGGGTCTGTTAAAAACTTTTCTATCTTTGCTTGTGGCAACAATGGCAGGCAATTCATACTACAATATGCATGTATCAATTCGCTGACCAAAGTCCAATATGTTAAATCTATATGATATCCATCGTGTTTTAATGATTTTAATTCATCATATCTGTCCCACAGATAATATTTCTTAAAATCAGCCGAAGATTTAGGCAACGGTTTGAATTTCTTCTTTAAATCACGAACAGCTTGCTGATGCAATTTCTTTACCATTCCGTTTTTATCATATAAAATAATACCATAAGCAAACATATTATGTATCAACACCTTGTTGTTCTTTATATCTGAAGCCATAAATTCCTGGTATTTATACACAGGGTTTATCAGATATTCCATCAAGAATCCATCAACATAACAATTTGACTTTTCGTGCCAACCAATATCGTTAGAAGTCACAATGGTTATATCTATATCAGAAAACTTGTTTTGATTACCTGTTGCATAAGAACCACATAACAAAGCGCCTTCAAACCAAGGTTTATTAATATATCTTTCTAGAAACTTATTTAATGCCTTTTCCCACTTTTGCATAGTTTATCCTTTGTTGGTCAGGGATTATTATACCATAAAAATACCCTATGATATAGACATTATTTACAAATCGCTGTGTATGGAGAAATAGAGTTTTCAGTATCTATAACCATTTCACCGCAGTCCATACAATTAAACTTTCTGTTTTGACTGTGGTTATTGTCCAATGTAATAATTGCATTTTGCAAAGCGCTGATTCCATCAATTCTTGATTTCTGATTAAAGCCAAAATAAATACCACGTGTCGGCCCAGAACATTCATCTATATCACCAGCATAACATTTTGGGTCATTTAATTTAGATACATCTGGAATACAAAATGTTTCACATGTTTCTTCGTTAACATAAACTTGTTCACAATCAGTACAAGAAATACTTCTGATACGCAAAGTCGTGCCACCACCACCACTGGGTGTTTTATTGATATTCGCAATATTGTCACATTTTTTAACCTGTTTAACTGTGTTTGGGTCGTCTATGCATTCCCATGTTAAATCATTATAATTTAATCGTGCAATCATGCCAGATGGACATGTTTTATCTGCAAACGGATCAACACATTCCCAAATATCTTCAACCATCACAGCGGTCTGATTGTTTGCGCATAATGGTTTCCTGGTTTCGTCTGCCACACAGTCCATTAAATTAGAATCCCAAATAGTATCACCAGTACAAGATACTTTGTAATTATACCCGACACATTGCCATCGCCCGAAACGATAAGTTTTCATCGTTCCTGCTGGACAGTTTATATCTGAACCGTCAGCCAATGGGTAATCTATGGTTTCTTTGGGTATAGCATATTGCATAATATATACCAATTGCCCATTTTGTAGTTTCGCAGAATCTATGATTTTATTTGAAATGGCGCGTCTGGTCACAGAACCAGCAGATATTAATTCGGGTTTCACAAAAATACCGAAAGTGCCGGCTTCTGGATAATATTGTTCCAGTATTTCCAACATATTGTTATATTCTGATTCGGGTAAAGAATGGCTGGATGTTATAATGAAATTATATGCAGGCGGTTTTCCTGTATCTGAATCACAAGGCATAATATTATATTGGGCATTCATACATATATATTTGCTGTTGATATCATATCGCTGGACGCATATATCTGAGAAAATTTCACCATACATCACGGCATTTTGTGCAGAAACTACACATTCTGCCACAGAACGTAATTCTGCCTTTTTTATAGCGTATTCAGTTTCTTGGGCGGTTATGCGTTGCGAAGGACTGGATATAAGATAATATCCTGCCATAAACATAACAGATAATAGTATTAAAAAAATATTCACTATTCCCTCTTGCGATTTATTCAAACTGTAGCTAATATAACAATAAAGTTCAACAGGAAAAAGGTATGAAGAAAGTATTTTTATTTTTAATGTTGGTTGGATGCAGTTTTAAACCTGTGTTTTCTGGTTCTGACACAGATGTTTATGTTGCACCAATCAGCGGTATAAACGGTATTGAATTACGTAATGCATTAAATACCAAATTTGGTGGGGTTCATGATAATGGCGCAAAATATAATTTAACCGTTAATTTGCAGAACCCAACCACACAATATAAAGCGTTGGAAAGAACGGGTGGCGCCACTTGGCAAGAAGTTAAATTGACCGCTTCGTATGTTTTACAGGACGGTACAAAAACGATAGCCACAGGCACAGAATCTGCATCGGAAAGTTATACGTTTGTAGGTTATTTGGTTGCTGCAAATGCATCTTATAACAATGCAGTGTCGAATACGATTCGTGTATTGGCGGACAAAATAGGTATGCACGTAATTACTGAAACACAAAAACATCAAAATTAATTAAACAATGAAGTGGAAAGAAATTGATTTTAATAACGGTATAGCAAATATAAATGCTGTGTTGATATACGGCCCAGATGCGGGTTTGGTCGATGAATTGTGTGACAAAGCGCTTCGAAAATTAGATATAGAAAAAGATAATTTATTGGCCATAGATGCAAATGAATTACGGGACAAACAAGATGCTGTGTTTGCAGAAAGTTGTAGTCCATCTATGTTTGGTGGTCGCAAAGTGGTTATAATTTCTGGGGCTGGTAATGATGATACGGAAATAATATCTGATTTGGTGACATCTTCTTCTTTGTGCGCAACTGTGATTGTGACGGCTGGCGATTTACGTGTGGGTTCTTTGCGTAAATTATTTGAAGAAAATAATAGTATAGCGGCAATCGCATGTTATACAGATGACAGTAAAACTTTGGAAGCGCTGATTCACAAAGAATTATCAACCGAAGCCGGTATTAAACAAGTGACTCCAGATGCAATGTCATATATGTTGGCACATCTTGGTGGAGACAGGGGTATCACACGCAGTTTTTTACAAAAAATTGCGATTTATGTTTCCGATAAACACATTGTTGATTTAGAAGATGTTGAAAAGTGTTTGCCTGATACTTCTGCATCCAGCGCAGACGATTATATGTATTCTTTAACGGCTGGACACATAGACCAGACGATGATTGCGCTGGACAGATTATTATATGCAGGTGCAGACGCAAATATGTTGGTCCGTATGCTGTATATTCATTTTACAAGATTATTAACAGCGGTTGTAGATGGGCAATTACCAAAATTGTTTTGGAAAGTGGCTGACAAGTTTAATATGGCTGTCAAAGTATGGCCAGAATCAGAAATCGTAAACGTTTTATCTAAATTAAACGATTTAGAAAAAATGTGTAGAACAAATGGTATGCAACCAGAAATTTTAATTCGCGATTTTTCATTAAAATTATCTGTGCATGCTGCAAAATTGGCTTTGAAAAGAAGGAAATAAAAATGTTGTCTTCTGTATATGCACCAAAAGATTTCAAAAGATTGCGTGTTGTTGGCGATTTAGTTGCCAGATGTTTTGATTTTATCACGCCATATGTCGTGGCTGGAATATCAACGGGTGAAATAGACAGATTGGTTGCTGGTTTTTTAAAGGAAAACGGTGCGCGTTCTTCTGATTTAGGTTATATGGGGTACCCAAAAAGCATATGCACATCTGTAAATGATGTCATTGTTCATGGCATACCAAATGATGATGTTATATTAAAAGATGGTGATATAGTAAATGTTGATTTAACCGCTGAATACCATGGTTTTCATGGCGATGCATCCAGAATGTTTATGATTGGCAAAGTTTCAAACCAAGCACGCGAATTGGTTCAAACATGTCAAGATGCTTTGAATGCTGCAATTTCAATTTGTGCGCCTGGGGTGCCGTTATCAGAAATTGGTAAAACCATAGAATCTGTTGTTCATCCGCATGGTTTTTCTATATCTCGTGATTTTGTTGGACATGGTATTGGCAAAGTTATGCATGATGATCCACAAATATTTCATTTTTATGATAAAATGTGGGACAAAGTAAAAATGGTTCCAGGATTGGTATTTACAATTGAACCGATGATAAATACTGGCAAACCAGATTGTAAAATAGACCCAGATGGTTGGACTGCCAGAACTGTTGATGGTGGATTGTCTGCTCAGTGGGAACATACATTGGGTATTACAGAAGACGGGGTAATAATATTTACTGAAAAAATGACCCATGATTAATCAGTCAGATGATATATCTTTACGACAAGGACACAGAGCGCGTTTGCGTCAAAAGTTTTTGGCTGGTCAATTGAGCGAAGAAGAATTATTAGAATTGCTTTTGACTTATGCTATACCCAGACGTGACGTGTACACTTTGTCCAGACAACTATATAAAAAGTATGGCAATTTATATCAATTATTTTCTGCGCCTATGGAATCTTTGTTGCAAAACAAAGGTATTAAAGAAAGCACTGCGATATTTTTCAAAATAATTCATAAACTGATGGCATTAGAATATAGATGCGTTTTGGATTCAGAACCTATATTTCACAACTATGCAAAATTCGAAAATTATTGTAAATTAATTTTGGGTGGAAAACCCATAGAAGAATTTCATGTGTTATATATGGATGCTCAATTCAAATTAATCCAAGATCATTTACACAGTACAGGAACAACTGATTGGGCTGCGGTATATGTTCGTGAAATTGTAAAAAGGGCCTTGAATTTAAATGCCAGCAATATTGCTTTGATACACAATCATCCAACACCAAATACTACGTTTTCTTCCCAAGATATAAAGATAACTATGGAAATTGAATCTGCATTGGAAAAATTGGGTATCGGGCTGTATGACCATTTTGTTGTGTCTGGTGGCATAGTGTATTCTGCGCGCAATTCACATATACTGAACAAAAGAAATTAAAACAACACTTTTACATCACATACAGATTTCAAAGTTTTAATTTCAGATTCTTGAATTTTGTTTCCAATCAATGTTAATTTTTTTTGTTTTGCAACGGTTGGCTGATTCCAATAATTACCCAATTCACGATATATGATTTTTGCGCTGAATTGTGGTTTCAAAGAAAATTGAATTTGTTGTAAATCGCATTCTGCACCATTTGTTGTTTTTAAATTGTTTGGTGTTACATCTATGTATTCGTTTCCGTGACGCAATTCAATTTTATATTCATAATAAGAATGTGCATTTCCTGTTTCAACAAAAGTTTTTGTAATTTTGTCTGTTTGACCATCGTTGTTTATATCTATGCGATATATTTGTTTTTGTGCAACACCTGTTCCGAATTCATCTAATGGATAATTCACCACAGAATCGGGTTTTGGCAGACCGTCAGAAAAACCATCAGATTTAATTGTTATATTATCATCAATTGAATTTGTTGAAATGGTTGTTTCTGGTGATGCAGATGATTGAAAATATTTTTGATATACAACAAATCCGATTCCCAAAAATACAAGTACTGATAAAAATAAAATAATACTATTTGATTTGTTCATTTTGGATATCCTTTTATAATCTTTGTTCTTTTCCAGGTGTCCAACCTTCGAAACTTTGTATTGCGCGTGCAATATGTTCCAAATCATCATCAGATAAATTGTTAATGACCGCATCTGATGGTAAACCCGTCATATTTGAAATATGTTTTGAATATTGTTCAGGATTATTATTATCACTGGCTGGCGCCCATCTGTAAATGGCTGCAGATACAGTTAAATTGTTATAATTTTTTGACCGTAATAATTTTTTTACGGCATTTAATCCTGTGCGTTCATCTGGGAAAACTGCCCATTTATCAGTTACACCAATTGCACCATTTGCCATGGCAAAATCTGATTTTCTAATATTTCCAGGATTATTATTTCGCCACGCAACACTGCCCCCAGAACGAACAATTTTAGTTCCATCTTGACTGATATAAATTGTTTCTCGTTGCGTATATTGAACAGATTGAATATTTGATACCCCAGATATATAGTTTTCCGTTTGTGGCATAACGAATACGATGTCTTGTTGATTTTCATCTATAACCCCAGAATCAATAACATCAAATGTTTCTTGTTGCATGTATACTGTGTTATTTTCAAATTGCTTTTCGCGTTGTTTTAATAAATCTTGGGCTGTGTCCAAAGACACTTTTTTGATGTCACATTGTTTAGCAAATAAATTATCGCCATATACAACATTTACGATTGGTTTTACCAAAGCAAACACAGTTAATATTAATAATAACGATTTTGCATTTCCAAATAACGAATCCAATTTCACACCATTACGAATATATATTACACCCCATCCAAACAGCATAATACCAATCAAAATCAAAACGATAATCCATGCGTAATGCAACACAACATCAAAAGCAGGTAATATACACGTTGGATCTTGGAATAAAACAAAACCGTTCTCTATGCTGACTTCATTCAGACCAGAGTTTTTTAATAAATCAATAATGTTTGCGTTTTCCATACTTTATTTTTTTGATGTTGCATTTGTAAAAAATCCAGGTACTGAAAAATCTTCATCATTAGCTGCAACCCCGGCCCAGCCAAACAAATCACCCAATCCTTGGTCTTTGTGTTTTGATTGTTTAAACGGTAATATATTACGTAATTTACCGATTTTACTGCGACCAGATGATTTTGTTTCAGATGCGATTTTATCTTGGGCTTCTGCGAATTCAGTTGCCAATTGTTCCAATGTTGCGTCCACATCATCAGATTGAATATCATCTGTTATTTTTTTCATATCATCAATGCTTTTATCATCTTCCAAAGCATCTTCTTGCAACGGTGTCATACTGGACAATAATTTTTCTAAATCAGGTTCACCAATATTTTCTGTTTCTGGTTCGGCATCTATTTCAGTTATGACATCATTTTCCATTTCTTGATTATCTTGGATAATTTCAACAGTGTCTTCTGATATTTTTTCTTCTGTTGTTATTTCTGTTGGTTCATTTTCATCTTCTTTGCCAGATAGCACAGATAATATAGGAACAACTTTTTCTGTTTCTTGTTCCACAGGTGTATTAACAATTGTATTATCTGATTCGATGTTTTGATTTGGATCAGATTTTTTTCTTGAACGACTACGTTTTTGTTTTTGATTTTCAGGTTCTTGAACAACGATTGATTCTGCTGGATTATCAATATCTTCAATCACAGGTTCTGTGATTTGTGTTTCTTCTGATATGTCAACTGGTTCAGATTGTATAGTTTCTTCTGATTCAGATGTTCCAAATCCAGCGTCATCTGTGTCCACGGGTACTCCGAATAACACAGTATCTGTACCTAATTGCAACGCATTACGAACCTCTTCAAAAGCGGTGCGGATATCGGCAATATTAAAAATCTCGTTTCCTGAAATATAAATGATTTTGGTCTTCATAAAACACATCCCTTGTTTAATAGGTTCATTATATCACATTTTAAGGTTGAACGCATATAAAAAATGTCTTAATATGCAAATATGTCTGACATAAAACAGCAAATTTTTCAAGAACTGGAATCTTTGGAAACTTATGCGTTGCATTTGCGTGCTGATGCCATGTGTGCCAGCAAACAAACAGATTTAGAAGTGGCAATTTTAACTAAACAGGTCAAAACATTGCGCGAAAAAAACGAACGTGCCAAAGATTTAATTGAAAAATCTGTTTCTATCCTAGAGAAATTAAAGAAATGAGTGTCGTATCTATACCTATTGTAAACAGAAATTACCCAATGGGCTGTGAAGACGGTCAAGAAGGGCGCTTGATAGAATTGGGACGCATGGTTGATGCACGTGCGCGTCAAATTCTGGATAAAATTGGGCCGTTACAAGAAAGTGCGTTATTAGCGACACTTTGTATAGTATTAGTTGATGAAATTCAAAACATTCAAAATAAATCACAAAAACCATCTGTTTCTGATGAAGATTTACGTGAAATATTGGCGCGTATCCGCGAAATTAAACATAAAATTGCTTGACTACCTATTTTTTTTGTGTTAATGTAACATCTGTTAATAAAGTATAAAGGGTTATAACATGGATTTTTGTAGTGAGCCAATTGTATCGGTGTCCGGATGTACAAAAAAAGGTGATTGCTATTTAAAAAAAGCATGTGCTGATGCAGGTTGTAAATTATCAGTAAAGGATTTTGGTAACGGTGATAGATGGGTAATAGATAATAGTATTAGAGTAAAAGATAATGTAATTTCTGATGTATTTGGGAAGCGTGTACAAGGGATTTGTCATCTTTGTCTTGAATGTGGAGATATTGAAATAAAAGTTCCAAATTCATTGTTTCTGTATTGTGGCGCTGATTGTAATAAGTTTCTTGAACAAGATTTATGTCTGTTAACATTATCGTATAATGCTGAATCATACATAGTGAATGGCGCAAGTATGCTAAAAATTAAGAACCTTGAAGCACCAGGGTGGATAACATTAGAAGAGCGTAAAAATTTTGAACAACAATGTCGGACAGCGTGTCAAACTTGTAGAAAAATACAAGCACGAATAGCACAACTAGTAGCACAAGAAACGGCATACCTAAAAGGAAATGGTTAGGGTTATTTTTTTATAACCTGTATCTTTATATCAATTTACCCATTGCAACGGCTGTGTCGCACATACGGTTGGAAAATCCCCATTCGTTGTCATACCAAGCACTGATATGTAAAACATTATTATCAACTACTTTGGTCAATGTTATATCAACAATCGCACTGTGTGAATCGTGTGTAAAATCTATGGAAACCAGTGGCTTTTCGTTGCAACCCAAAATCAAAGATTGATTTGCAATAAATGCTTTATTTACAGATTCTACCGAAACCTTTTTATTCATATTTAAAACCAATTCAATCAAAGAAACATCTGGTGTTGGAACGCGTACAGAAATACCGTCCATTTTTCCGGCTAATTTGGGTAAAACCAAACCAATTGCCTTTGCTGCACCAGTACTGGTTGGAATCATGGACAGATTTGCTGCGCGTGCGCGTCTGAAATCTTTGTGATTTTTATCCAATAATTGTTGGTCGCCAGTATAAGCGTGAACTGTTGTCATCCAACCGCTTTTTATTCCGAATTTTTTATCCAAAATATTTAAAACCGGTGCCAAACAATTTGTTGTACAAGATGCATTTGAAACAATTAAATCTTTTTTTGTTAATTTATTATCATTTACGCCAAAAACTATTGTTTTATCAGCACCAACAGATGGTGCAGATACCAAAACACGTTTTGCACCATTTTCAATATGAATGCGTGCTTTGTCTGCGCTGGTAAATAAACCAGTGCATTCCATAACTATATCAACTTTTAATTTTTTCCATGGCAATTTGGACGGGTCACGTTCAGATAAACATTTAATTTTTTGATTACCGACCAAAATATAATCATCTTTCTGTGTCACAACCATTGGTAATTTGCCATGAACTGAATCGTATTGTAATAAATATACATTTTGTTCAATCGGGCTGATATCATTGATTGCAACAAATTCTATATCCTTGCGTCCAGATTCCAAAGCAGCACGTAAAACCAAGCGACCAATACGACCAAAACCATTTATAGCAACACGAATTTTTTTCATGATATTTCCTTTCTTCATATATGCTTTCATTGTACATTATTAGTATCTAAAACACAATTTGATTTTTTTCAATGAAATGCTTGAAAATAGTACATGTGATTTTTATAATACAGATCATGAAAATAAAATCTTTGATTATTGCAGGTCCAACAGCATCAGGGAAATCTGATTTTGCACATAAATTGGCAAAGAAAATAAATGGTGCAATTATAAATTGCGACAGTGTTCAAATATATCGTGATATTGAAACAATTTCTGCTTCACCATTTGCAGGTCTACCCAAAGATAATTTTGAAGAAATAGATGGTGTACCATATAAATTGTTTTCAATATTATCGTTGCATGAACATCTTAGTGTGGCTGATTATTTGCATTTGGCAACAGATGCGATGACAGCCGTTGTTAAAATGGGTAAAATACCGATTTTTGTTGGTGGCAGTGGATATTACATCAATGTTCTGATACATGGTATTTCTTCAATACCAGAAATCAGTAAGGAAAACAGGGCAAAAGCACGTGAAATGGTCAAAATGTGTCCAGATGCAGTATTTAAATTATTGCCAGAAGATTTTATTAAAACAGACCCACAACGGACCGCGCGTGCAGTAGAAGTTTTTCTGGAAACAGGCATCTCATTATCACAGTGGCAAAAAATGCCACGACATGGTGCGTTGGTTCCGGATGCGTACAAAATATTAATAAATCCAAATCGTGAATTGTTGCTGCAAAGAATTGCCGTTCGTGTACCAAAGATGATGTCGGGTGCTGCACTGGACGAAGCAAAATATATTTTGGATAACAATATGGACGAAAAACGCGCAATTGGTGGGGAACAACTTTGTAAAATGTTGCGTGGCGAAATAACAGAAGACCAAGCAATTGAAAATTGGATTACAAAAACAAATCAATATGCCAAAAGACAAAGGACTTGGTTTAAAACCCAATTTACACCAAATTATGAAATCTTGCACGTTCCAACAGATATAGATGTTGAACATGTTTTGGCAAAAATATCATGATTGCTTTGATGATTATTTATTCCTGATGCTTGCATATTCTGCACGAATCAGTATATCAAAATCTGCTTGAATAAGTTTAGGTGAATACATTGTGCAATTTTGTATTTCTGTTTCTACAAAATTCCAACCAGCGTATTCCCAATCAATAATACCAATAATTTTCATTGTTTTTGTATCAACAATCATATTATTGCAGATATCATTATGGCCCCAGCTGTCGCCGTCATGGTCTTTTAAATCATTTATCATATCTGGAAAATGATTGTGCATAGTAAATATGAATTGTGCTATTTGTTTTGTCCAGGTCTTACGATATTTTATAATTGTGCGTAATGAAAAATCAGTCAGATTTTTTCCAGAGATAAAATCATACTTGACAAATACGTATTGACCAGCATCCACTATATCTATTTTGGGTATTTTGACAGAAACAATATTTGCAAAAGCATCTGTTATGCGTTTTTCTTTGATAACTTTGTTGATATCAGAACTATCGCGGTCTTTGGTTTTAAATACGTATTTATCATTGATTATAAATCCGATATTATGTCCACCTTTGACAGTGCGAATTTTATGAATGTCTATATCTTTGCATACGTTATACAAAGCATTTAATTTGTTTTTATAATCACGTAATTTGTTTTTATATTTATCGCATTTATGGTGCATTTTCTTTGATGGTATAACAATGGACAATATATAATACCAAATCAATTTTACCGTATATTTATATAACATGATACAATCTCCTGTTGTTTTTTGGTTAAAACAAAATGCCACCAAACAAATATTTGGTGGTAGGAGGTTGATTGCTATTATTATCAGGAAATAGTGTGCAGTATTTATATATTCCTACACCCTCCTACCATAAACAGTAGGAGATTTTTTACATCATTCTCTGATGCTGATAATCGCGAGGCAATCACACCCCGATACAGAAACACCCTGTATCGTATACGATTATATCGAAAAGTTAATCATTTGCAACAAATATGTAAATCAATATCAAAATGTTTATTGAAAAATATAAAAAAAATGGGTACGTTAAGGATATGTTCAAATCTGGTGACATTGTTAAAGTTCTTATACCAAACGTAATTAACACAGGTTACGATTATCGTTTAACCGAATCTGCAGATATTGGCAATTTTGTTAGATGCACTGTAATGAATAAACAATATATCGGTGTTATTGTTGGGGTGGGGGACAGTAATCTTGAAGTATCAAAAATAAAACCAATCATAGAAGTGTGTTCTTTGGGGCGTTTATCACAATTTGATATAGATTGGATTTACAAAATGTCTGATTGGACTTTGATGACACCTGGGTCAGTGTTGCGTTTAATTATAAATGTCCCAGATGCCTTTAATCCGCCACCAATTGAACAATTATATGCGTTTAATTTTGATAATAATGCCAAAATGACAGATGCGCGGTTGGCGGTTTTTGACGCGTTTCAGTCAAATGATAATGATGCAATGTCTGTAAATGATATTCAAAACATTGCGCATGTTAGTTTATCTGTTGTAAAAACCATGATAAAAACGGGCATTTTAATTCCGGTTGAACAACGTGTGAAAAATAATAATACATTTGATTATAAATATCACGACACGGGTACAGTTGTTTTAAGTAATGAACAACAATCGGCGGCTGATATTATTGCTGACGCGTTGAAACAGAATATGTTTTCCGTTCATTTATTAGATGGAATAACCGGCTCTGGTAAAACACAAGTGTATTTTGATTCTGCTTTGCGCGCGTATAATGCTGGTAAATCAGTTTTGTTAATGATGCCTGAAATCGCGTTGACTGCTCAATTTATATCGCGATTTGAAAAGCGTTTTGGTGCGCCACCTGTCGTGTGGCACAGTAATTTAACTGCTGCACGAAGACGTGAAATTTGGCGTGGTGTTGCAAATGGAAATATTAAAATGGTTGTTGGAACACGCAGTGCTTTGTTTTTGCCCTGGCAAAATCTGGGATTGATAGTCATTGATGAAGAACATGATACGTCATATAAACAAGAAGATATGGGAAATTATCATGCACGTGATATGGCAATATTACGTGCCAAGATAGCGAATTTTCCGGTAATCTTGGCCAGTGCTACACCATCAATAGAAACATTGCATAATGTTGCGCTGGGCAAATATAAACGTCTGCGTTTGATGTCGCGTTTTGGTGGCGCACAGTTACCAAAAATTGAAACCATAGATATGCGTGAACAAAGACCAGAATCATACAAGATTGATAAAGATTCAGACCAAGAAACAAGTGGTAATTTATCACCGCAACTATGTGAAGAAATATCGAATACTTTGGCACAACACAGACAGGTTATGTTGTTTATAAATCGTCGTGGTTTTGCACCGATTGTTCAGTGTAAAAAGTGCGGTTGGGTTGCACAGTGTCCTGATTGTTCTGTGGGTATGAATTATCATAAACATATTGGTAAATTATTATGTCATATGTGTGGGAAAACAGTTGTGTTGCCTGATAAATGCCCACAGTGTTGTGGTGAAGTTTCTATGCGTGGTGTTGGACTTGAAAAAATTCAAGAAGAAGTGTCGATAAAGTTTCCAAACGCGCGCACAGCATTGGTTTCCAGTGATACAATAATGTCACGTGAAGCATTGGAAAGATTAGTTCATAAAATGGAAAGTGGTGAAATAGATATTGTGATTGGAACACAGATTTTGGCAAAGGGACATCATTTTCCAAATTTGACTTTGGTTGGTGTTGTTGATGCGGATATGGGGTTGTTTGGTACGGATTTTCGCGCTGGCGAACATACTTTCCAACAATTATTTCAAGTGGCAGGTCGGGCAGGGCGTGGTGAATTTCCAGGACGTGTGTTGTTGCAAACTTATCAACCTGAACATCCTGTTATAACTGCAATTTGTGCTGGTAACCGTGATGAATTTATTGCGTCTGATATGGAATCACGCAAAAACGCTAAAATGCCACCGTATGGTCAATTAATTGCTGTGGTGGTAGAGGCAGACAAAGAAACAACGTTGAAAAAATATTGCGAACAATTGGCAAATGCAGCACCGAAATTAAACGGTGGAAAAATAATGGGACCAATCGCAGCCCAGATTTATCAAATTCGCAATTGGTACCGTATGCGTTTTTTGGTCGCAGGCGAAGCCAAAGCAAACTTGCAACCCATTGTTCGCGATTGGCTGAACAAAGTAAAACAGCCCGCCAATGTTCGTGTTAAAATCGACGTCAATCCCCAGAATTTTATGTAAAATAAAACCCTGAAATAATTCAGGGTTTGTTTTCTTTTATCTAGAATCGAGACTTGCCGAGATGAAAGAATCAAGATAATCTAATACTTTCTGTTCGTTTTTCTGTCTGTTTTTAACGACTGCTTCTGCTCGCTTTTTTTCCTCATCTTTTCTATATTTGTCGTGTATCATATCAACTAGCAATTGTTTAAACTCTTCGCTTAGCTCTTTATTCAAATCTGTATTCAAATTTGTTATTTTTATACTTCTACAATTGCCACTCATCCCATCTCGTTCTATAAACAAAATTTGTTCTGTTTTACATTCTGTATTAACTATTATTTTGTGTTTAAGCTTGTAACCGTTTACTGGGTATTCTACTGAACCAGGAACGTCTTCTATCTCAATATCTGGTTGTTCTAGTAATTTTTTAAATTTTTGTAACATTTTTTGTTCAAATACACTCATCATTTTTGTCTCGTTTTTTTGTTGTTTATTATTTTAACGACCACGTTTTTTGTTTACATAATCTAGTAAAGCAAAAACTCCAATACTGCCAGAGAAAACAAGGGCAGATTGCTGAACAGTATTGGAAATCAGATAATTCCAATCTATGTTTGTAGATGTTTCCAGCATTTGATTTGCAGTACCGCTTGCAAGACCAATAGCGTACATAACAGTACCGCTGATCGAGAATCTAATCTTATAAGTCCATTCATTATCTTGTTTTTCTTTGTCTGACATTTTCAATCCTTTTGTTTATTAAATTTTTGTTGTGTCTTAACGACCGTTTTGGTTGTTTTGATGTTCTGGTAACTGTTTGTTTTTTTGTGTGTTTATTATATTGTAGATACCGTTTAATAATGCGCCAGACAAATAACATACGCAGAAAGCTAAGATTCCTTGTGTCATTACATCTATCCAACCCATATTATTTTCCATATATTTGGAACCAACTGTAATTCCAATAATATATGGAACTGTGATTTTTATAGATGTGCCAAATATTTTTTCCCAGTTTATTCCGTTGTTTTCTGTAGCAGCCATGTTTTATATCCCCGTTTTGTCGGGAATAGTATACCTTTAAATCATTGGATTGCAAGTTTTTTGTAGGTTTACACAACCTCTGTCACAGCACGCAGGGCACCATCACGCGATAATTGAACAACGCGGATTTTCTTTTTCATTTCTGCAATTAAATCTGTACGATTATACGCAGGTTGTGTATGTAAAATACGGTCTGCAAATGCTGCGTATGCTGCCTCTGCTGATTCTGCATGAATCGTAGTATAAAAATGGTCGTGACCGGTACCCAACATTTCCCACAATACAGATGCGTTATCTGTTGATATTTCGCCACCAATAATCACGTCTGGGGTCATACGGACAACCAAATCAAGTAATCGTGCATAATTAAAATCATTATTTTGTTCTGTTCTGGATAAAATAAAGTGTACTCGATTTTTTTGTGGTACATGTATTTCGCGTGCGTCTTCAACGGTAATAACACGACTGTTCTGGTCAATCAGTGTCAACATGTGATTCAAAAATGTTGTTTTACCAGTTGCCGTTGCACCACTTATTAAAATAGGACTGCCGTCATTGATTGCAGACATCAATCTGTCATATGGGTCATCAGGACGAATCGATTTGCGTGGTTTTACTTTTAATAATTGTTTCCCTTTTTCTAAGTGATAATTTTCAAAACTGGTTTCTTGGACACCACCACCACGAATATTCAGCGCAACACCGCCGGTCACATCGCGTTCATCATATTGAACATTTGGTCCAGCAATGGCGGTAAAACGATGATTCCCAGGTAATGTAGCATAAACCACAGGAATACCTTTGGTTGGATTAAACGGCCTTTCGTAAATATTTGCAACAGTATGAATTAAATCCACCAGATATTGTTTAGATAAGATTTCTGAATTATAAGCAACCCATGGAACACGTGCGCCATGCAAACGCAACCATACTTCACCTGCATGATTTATAGCAATTTCTTCAACAAAAGAAGGAGTATAAAACTCTTCCAAAGGTTTTAACAAAGATTCAAGAACTACATTTGCCATATTTTTATTTTATCATAAATCGCGGCTTGAATCAAAACAGTTTATTTGATAAAATAGAAAAAAAGAGAGAAGCAAAAATGAAAAAATCAATATTCTATATTTTGGGTGCTGTTTTGATGCTGGCTGGCTGTGGCGGCAGCAACAGTGATTATTACGGTTCTGATGGTAAAGATGGGACTGCGTATAATGAACAAACCAATGAATATATAACCGATAAAAACGAATTCGCACAAATCGATTCGTATCGTCCAAGAACCATGGCAGAAAGGGAAGCATCATCTGTACGTTGGGATACTGCCCGCAAAGAAACCAGATGGCAAGAATACAAAGGCACAATGGTTCGGGTTGAAATATTGTTGGGTGATACAGATGTGCGTCAAATGCGATTGCGTTTAATGCAAAATGCATCTGGTACAGATATTGATGCAGATTCTAGAACGGTATTGGCACGTGTTGCAGATTATGAAATGAAACATGTATGTGGTCGTAATGCAGAAAGTATTGTTATGATTTATGATGAACCTTCGTTTGAAGTTATGCGTCCAACATCATTTTTTGATTACAGGGTTGAATCAGAAGGCGCTACGATGCGTGAATACGGTTTCAGATGTGTTTATAACAAATAATCAAAGGAAAGTATAAAATGAAAAGAAAACTTGTATCAGCGGCAGCAGTTGTTTGTGGTTCTATATTGGTTGGTGCATGCGAACAACACGCGAAAAATGGTGATATCGTGATAATTGATTTTGCTGGTTTTTTAAACGGTGAACAATTTCAGGGTGGTACATCCACAGATTATGCCTTGCAACTGGGGTCTGGGGCATTTATACCCGGGTTTGAAGAACAGTTAATTGGTGCTAAAAAGGGCGAAACACGTGAAATCAAAGTGACATTTCCAGTTGATTACCAAGCAGCAAATCTTGCCGGTCAAGAAACTGTATTCAAGGTCACAGTCAAAGACATTGTGAAATAAAGATTTATTAAAGAAGCCGTCTTGTGACGGTTTTTTATATCGCTTTGATAAATATCTTGGCTTTGTTTGCCGCATCTAAAACCGCTTGTTTGTCAATAACAAAACATGTTTTTGCATTTACAATTATACCATGTAATTTTGCTGCTTTGACCGCTTTGACAGTATCAATCCCAATCGCAGGAACATCAATTCGTAAATCTTGACCCGGTTTCGTCATTTTTGCGAATACACCACCGGTTTTTCTGCGATTTTTGCGCATTTCAACAACACGTTCCAACATGTGTGCAGTTCCTTCGGCTGCTTCTACTGCGACAACCTGTTTATCAACCACCACAGATGCACCGATATCTTCGCGACCAATTGTTTGTGATACCTGAATTGCACGTTCTATATCATGTTCATCAGATTTAGATGGTTTAACCTTGGTTTGAATTCCAGTTTTTTCAAATGTTAATTCAGGTGCTAAATCTTGAGCAGCAACAATTTCATATCCGCGTTTTTCTAACGCTTTATTAAAAGCAACAGCCATTGAATCATACCCCCGTTGATGTTTTAAAACACTAAGCAACACAGATATAGACCAAAAATCTGGTCTGATATCATATAAATTAATATGACCCAACGCGCCAACAAATACCAATTTGTGAATGCCACGTTTTTTACATTCTCGTGCAGCAGTGCCACCGCCACCCAATCTAATAACTAAATCAGGATTTAGTTTTGGGTCATAAAAGTTCTTTAATCCAATAACAAACACATCCCATCCGTTTTTTCTTAACGCATCACGCGCCAAAAATGGAAGTGATAATGCACCTGCAAACAAAGCAACTTTTTTATCTGTGTTTTTCATCATACTGTATATAATAATTTCAAAACTGCTTGGAATCAAGATAGTTTTTATGTTAAAATTATATACCAATACAAAGGTTATTTATGAAAACGTGTCCTTTCTTTAATATATGTGGTGGTTGTCAGTATGATTTTTCAAATGTAAATTATCGCAATGAAAAATTATCTAATTTGCCAAAATTGGGTTTTACACACGAACCTGTTTGGGGCAATGCGGGTGTTCGGCGGCGTGCAGATTTTGCATTTACGGATGGACATTTTGGGTTTTATAAATCACATTCCAAAGATGTTATTGATATAAATAAATGTCCAAATTTATTGCCTGAAATAAATGCGGTTTTGCCATATGTCGCAAAATTACCATGGACAGGTTCTGGCAGTGTTTTAATAACACAATGTGAAAACGGAACGGATATATGTATCGCTTCTGTGGTGCAGTATTGCAATACTGATTTTAAAAATGCGGTTACAAAATTACCTGCATCAATTATACGTATTACATGGAACGGAAAAGAAATTAGAAAATATGCAAACCCTGAAATAAGATTTAATGATAAAGTTATAAATTATATACCGGGTGCTTTTCTGCAACCAACCATAGAAACAGAACAGATTTTGCGTGATTTAGTTGTTAAATATACAGGAAACGCAAAAAGTGTGGCCGATTTATTTTGTGGTTTGGGTAATTTTACTTTTGCAACACATGCACATGGTTTTGATGTTTTTGGTAATGGCATAAAACGCGATTTGTTCAAAAAGCCGTTATCTGTGGGTAATTTGAATCAATATGAAGTTGTGATAATGGATCCGCCACGTTTAGGTGCGCTGAATCAGTCCAAAGAACTGGCAAAATCAAAAGTAAAACGAATTATATATGTATCTTGTAATCCAAATACTTTTTTGCGGGATAAAAAAATACTAGAAAGTGCTGCATATAAAATGACAACCGCAATTCCTGTGGATCAATTTGTTGGTTCATCGCATTGGGAAATATTCAGCGTTTTTGTAAAATAATCTAAAAACAAGCAAACCCAGCAAAAGAAAAACCCTGACATTATCAGGGTTTTATATTGGTTTAATGATTTTGCTCGTTCCCTTTAACACGATTTAGTAATTTGGCTCTTCTGTCGTGCAGCTTTTGCCACTGAGCTTCATTTCTGTTTTTCCATTCCTTTTCACGGCATTCTGTGCAAGATAGTGCTAATTTGTAGAGCATTTCCTCACATTTATCATTTAACTTGTTTTTACTTACGTTTTTTAATGGGAATTTCAACATAAAATATTGTGGTGTATTTTCTACGATTTCTGAATTACTTGGAAACCAATTTTGTTTGTTAGTGTATATAACATAATTCATTCTACATTGTTTTTGTTTGCTTTTAAATTCTTTTATATCAAGCGATATGTTATCTCTGATTGCTTTTGGACAATCTGTTTTGTTAATTTTGATGTAAACGTCACAAGATACCATTTCGCGCATATCTTCCAGTTTATACCAATACATATCTCCCCATGATAGAGTTTCATTTGTGTTCGTAATCACACTATTCAAATCTACATTATTCTTTATTAAATATACTGCTTCTGAAAAAAACATCTGTGTCTCTTTTTTTATTCAGAATTCTCTGGCTGCACCAATAGTACCATCGTTTAGTGCAAAATCAAGATAAAGATTCAAATATTTGGTTTGTGTATCATTAACCAACATTAAAAAGATATATCATTTAGGTTTGCGCCTAATCTTGTGTTATAGCAAATAAAAAAACGCCGCTGTTACCAGCGGCATTTTTTTCGGATGCCTTTGAAAGGAAGGAAAGGAGAAAAAGAAATTAGGCATCCTAAACTGATTTTGGGCCCAAAGTCCAGAGGAGAGAGAATGTAGGAGGGAGTCTGAAAACCCTGGGCCCTATGGTCAAATGAAAGAATTCTTCCTTTGACGAGTTATAATGTAATACACAAAACACGATTTGTCAAGTAATTTGTCAAAAAATATTTTTTGTATTTTGTGTTTGGGTAATTTTTAATAGTAATTCGTTGTTTTTTGGGCTAAAATTATTTTTGTATAGGTGGTTGTGATAATCGTCAAGCGATTCGCAAATTGTATTTTTTTGAAAAAAATCTAGGTTTGTCTCAATTAAGACAAACCATATATATTTTATCGTGATTATATTTTTATCTATCTTGGTTTTACGAAGGGATGTATTTTGTAAAATCAGTAATTGATGCACCGGTTGATGATAATATTTTTGATATGCTGTTTGTTGATGGCCAACGTGGTTGCCCCTGTTTAGACCAGCGCTTGCTTTTATTAAATGTTGTTGGGTCCAATCCGCTGCATTTTGCCAAACCAGAACAAGACATATGATGTTCATTTGCAAATTGTTCTATGGCATGCCATACATCTTCATGTGTCATGATTTTTCTCCTGTGTTCCCTTTGTTTGTTGTTGTGTATTCTAATAATAGTTGATTTATAAAATAAAATCAATCAACAACCAACAGTTTGTTTTCCTATCTAGCGACATCATGTAGTGTTTAACGGATTGTAAAAAACAAAGTTATAAATAGATGTTTTGTAGATATAGTTTGTATTTTTTTGTTTATGCGATGAATCCACCAGTTTGTGTATTCCACAATTTTTTGTAAATGCCATTCTTGTTGCGCAGTAATTGTTTATGCGAACCAGTTTCTACAATTTGACCGTTTTTTAAGACAATGATTTTATCCATATTACGTAATGTAGACAATCGATGTGCGATTACTAACGCGGTTTTGCCGTGCAAAGCTGCCTGCAGAGATTTTTGAATTGCTAATTCATTTTGAGAATCCATCGCAGATGTTGCTTCGTCTAAAATGATAATTGGTGCATCTTTTAACAAAGCACGTGCGATAGATAAACGTTGCCTTTCACCGCCAGAAAACTTGTAACCATTATTGCCAACCAATGTTTTATATCCATTAGGTAATTTTGATATTTTTTCGTGTATGTGTGCCGCTTTGGATGCCTTGATAACAGCGGAATCTGATGTGTGTGGTTTGGCGTATTTAATATTATCCATCACAGTGCGATTAAATAATTCTGTGTCCTGGGGGACATAAGAAATATTTTTTAACAAAGATTCTTGTTTGATATCGCGTATATCCATTCCTGCAATCTTGATAGAACCAGATCCCACATCATACATGCGCATCAGTAAATTACATAATGTAGTTTTTCCTGCACCAGATAGACCAACAATACCAACTTTTTCTTTTGGTGCGACACGCAAAGATAAATGTTTTAATATATTTTTATCACCATAACCAAAACTGACGTCTTCAAATACGATATCGGGTTTTTTACTGCGAAATATTTTCGCACGTGGCTTATCTGTTATTGTTCGTTCTTTGACCACAGTTTTATATGCTTTGTCAGTTTCTGCTTTGGTTTTATTATATTTTGCAAATGTTTCATTCCATCTGCCAAGGGCATTATTTATACGTGCAGTTGCAGTCAGTACAAGTACAGAATCTGCTATCGTTAAAGAACCATCTTTGACGAACATGAAACACATTATCAGTAAAATTACAGATACCACGCGCCACATAATACTGGTTGGTACCCATCTAAATCGCACCAAAAAGGCATTTTTGCGTTCCAGTGTTATCAGTTTTCCTGCACCATTGTAAATAACTTGATTTTCATATTCTGTGTTTGCAAATAATTTTGCAATTAATGCGTGTGATAAACTGTCTCCACGTCTACCATAATAGCGCGCCGCTTCATCTTGAACAATAACAGCATGCTTTGTTATTTTCTTTTGGCTTAACATTTGCCATATTATTTTGATAATCGCATATATTATAACAACTACTAAAAACCGCCAGTTTAATATAGTCATTGCAATACATACCGTTATTAAACCAAGTGTTGTTCCAACAACATCGCCCCAGAAATCTATAGTCAAAACTTCAAAAGAATTACTTAATTTG
Organism: Alphaproteobacteria bacterium; assembly: GCA_017427715.1. Lineage (GTDB taxonomy): Bacteria > Pseudomonadota > Alphaproteobacteria > Rs-D84 > Rs-D84 > Enterousia. The sequence continues at coordinate 5,627 of JAFRSF010000007.1, read as the reverse complement.
CCGGTATACTGATTTATCGTTGCTGGTGGTGTATCTATAAAGAAAGATATATCGTTATTATAAACACGATAATATAACAAGAAATTTAAATACCGATGTAATTTACGCGAATATATGCCACGTAAAAATCTGGGAATGATTTGTATAGTCAACAACCATACATAATACAAGCATATCAGACCTAAAAAATAATAGAATTGTGGCCAATCAGTATTTATTGTGTTTTCCAGAATATTCAATTGCCACTTAGAAACATACGGTTCAATCGCCAAAATAGTGATATTATCCAGTACTGCAAACAAAAACATTGCACCTAAGAACCATGGAAAATGCTTGATAACCAACCAATAAAAACCATACCAAGTTTTAGGAAATGCGTCCAGTTTGATGTCCATGATATACCCTTGTTTATCAATTCACACCGAAAATAATATCATCATGAAATATAAAAATATCCGAATTTTCCTGTGTTTTATAAAATAAACTACTTGATTTTTGCGATTTTATCAGTATAATTATCGCATAACGGAATTGGTAGTCGATTTTTGTTTTTTTTAGTTGTCTTTTTTCAAAGTGTGGTTTAATGTTACCAGTATGATTAATGAACAAGAATATTTAAATATCATCAAAGAAACTTTCACAGAGATACAAATTGATAATTTCGAGATTCTGGGCAAGGGTTTGTACGGTGTTGCATGTTTGGTGAATGATAATATTGTTTTCAAGATACCAATTGAACATCACGAAAAGCGCAATAATATCAAAAAAGAAATCTTTTTATTAAAACAATTGGAAAACAAATTATCTTTTGAAATACCAAGAGTACTTTACAATAAAGAATCGGAACGCGGCATAATTATCGGCGAAACATTGGTACCTGGTATTACATATTCCCAAGAATTACATGATTCTTTTGACCCAGAAACAAAATCTGACATTTTACGACAACTTGGAAAAATTGCACGCGAATTACATGGTGTTAAAATCACAGATAAAGAAAGTGTTTTATTTGTTGCTGATTACAAAGATTCTATATCTGCTTTTCACAAATATTTTTCAACAGATGTTCAGAAATGTTTTTCTGAAGCGGATATAAAACTTATAAATGCAATTTGTGACAGGTATGAATATTTATCAACTCATTATCCTGTGACAAATGTCGTTGTTCATGCGGATTTACATTTTGGAAATCTAATGTTTGATACAGAAAAGAACAAGATTATTGGATTGATAGATTTTGGGGCCGCACATTTTGCAGAACCATCGCGAGATATGCATTATTATTATGGTGATGGTGCAAAAGATTTTCTGGATGGTTATGGTGACAATAGTGATATATATTTACCTGAACGTCAAAAATTCCAAGCGGTTGTTAATTTCCTTAGTAATATCGGTAAAGACATAAAATATAACAATAGCCCAGAAAAAAATATTAATAAACTATTGGGTATTTTATAAATTGGTTCGTATATTGTATTGAACAGATTGTCAAAGCAGATAGATTTTGATTGATTTTACAAATAATTGTAATATAATTGCAGGCATCTAATCTGAAAAAAGGATAAAACCAATGCGTATGTAATATTGTAATTTTTATAAATCACACATAGTAACATGTGTTTGTTTAATTGCAATAGCAGAGGTTTTATTATGACTTTAGTTTCTTTATCAAATGTATTTTTTGGTTATGACGGCAATAATTTGTTGGACGGTGTTTCTGTTACTTTTAACGACAGTGACCATGTTGCAATTATTGGCGATAACGGTTCTGGCAAAACAACATTGTTAAAATTGTTGGCTGGTGATTTATTGCCTGATTCTGGTACTGTCAGCAGAAATGCCAGTGTATATATGTTGAATCAAATAAATCTGTCAGATTCTAAAAGTGGTGGAGAACAACAAATGTTTGCTCTGATGCGGGCTTTTGAATCTGGATGTGATATTTTGTTATTGGATGAACCGACTAATAACTTGGATACAGATGCCAAACAAATATTTTTTAATCAATTAAATTCATATCCAAATGGAATAGTAATTGTTTCGCACGACAGGGAACTTTTGCAACAGATGGATAAAATAATAGAATTACAAAATGGCAAATTGAAAGTATATGGTGGCAATTATGATTTCTATCTGGAACAAAAGCAAATTGAATCAGACAATATTTATTCCAAGTATACTGATACACAAAAATCTATTGCGAGATTGAATAATACTATGAATATTGCCCAAAATACTCGACAACATCATGAAGCAAAACAACATAAAGAAATTGGTAATGCAAAACGCAGCCGGCTGGAACAAAATGCATTAAAGGGTAAAAGCGCAGAAACAGAGGCAAAAAAACGGGCTATCATTCAGAAAAAATTAAACGAACAAATATCATTACAAAAATCTTTATCTGAACAAATGCGAAATGAAACTATTAAAATCCCGATGCCAAACAAACCTTTCTACAGTAAAGAATTGGTGCAAATATCTGATTTGTGTTTTGCGTACAAGAATAAAAAGATTTTTGATAAATTCAATTTTACTATGTATGGTGGACAACGTGTTCGTATTGTTGGAAAAAATGGTTCTGGAAAAACAACATTGTTAAAAATTATATGTAATGAATTAAAACCATTATCAGGAACAATTAAAACATTTGGTAAAATCACATATTTGAATCAAGATTTATCATTGCTTGATAAAAATAAAACCATAGTTGAAAATATAATGGACATATCAGGTTGCCTTAAACATGATGCCCATGCGATTGCTGCTAATTTTGGGTTTCGTGGTGATTTATCGCTAAAAAGGGCAGGGGTGTTATCTGGTGGTGAATTATTAAAGGCGACATTGGCGGCTGCATTGGGTAGTCCTGAACAACCAGATTTATTGATATTAGATGAACCGACAAATAACCTTGAAATCAAAAGCATATCAATACTAGAAGATGCATTAAATCAGTATTGTGGTGCAATATTGTTGGTTTCACACGATGAAATGTTTGTAAAAGCCATAAAAATTGATAAAGAAATACAACTATAGATTGTAGAAAACATACAGCAATAGAACGTACCGAATGTTATAGGTTGCTTCTCAAATCGTCTATGATATAAATGGCTTTATTGACCTGTTTGAACGTGATTTGCAAACAAAAGATGTATATTCAGCAGACGATGAAACAGCATTAAAGAACTGGCAAAAAAACAGCATACGTGCAGAAAAAGAACAACAGGGTGCAACCCAAGACAAACTTCTGCAAGCACAAACATATCTTGCTCAAAACAACATTGACACAACAGGTATGTCCAACGAAAAGATACTGTCCGAAGCACAGAAAATATGGAATCAAAACAATCCTGAGCTTATGGATTCAGACATTGACTTTGAAGAAATCCCAGACGAATTTTTCAATCAGGACATTAACCCAGAATTAGCAAACATAATACAAATCATAGAACAAGTTTTAGTAATGGAACCTGTATCAACATTAACAGGTCAAGAATTCCAAAAAGACGGCACAAAACTAACAGAAAAAGTCAATAATTACTATAAAGAAAACTATAATAATCAAGTTGAACGTGATGGTGTTGGAACTATTTTATTGGATGAAAGGGCTATTCAAACAAGTATAGCCCATGGTGTAGGCAAAGAAAAAGCAGCAGCATTTCAGGCAGTTCCAGAAGTTATTAAAAACGGTTTGATATTTGATGAACAAACCAAATGGAAAGATAGGAATTATGATTCTGTGTCATTTATTGCCCCAATTACAATAAATGGGGAACGTTATGTATGTGAAGTTATAGTAAAAAAGACTAAGGATAAAAACAGATTTTATTTACATGAAGTCGAGATAGAAAAAAATCTAGCAGATGTGTTCAAGAGCAGTCTAGATACTGCCACATCTGCTAAATCTAAGTTAAGTATAGCGAAGAAATGGCAAGAAGTCAAGACAACATCAAAAGAAAAGACAAGTGTTTATAATCAAAAAACAATCGGTGCGTGGAATCCATTAAGAAAGACCATAGAATTGGGAACAGGTGCAAATGAAACCACCCTGCCACACGAATTATCGCACTTCTGGTTAGACAATATGATGATGTATTCACGTATGGCGCAGGCGGCACAAAACGAAGGGTTCGCACGTGTTTGGAACAACATTAAACGGTATCTTAACATAGATGACCGTCAAGACGTTGTAAATGTCGCACAGGCGGAAAAATACACATCTGCGTATATGCAGTATATCAGAAACAATAAAACCGCCCCGAAAGGCGGTATTGTAAATAGTGGCTTGTGTGTGTAAACATTAATCGAACAAGAGATGCCTTAGATTTACTTAGCTTGGGTAAAAGTATTTCTGATCTTATGCAGTGTATCCAGATAGAAATTGTATCAAATCAGCAAGAGTCAGGAAAAAATTAATAAATTCACCATTTTTAGCTACTGACATACGGATTAACAGTGCTTTTTTGGCGGTTTTAACAAAATTTAATATTTTTAATTTTTGCTTGATATTCTGCGGGTTATGTGCTACAAATCGATTAATCAAGAATAACAAAAATTGGTAGCAAAAAATGCCATTGGTAGCAAATAGGTAGCAAAATGAAAAAGGATTGTATAAAGCCAAACCAAACAGAATTACAAATTTTGAATTTGGGTTATAAGCGTTTTTTTACAATTTTTGATGAATTTTTAAATGATTCTTTTTGGGAATTGAGTCCTGAACAGAGATTGATGAAACTCAAAATTTGTTTTGAAACTTATACAGAATTATCTAAATACGAACCAATAAAATTATATATACAATTCCTTAAAAATAGCCGCCCACCAGAAGAAGCGCTGTTGGCAGAAAAATATTTTTCTTTTATTAGGAATGTCTTATCTCATTTCCCCTTTTTTGTTTCATGGAATGATGTGTACATAACAAATGATTTGGTTTGTTGGGATAAACCGAAGAATTCTTCAGTACAGAAGTTTTTAGAAACATATAAAAACAAAGAAAGTATAAAATTTCGTGTATGGAACGAAAAGAAACGAACAATGACATACATGGATATTAAGTTCCCTGATGATACCCAAAAACAGATTTATTTAAAAGATTTAATTTCTGAAAAAGAAGGGATGCTTTTGTGTATGATGTTGATGAAAAAAGTACTTGATTCTCAATTGCTACAGGAGTGACTTACGATGTCTAATAATCATATAAATTTTACTGAAAAAGGGTTGGCGAATTTGCCAACGCCTGCCGATAAACGTCCTGTTACTTATTATGACACTGGACAGGCGGGTTTGTGTTTGATTGCCACATATGGTGGAACAAAAACATATTACTTCTATGCCAAGGTATTGGGTGTGCCAAAACGTGTAAAGATTGGTCGTGTTGGTGTGACTAAATTGGTTGAAGCCAGAATGAAAGCGCGCGAATTGCGAACGGAAGCAGATAAAGGTAATGACCCAGCGCAAGAACGTAATGAGGCGTTGCGGGATATGACATTAAAACAATTCTTTAACACCCAATATTTTCCACGGCATGTTAAGGTATATACCCGTCCAAAAAGCCAAGCAAAAGCCGAAACAATGTTTCGTAATTATCTTGGTGAATTTCATAACCGTAAAATGATAAGCATAACCAGAGC
>JAFRSF010000037.1 GCA_017427715.1 Alphaproteobacteria bacterium | reverse complement strand
GTGTGTGTGTGTGTGTGTAGAGTTCTGCGGGTTTTACAACTTTGTTCTTGTTTTAATCCGTTGTATGATATGTATTACTGTTTGTTATAATATTTACACCGCTGGTCGCTGCGGAACCTGATGTCAAATTGATATAACATTTACCCGTGCTGTACGCAACAGTTAAATATTTTTCTGTCACAGGATTCGCAAACAAAGAAACTGTCTGACCAGACAAAGTTTTTGTTGTTTCTGAATCTAATCTGCATAATTCTGCACAAGTTCCATTTACCCATTTATATCCAGTTGAACAAGAATATGCTGTATCATAAACATAATATCCATCAGAACAACCGTTCGAATATGTTGCAAAACTGCTGGATGAAACACTGGCCAAATTGGCATAACCAGATGGACAAGAGCCCTGGGTCATAGTTGAACCAATTTGTATTGTGCTGAATAATTTTGTGCGAAAATTATTATAATGACTGTTGTACGCAATTGATTTTGCACATTCCGCAGTACAACCAGTTGCATCCGCCGCACAAGATGTATTATCACCGAAATCTTTTAAAAATACCCAATAAGAAGAAACACCTGTATAATAACCATAATTCTGCACTGGTTCTATTTTACACCAACAATATCTGCCGGTACTGCTGGTTGTGGCAGTTAAACCGCTGTTTGCAGTACCAAAAGAACCAGATGTTCCATTACAAGATGCGATACCAGTTATTGTTTTGTAATCAAATTCGTCTTTCCATTCTTTAGTATCGGAATTATATGTGATTTTATCATCACCTGTGACGTTAATGTTTTTTCTTAAAATACCGATATACGTGCCGTCTTTGACACATACATTTTCTGCATGCGCAGACAGACACAAAAACAGACCAATAAATATCAAAGAAAATATACGCAACATTATTCTATTTCCCCCGGATGATTTTATTTTAGCAAATTGATACAAGAATATACAAGTAAAAAAACACCGGCAAATACCGGTATTTTTTGTTTTCTAGGCGCGCAATTTTGCACCACATTTTGATTCTATGTTTGTAATTATTGTGTTTTGAATCTTTTGTAATTCTTCTTCGTTCATATTATGATCTGGATAAATTGTGATTGTAAATGCAACTGACTTTTTACCATCACCCATATCAAACGAATCAAAAACAACAGCATCAGCAACACATGAATCTGTTGCAAGTGCGGTTGATATTATTTTTCCAGATTCAAAATCTTTATCAACCACAAACGCAAAATCACGTGTAATCGGCATAAAATCAGTTACTGGTATTTTCTTGTGCTTTGGATTTTTAGGCAGATTTTCAATATCTTCTACCAATCCGACATACAAATTGTTTTTGATATGCATTTGTTTTGCAATTGATGGATGTAATTGCCCAAATTGCGCCAAAACCTTTTTACCCTGAACAATCGCGCCATATTTGTATGGATGCACCCAAAGCGGTGCGTTTGTTGTATCAATCGTATATTTTTGTGCGCCAAGTAAAGACACCAAATCCGCCTTTACATCAAAAATATCAACAGGGCGATTGCGTTTTTGCCAATGCTTTGGTGATGTCACGCCACTGCGAATTATACAAAGCGATGTATGTTGTTCACCGGGCTTATCGCCATCAAACACAGTTCCCAGTTCAAATACATTTATATCAGGGAATCCGCGTTTTTCATTGTTTACGACAGCAATTAATAGGTTTTCTATTAAATTATTACGCGCGGTGTTCAAATCGACCAAAATAGGATTAGCAATTTTGATAACAGGTTTATCTGTCAGCAATTTTTCAATTTTGCTATTTCCAAAACCAAAACTTATACTTTCGTTTAACCCACTTTTAACCAGTTTTTCTTTTAATGGTAAATCTATATCGTTATGTACTGCGTCTATGGTATTTTGTGGCAAAGAATCAAATCCTATTTTGTCATATCCATATATACGCATTAAATCTGAAACTATTGATTCTGGTATTACAACATCAACGCGTGATGGAATCGGGGTCACCAACCAATCACCGTTTTTAGTGTTTTTAATGTCATAATGCAAATCGGTTAAAATCTTGCGTTGGGTTTCATCATCCAATTTGATACCCGTTTTTTGTTCAAACAAAGATGGGTTGTAACGCACGGATTCTGGCGTATAGGACGCGCGACCAGCCACAGAAACATTTACAATTTTACCACCACATGCATCCGTTATAATTTTTGCGGCGTATCCCAATGCCTTTGCAGATATATCCGGATTTATACCACGTTCGTACCTGTATGAAGAATCCGTTGACAAACCAATCTTTTTTGCAGATTTACGAACTGATACAGGATTAAAATACGCAGATTCTAGAATAATATTTTTTGTGCTGTCACTTGTGGACGCTCTGTCACCACCAACCACACCAGCCAAAGCCAATATTCCAGCATCATCACAAATAACCAAATCTTTTTCATTTAACGTATGTTCATTTCCAAACAAATCCGTAAACTTTTCGTCTTCTTTTGCCATACGTACAGTTATATCACCAACAATTTTATCTGCATCAAAACAATGCATAGGTTGCGCCATATCATAGCAAATATAATTTGTTGCATCAATCGCCGCATTTTTCGGATTTATACCCGCAGAACGCAAACGGCGTTGAATTACATCATTTGACGGTGCATTTTTAATTCCATGTATTTCACAAAATCTGTATGTTGGACATGCATTTTCAGCAAGCAAATTAACCTTGCGTGAACCTGCAACCAAATCCAATTCTTTAATATTTTCTTCTTTATACTTACCGGCCCCAGCAGCACTTAAATCCAGCGCAATACCACGCACAGCCAAATAATCAGGACGATTTGGTGTTATAGATGTTTCAATTATTGCAGATGCCGAATCACGCAAAGCAGATATTGGTTTACCGATTGTTTCGCTTGATTCATCCAATTCGATAATTCCACTGTGGTCATTATTGATACCCAATTCTTTACCACTGCACATCATACCATTGGATTCAACACCACGCAATTTACCGTTTTGAATAACCATATCACCAATTTTACAGCCAGGCATAGCCAGCGCAGAAACCAAACCAACACGTGCATTTGGTGCGCCACATACAACCTGACGCAAAGCCCCCGTTCCATCATCAACTTTTAATATATGTAAATGATCGCTGTCTGGATGTGCAACGCATTCAACGATTTTTGCAGCGATTGGCAAAACAGGTGTTTCTAATGCTTCTACTTCAAGGCCAATAGATGTTAATTTATCAGCAATTTGCTGTGGGGTTAAATCTGTATCCAGATATTCTTTTAACCATTCATAAGACCATTTCATTTTTATCCCCTTTAATTAAAAACCACTGTTTTTTAACCATCTGATATCGCCATCATAAAAAGCACGCAAATCATTCAAACCATATTTTACCATTGCCAATCTGTCCCAACCAAATCCAAAAGCAAAGCCCTGATATTTTTCTGGGTCAATATTACAGTTACGCAAAACATTTGGATGAACCATTCCAGCACCCAGCATTTCAAGCCATTTATCACCCCATTTCATATCTATTTCAACAGACGGTTCTGTAAACGGAAAATAAGACGGACGAACACGTAATTCAATTTCCTTTTCAAAAAACCGTGATAAAATTGTCCGCAATGTTCCCAATAAATCGGCGATGGTTATTCCTTTATCTATATATAAACCTTCTATTTGATGAAACATTGCAGAATGTGTCGCATCCAATTCTTTGCGGTATGTCGAACCAACTGCAAACATTTTTATTGGCGCACCTTGTTTTTCCATAGCGCGAATCTGAATTGCAGATGTCTGGGTCCGCATGACATTACCATTTTCCAAAAAGAAAGTATCCTGCATATCACGGGCAGGGTGATATTCTGGTGTGTTCAACGCAGTAAAATTATGCCAATCGTCTTCTATTTCTGGGCCGGTCCACAAAGTATATCCAAAAGATTCTAGTACTGATGCGATTTCTTTTAATGATTGCGTCAAAGGATGAACTGTACCACGATTTTTTGGCTCACAATCCAAAGTGACATCTATTTTTTCATCTGCTAATTTAGCGTTTAATACCGCCATTTCTAGTTCCGACTGTTTTTCTTTGAATAATTGACGCAATTCTGCGTTTTCAGTGTTTATAACCGCGCGTTCTTCATTGGACAGATTTGCCATATTTTTCAACTTTTGTGTCATTGTACCATTTTTGCCGAAAGTTTCGGCATACAGTACCTGCAAATCTTCCAAAGAACTAATTTTTTTAATTTTATCTTTCATTTTCATCCCCGTTATAAGAAATAAGACCGTATACTTACGGCCTTATTATGACAAAACAAAACCCCGCCGCCAAGAGTTATTTAGCAGAAGCGGAAATAAATCGTTTTGCGGTTTCAATCAATGCGTCAAAGTTTTTGTCAGCATCATATGCCATTTGAGCCAACACTTTGCGGTCCAAAACGACACCTGCTTTCTTTAACCCATTCATGAACTGGCTGTATGTCAAACCATTTGGACGGACAGCAGCATTAATACGAACAATCCACAAAGAGCGAAAATCACGCTTTTTCTGACGGCGATCGCGATATGCATACTGACCTGCCTTTTCGGTTTTTTCACGCGCAGCACGATAAGTAGAATGATGACGAGCCAAATAACCTTTTGCCCGGTCAAGTATCTTTTTATGTTTTTGTTTTACGGTTGTTCCACGTTTTACCCTTGCCATGATATGCCCCCTTGATTAATCCAGTCCGTATGGAGCCAAGATTTTCGCCTGACCCATCATATTCTTGTTCAAATACTGTGGTTTTGCCCCAGCTTTGTTTGCACGCTTAGATTTGTGCAACAGACATTTATGGTGAGCATTCCTTGCAACACGGATTTTTCCAGTTGCGGTCATGGAAGCACGTTTTTTCATATACGATTTTGTTTTCATTTTTGGCATTTTTCAATCCTTTTGATTATCTCTCGTGGCAATGCCTTGCCATGTCGATTGTCTGTATTTTGACAGATAAAAAAGAAAAATCAAGTTTTTATTGAATATTCGTTTTTTTGCGGTTAAAGTATCTAGTATGACCAAGGATAAATTGTCTTATAAATTAACAAAAATTTTAAAATCTGCATTTGCGGCGGCAATTTTACCTATTTTTATAATATATATTATGATTGCAAAGCCAGATTATGCTATCATGAATAATTTGGCGCATGTTGTTATACCTGTTGCACACTGGGTTGGAAATGTTATCACGTGGCCAGTACGGGTGATAAACCAAAGTGTCCAATGGGTTCGAGAAACATCTTTGCTAAGATCTGAAAACGAAGAATTACGTGTACGTCTTGATATGGCTTTGGCAAATAAACATTTATGTGAAATTGCCATAGATGAAAATAAAAAACTTGAACGCGAAATAGATATAAAACGTGCTTCGCCTTTTCAAACAATCATCGCAGATATAAAATTTGATGATTCCGCTTTCCATCATACTATGTTTTTAATAAATCGTGGTAAAAAATCTGGTCTAGACAAAGGTATGGTTGTCGTATCTTTTGATAACAGATTAATTGGAACAATTATTGATTGCGGTTCCGCTTTTTGCCGTGTACGCGCTTTGACTGATGCAGATACAAACCTGGCTGTCAGAATTGCTGGTACGGATATTTCCGGTTTTTTACAAGGAAATGGTAAAAGCAAATCTTTTATTGATTTCTTTAGCGACCCACAATTTGTTGGTCACAGCGGATTGAAAATTATAACCAGCAACATCAGTGGTATTTTGCCACCTGGTATTTATATTGGAAATTTAACAGATGACAAACATGTTGATGTTCTGCGTCCAAATCGAATATCACGTGTTATGGTTTTAAAATATAACAATGTGGATTCATATAAATAATGAACAAAATGATATGTTTTTTTAAAAAAACATTGCCATTTTTTATGACGATATTTTTGTGGCGATTGTCTGTATCTTGGTGGAATCCGGCTGGAATATTGGCTTTGATACCAGTGTTTTACTATACGTTTGTTAGGCCTGTTGATTGGTTTGTGTTGTTTGGCGGATTAATTTGTTTTTTAATTGATTATAGATGTGGATTGCCGCTTTTTTGGACATGTTTGTTTATTTTATTTTACGCAGTAAACGGCTTTCAAAATTATATAGATACGACACATATGGAAAATAATGCGTGGTATTTGTTTATGTTTTTTATTGGTTTTGGTATGCTTATTTTGATGTTTTCAGGTCTTAATATTCTTGGGTTTGTAAATAATTTATGGTTGTTTATGTGGCTGACGGTTTTATACATACCAATCACAGCCATAGATAAATGGGTAAAAAAATGATAGATACAGAAGTTGCACGTACATTTGATAGACGCAGCGCCCTGTTTTTAACAGGAGGCGCCATTTTGACTTCTATTTTGGTTTTGCGTATGTTGCAAATGCAGGTTTTTGAATATAAAGAATACACAAAAAAAAGCGAAAACAATTCTTTTAGAATTCAATTAACTATGCCTAAACGTGGCAGTATTTTATCTGAATCTGGTTCACCAATCTCCACAGATGTTTCTGTATATAGAATATATATTATCCCAGAAGAAGCAAATGATTTACAATATTTAATGAATGTCATAACCAAAGATTTAAAATTACATAAAAAAACAGTTGATAGAATTTGGCGAAATATAAAAAAACAACAACCTTTTCAACCTGTATTGGTCAGCGAAAGTTCTAGTTGGGACACATTGGCAAAATTAGCGGCGAAAAATATACCTGGAATACATATAAACACTGGTTTTTCACGTATATATGAACTTGGACCCGCAGGCGCACAAATATTTGGTTATGTTGGTGTGCCGAAAAAAACTTTGCCAAATGCACCATTTTTTACAACAGGTATAACAGGTCTTGAAAAAAGATTCAATAATGATTTATCCGGAAAATCTGGACAAACAGTGTTTGTCACAAATGCAGTCGGACGAATTACAGGTGAAGATAAAACCCAATTTATTCAACCACAATATGGGACAGATATAAAAACAACAATCAAAGAAAATGTTCAAAAGGTTTTGTATGATGCGTTGGCGTTGAATCGGGCTGGTTGTGGTGTCGCTTTAGATATAGAAACTGGTGATATTTTAGCAATGGCTTCTACCCCCAGTTTTAATCCAAATAATTTTAAGACCGATGATGGTGAAGAATACATTTCTGCTTTGTTAAGTGATGATGCCAAACCTTTTATGAACAAAGCAATAGAAGGTTTATATCCACCAGGATCTACTTTCAAAATTGTTGTTGCTTTGGCTGCACTTGAAAGTGGGGCAATTACTCCAAATGAAAAAATATTTTGTCCTGGATATTGGGAATACGGTAATCACAAATATCATTGTTGGGAAAAAGATGGTCATGGATGGGTTGATTTAATTGGTGCTTTGAAACATTCTTGCGATATTTATTTTTACCAGGTTGCTTTGCGTATCGGTATAGATGCAATTAAATCAATGGCTTTGAAATTAGGACTAAATCAAAAATATATGGATAATATTTTAGTTAATGAAATGTCTGGAATTATGCCTGACAGACGTTGGAAAGAAAAAAATATTGGTTCTTATTGGGTACATGGAGACACTATTATTTCTGGAATTGGTCAAGGATTTATTTTAACAAATTGTTTACAGTTGGCTGTGATGATGGCACGTGTGGCATCTAATAAAAATATTGTTCCGCGTTTGATTTATTCTGATAAAAAAACACAATTTAAAAAATTAGATATTCAACAAAAAAATATTCAATATGTATTAAACGGTCTGGAACAAGTAACACAAAAGGGTGGAACTGCAGCGGGCAGTGCAATCAATGTTAATGGTAAAAAAATGGGTGGCAAAACAGGAACATCTCAGGTAAGAAATATTTCAAAGAAAGAAAGACAAAGTGGGGTGTTAACAACAGAACAATTAAAATGGAATCTGCGTAATCACGGTCTGTTTGTTGGTTATGCACCCACAGACAAACCAAAATATGCTGTATGCGTAATTATGGAACACGCTGGTGGCTCTTCACCGGCGGCACGTGCATCTGCAATGATATTAAAGGAATTATTAAAATAAAATGACAACGACACGTGTTTCTAATGCAAATATGATGACTTTTCGTGAAAAACTTTCGCGATTTTCTTGGTCTTTGTTTATACCGATGTGTGTTGTATTGGTTTTATCTTTGGTTGTTTTATTTAGTGCAGGTGGTGGTTCTTGGTTTCCTTTTGCTATGTCACAATTTTTAAAAATCATTTTTTGTATGATTATATTTTTTGGTGTTGCTTTTTCAAATATAAAGTTTTGGATAAAATCTGCATATGTGTGGTATATTAGTGCATTAATTTTAATTATCTTAGTGACTTTTGTTGGTAATGTTGGCATGGGCGCACAAAGATGGTTATCTTTGGGTTTTATTAATATTCAACCGTCAGAGTTTATAAAAATTGCCCTTGTTTTGGCTTTGGCACGATATTTTGCGTGGAAAAATTCGGTAGAATTATCACAATTCAAAAATTATTTGATACCTATTTTAATGTTAACTATTCCTTTTGTGTTTATATTTTTACAACCAGATTTAGGTACAGGCATATCTTTGGCGTTGATTACAATTGGTATGTTTTATATTGTTGGTGCAAATAAAAAATGGTTTTTAATCGCATTTATTTTAACATTGATGGCTGCACCCGCTGTGTGGTATGGGGCTATGCACACTTATCAACGTAACAGAATTATAACTTTTTTAAATCCAGAACAAGATTCGCGTGGTGCGGGTTATCAAATAAATCAGGCAAAAATAGCATTTGGGTCTGGCGGAATAGTTGGCAAAGGTTATATGTCTGGAACACAGTCCCAACAATCTTTTTTACCAGAAAAACAAACTGATTTTATATTTACCATGTTGGGTGAAGAATTTGGTTTTATTGGGGCTTTTATGCTGTTAATGATATATACTTTCATTGTTGTAATATTATTTTGGGCCGCAAAAAAATGTAGAAACAGATTTGGACAATTAGTTTGTTTTGGTTTTATGTTGAACTTTTTCATTTATTATTTTATAAATATCTCTATGGTCTTGGGGTTATTACCGACAGTTGGCGTTCCGTTGCCACTAATGTCTTTTGGGGGCAGCAGTTTAATGTCATTGTTATTCGGTTTTGGTTTGTGCCAAAATGCACAAATCCACAAAGACCAACAATTATCATCTAAGGGGTTTTAGAAAATGAATCTACTTATCGTTGAATCACCATCAAAAGCAAAAACCATTGAAAAATATTTAGGTAACGGTTGGCGCGTTATCGCATCGGTTGGACATGTTCGCGATTTGGTTCCTGAATCAGGCAGTGTCGATACAGAACACGATTTTAAACCCAAATGGCAAATTATGCCAGGCAAAGAAAAACAAATTAAATTAATAACTGATGAAATAAAAAAAGCCGATGCAATATATCTTGCATCGGATCCTGACCGCGAAGGTGAAGCGATTGCTTGGCATATCAACGACATATTAAATACACGCGATGTTATTAAAGGTAAACCGGTTTATCGTGTTGCTTTCCATGAAATTACAAAAAATGCTATTTTGGCAGCATTAAAAAATCCACGTGAAATAGACAATAATTTGGTTGATGCTTATTTAGTTCGCAGAATATTGGATTATTTGATTGGTTTTGGTATTTCGCCTTTGTTGTGGCGCCGTAATCTTGGCAAATCTGCAGGGCGTGTTCAATCTGTGGCTGTTAAACTGGTGGTTGATCGCGAAAAAGAAATAGAAGCATTTATACCTGATGAATATTGGTCCATAGATGCAAATTGCAGCGTTGATAAAAATAATTTTATTGCCAATCTTGTGAAATTTAATGGTAAAAAAATAGATAAGATGACCATTAAAAACAAAGAAATGGTCGATGAAATTGTGTCCAGTTTAAAAACACCAACAAATGGTGTTGTATCAAATATTGAAAAGAAAAAAACACAAAGACATGCAACCGCACCGTTTACAACTTCAACCCTGCAACAAGAAGCAGCACGTAAATTACATTTTTCATCAAAAAGAACTATGGCAACAGCGCAAAAATTGTACGAACAAGGATTCATCACGTATATGCGAACCGATGCCACCAATTTATCAGCTGAAGCAGTCAATGAAATTCGTGAATATATATCCAAAGAATATGGTAATAATTTTGTACCATCAACACCGAATATATACGTTACAAAATCTAAGAATGCCCAAGAAGCGCACGAAGCAATCCGTCCTACACATTTTCTGAATCAAAAAATAAACCTGCACGGGGATGAATTAAAATTATATGAATTGATTTGGAAAAGAACAATTGCTTGTCAAATGAGTAACGCTGAATTTGATTCTGTATCTGTTAATATAGATGTACATAATGCAGTTTTTCACTGTGTTGGAACAACGCGTACTTTTGATGGTTTTATGAAAGTTTACATAGAAGATATTGATGATGAAAAAGAATCCAAAGATATAAAATTACCACCACTAAATATTAACGACACAATAGAAATTGTTTCGTTAAAATCAGAACAGCATTTTACACAACCGCCTGCACGATTTACAGAAGCATCTTTGGTTAAAAAACTAGAAGAACTTGGAATAGGCCGCCCATCAACATATGCAACTATTATGTCAACTATTGTGGACAGAAAATACGTTGAACAAGATAAACAACATCGTTTTCATCCAACTGTTGCTGGATGGGTGTTAATTTCTTATTTGGTAAATTATTTCAAAGAATTGGTTGATGTTAATTTTACCGCCAAAACAGAAGATACTTTGGATGATGTTTCAAACGGAAAGAAAGATAAATTATCTTCACTGCAATCCTTCTGGACACCGACAAGTAATATGATAGATTCTGCACAAGATGTAAAAACAACTGATATTATCGATAATATAAACAATTTTATGCATAACCATTTATTCAAAGATAATAATGATACCTGTCCAAAATGTGGTGCAAAACTTGGTATAAAATTATCTAAATATGGCGCTTTTGTTGGATGCAGTAATTATCCAAAATGTAATTATATTATGAAATTATCAA
The DNA here is from genome assembly GCA_017427715.1 of Alphaproteobacteria bacterium. Taxonomy (GTDB): domain Bacteria; phylum Pseudomonadota; class Alphaproteobacteria; order Rs-D84; family Rs-D84; genus Enterousia. The sequence continues at coordinate 37,212 of JAFRSF010000037.1, read as the reverse complement.
CAGATGCACCAAATACAGATGAAAATAACATTGAAAATAAATCATCTGAAAAAGATTTGGGTGAAAACATATTTTTCCGTATTGGTAAATATGGTCCATATGTGACAAATGGTGAAAAAAATGTTTCTGCCAAAAAATATACTGTTGAAACAATTACTTTGGATATCGCCAAAGAATTATTAAGTGGCGAAAAAAAGAAAATAGAACCTGTTATTCTTGGTAAAAATCCTGAAACAGATAAACCAATTTACTATTATAGCGATGGACGATATGGACCTTATTTGTCTTCTAATCGTGTAAACGTTTCTGTAAAAGAACAACCCGATCTAGACGAAGCAATTAAATTGATAAACGATAAAAAAACTGTGAAAAAAACTTTTATTAAAAAGGCAAAATAATTGGCGAAATACGATAATTCTTTCACCGATGAATTAAGACAAAGATTATCTTTGGTAGACGTTATTTCCCGCCGTATACCGCTGATTAAAAAAGGTCAAAATTATTGGGGATGTTGCCCATTTCATAATGAAAAAACACCTTCATTTTCAGTATCAGAAGAAAAAGGGTTTTATCATTGTTTTGGTTGTGGTGAACATGGTGACATTATTTCTTTTGTTATGAAATCTGAAAACATGGATTTTAAAAATGCTATAAAAGAATTAGCTGATATGGCAGGTATAAAAATGCCTGATATAAAACAAAAAACACCCGAACAAAAACAGGCGGAAGAAAACTATATTCAACTTACTGAAAATGCCACAAAAATATATCAAGATTTATTATATACGGATGTTGGAAAAGTTGCATTAGATTATATCAAAAAACGTGGTTTTTCAGATGAAATGATTAAAAAATATAGAATTGGATATGCGCCCAAAAATAATATTATTTCATCAAAGTTTTCAAATATAAAACATGATAAATTGACCGCCACCGGGCTTGTGCGTGTTGGAAATTACGGCTTGTACGATTTTTTTCGTGATAAATTGATGTTTCCTATATTTAATGCACATGACCAAATTGTAGCTTTTTCTGGACGCTCGTTGGACGGCAGTGAGCCAAAATATATAAATACATCTGATACAGAACTGTTCCACAAAAGGCAAACTATTTTCGGTTTTAATTTTGCACGTGATGCAATACACAGACAAAATCGCAGTATTGTTGTAGAGGGTCAAATAGATGCGATTCAAATGCAAAATCATGGGTTTCCTGAAACTGTGGCACCACTTGGGACGGCTTTGACCGAAGATCATATTGCAATATTATGTAAATCAAATCGTAATATTACATTTTGTTTTGATGGTGATAATGCCGGACAAAAAGCCGCTGTACGGGCGTGTACACTGGTTTTACCGTTTTTACGCGACAACTCTGATGTTAGGTTTGCATTTGTTTCTGGTGGCAAAGATCCTGATGAAATACTAAAAAATCAAGGCAAATCTGCCATGCGTAAAATTATTGATAACTCTGTTTCTTGGATTGATTTTTTATGGGACAGTGTTAACAAAAATTATTTAACAAACACACCAAATGGCCGTACACAAGCAGAAAAGTTCTTAAAAGATTGTTTATCTAAGATAACCGATAAAATATTTCAAAATGAAATAGAACAAGAATATAACAGCCGTAAATTCAATCAATGGCACAAATGGAAAAAACAAAAATATACCACCGATATAGAATTACCTGATATAGACAATATGACCGTAAATATGATAAAATCTATTGTTCAAACGTATCCGCAATTATCTGAAAAATACATAGATTTTTTATCATCGCTAAACATATCTTTTGATGACGATGTATCAACAACTGATTTAAGTTTAGAAAATGCTGAAAAATATGTTGTTTCTCTGAAATTGCAAAGGTATATTCAAAAATTAAATCTTGAAAAACAACAATTGTTGAATAATCCAGATGCTACTTCTGAATCTTTACAAGAAATAAACAAAAAAATCATAGATGCTCAGGAAAAATTAGATTTATTATTAGATATGAATAATAAATAAATTACAAAATTTTGTTTTTTATAAGTTCTTGTATTAACACGTTGTTTTGCGAATTATTTCTTGATTTTTATCGTGTTTATGCAATATTATACCTGTTATTAAATCAGTAGTTTCGTTAAAATTGTACAAAAGGCAAATATAAATGTCAGAAAAACAAAAAAAATATGCGGTTGTATACACATGGCCAGGATCTAATGTCAATGCAGAAAGTGAAGTTATCAAACGTATGTTAATCGCTGCAAAAAACATCAATATGCAATTAGATGTTGTTTCCAAAGAAGGTTATATATTGGACAAAGACATGTTCAAAACATCAACCAGAATTCATGACAATGAATATGAATTTATGATGACTATTCATTATGATGATATGAAATTGTGGGATTCTTTTTATTATCATATGTTATGGAATCCGCCATTAATACCATTGCAATATAATTGTTATACAGACATACAAAAGAAAATCATTTCAAATGATGATTTTTTGATTTATGATGACGGTGGTATTTCCAATCATTTACGTGTAATGTGTAAAGATACACCCCGTAACATTGATAACGCATCGTTTTTTTCTGCAAGTTTTCCAAAAACATTGGCTCAAGAACCAGAACTAAAAAATCCTTGTTTGTTTTATTGTGGGACAAATTGGGAAAAATTTGTTGGCGCAAAACCAAGACATGATGGATTATTTAAATCACTTGATAAACTTGATTATGTAAAAATATTTGGACCAAACCATGCATGGAAAGGTTACAAAAGATACATGGGTTCTGTTCCTTTTGATGGTGTGTCCTTGGTCAAAGAAATGCATAAATGTGGCATAGTTTTGGCATTATCTTCTGATGCACATTTTCGTGCTGGGGCTGCATCAAATCGTGTATACGAAGGAAGTGTTGCTGGGGCTGTTATTATTTCTGATAGAAACGCATTTATAACAAAGCATTTTGGGGATTCTATATTATATTTTGACTATGATAAAGAAAACCCGCAAAACATGTTTAAACAAATCAAAAAACATGTTGATTGGGTGCGTGCTAATCCAGATAAAGCAATAAAATTGGCACAAAAATCTCAGAAAATATTTTTGGAAAAGTTTACTTTGGAAAAACAATTAACAGATATTATTAATAATCATGAAAATCGCAAGAAAGCCGTTGCAGATGCATTATACTCAAAAGATAAAAAGAAAAAAACTTTGGCTGTCTGTTTTATAGATACACCTGATTTTTCAGAAAAGTCGAAATCTATTTTAACAAACACAATTAGTAATATTGAAAAACAAATTGATAAAAATATTGTTCTCGCAATATGTTGTGATAGAAAAATTATTAATAATGTCAAAACACATATTGATTCTTTGAATCCAAAATCAGAAATTATTTTGAAATCGTTTGATATATTTGACGACTGTAATTATAAATGGTTATCGCGCGGACAAATGTTATTAGATGTTACAACGGATATAAAACATGATTACCTTTGTATACTGGATGGTCAAGAAATAATGTTCAGTGATCATATAACAACTTTAAAACGAACACTTGAAGATAATTCCGATAAAATCGCTGCTTATGCAGGAACGTTTTTAAATTCAAAGGATGGAAATCGTTATTGGTGCCTAAATAAAAATATATGTGATGCAGATATCTACAATTGTATTTACCAAAATAATATGTCTGCTGTAAGTGGTAATTTTTTGTTACGCAAAGACATAGAATTATATTTTGATAAAAACATTGCGGAATATATTGATGGTTGTGAAGTATCTGCAATGTTAAATCTAGCGTTATTTAAACACAATAATAAAATTATATATTCTAAAAGAACAACATGTGGTTGTGATGAAAATTTAATTTATGATTTTCCACAGACAATCAAATTTAATGAACAAAAAAACCTTATTCATGGTTTGGTTTTATTTGATTATCAAGAATCAAATAATAATGATTATTTTAACATTTATTACAGAGAGCAAATATTAAGAATTATAAAAATAAAAATGCTTATTAATATCTTCTTGGTAAAATTGCGCAACAAGATTATAATTAGTCCAAAACACCGTAAGAAAAATAAAATACGAATTGATTATTATAATTCTAAAATTCACGAAATAAACCAAGCCCTGTCAAATATAGTTTAAAACTAAACAGTGGAGAAAAAAATGTGTATTATTGACTATATAAAACGTATGAAAAAAAAATATTTAACACCAAATATTTTTTTGCGTTTTCAATTACGTAATTTTAAACTTCCACGTTTTTTTCTTCGTAGTTACAAGGTTACAATTTTACCGGCTTTTGACGCGGGTTTCTTTTCACTTTTTAACAATTATGTTTCACATCTTGTTTATGCAGAACCAAACGAAATTATTATTCCAGATTGGCGGTTAAAGAATATAAAACTTGAAACAAAAATTGAATGGATGCACGGTAAAATAATATCGTTTTGTTATGGTAATCACAAAGATGGCAATGTATTTTACAAATTATTTGAAAATCCATACCCAAAAATAAAAAATAAAATATTCTATGAAACAAATATGATGTACCATTTTGCTGATAAAATCTTATTTGCAACGAACTATAACCAAGATAAAGAACCTAATTTAACTGCACTTAATTCTTATAATTTATATGCTGATAATCAATATTTTCCGATTTTTCGCAACAAATATAACAATATTGTAAAAAAATACATTCATCTTAGACCAGAAATTCAAAATCAAATTGATTCTTTCTTTGATAAACAATTAAAGGGTTATTTTGTTGTTTCTGCATTTATACGATGCAAAGGACATGCACTGGAATTAAAAGAAAAAAGCCCAGATATTGAATTATGGGATAAAAAATTAAAAGAAGTTCTTGAATCTAATAAAATCGATATTAATTCCAATGATTGGCGTTTTTTTATTGCAACAGATAATGATAATGCAATTGAATATTTTACAAATCTATACCCAAATAATGTTGTATATCAAAATATGACAAGATTATCTAAAGAGCAAGAAGAAGAATATGAATCTGTAAAAAACAGTTTGGGACACAACACATATGGATATGAATTACAGCATCGCAAAGCCGCAGATTATTCACAATATACACTTAAAAATGCAATAGAAGTTATTTTTGATGTTTATACCGCCGCATTAGCAGATACTTTGATTTATACAAATTCAAATATGTCTACAGCGGCAAGTTATTTGAATCCAGAACTTAAAATGATTTATTGTAAATAAAAGGATTATAAAATGTATTTAATTATTGGGGGTAGTGGTTTTCTAGGACGTTATTGCATCAAAAATGTTCTTGAAAAAACAAACGAAAATATAATTGCAACTTATTCAAATTCTTTGCCACAAACGAAAGAAAACCCTCGTGTAAAATGGTGTCAGTTGAATATCACTGATATAAATGCGGTAAATAAAATTGGTGAAAATGTCAATCAAGATACAAAAATAATATATCTGGCGGCTTTTCATCATCCAGATAAAGTGGAAGAGTTCCCAGAAACCGCATGGAATATAAATATTGTCGCTTTGGCAAATGCTGTAAATGCATTTCATAATGCAAAATGTTTTTATTATGCATCAACAGATTCTGTATATGGCGAAGGAACCAAAGACACAAAGTTTATAGAATCTGATAAATACGCACCTGTTAATTTATATGGTAAAAACAAAGTGTTGGCTGAACAAATTACTTTGACCAAAGGTTTTAATGTTGTCCGTTTTCCATTTATATTTGGACCATCTTTGGTCGAAGGTCGCCCACACTTTTTCGACAAAATTAAATCTGACCTTGAAAATGGTAAAACTGTTGAAATGTTTAATGATTCATTTCGTTCTACTTTAAGTTTTAATCAATGTGCTGGTTTATTAGTAGATTTGATTGAAAAATACGGTGCCTGTGATGAAAAGGTTGTGAATATTTCTGCTGATGACAAAATGTCTAAATATGATGCAGCAATTGCTTTGGCAGAACGATTCAATTTGGATAAAAACCTTGTAAAACCAATATCTGTAAAATCTACATCCGGTATATTCAAAGCAAAACGCGCAGAAACTGCCGTATTAGATAATACAAAAATAAAACAATTATTAAATCTTAAATCTATTCAATTGGAGATATAAACATGTTAATAGAATTTATAAAACCGGATTTTAATTTCCAGGATGAACGTGGTTCTTTGACACAATTGATTCACAAAGGATGGAATCAAGTAAATTATATAACATCTGTATCCGGGGCATTTCGTGGCGACCATTATCATTTACAAAACAAAGAAGCATTTTTTGTTATTTCTGGTGGTTTTAAATTAAAATTGCGTGATATGAACACAGGGGAATCTGGGGAATACGATATCAAAGCCGGTGATTTCTTTATAATTTTCCCAAATGTAATTCACAGTTTTGATTATACAGACGACACAACTTTGATTTCTTTTTATGACCAAGGCGTAGAATTACCAGATGAAACAAAAGATATATTAAGATAAAAAATATATACTGTTTTTCTGTTTATTATTTATTTTTTTTAATATATAATTCCTATGATGCAAGTGGTTTTACTTGTATTGGGGTGTGATAGCCCTTTTTTCACAGCATCCGTGATGATGTAAAAAATCTCCTACTTTGTTTGGTAGGAGGGTGCAGGAATATCCAATACTGCACACTATTTCTGTGAAAGTAGCTATCAACCTCCTACCACCAACTAAAAATTGGTGGTTTTAGTTTTGATTAAAAAACAGGAGATTAAATATGAAAAACAATATTGTACCACCAATACAATCTGGACAAATTAAATATCTTAATAATATCCGCATAATTGCTTTATTTTTAGTATTGTTTGCACATCTTGTAACTGTTCCTTCTGTTACACCCACTATGCAAGAATATTTTTCAAATGGTTTTATATTGCCTGTTTTGCCATCTGCTATAAAATATATTGGTTTTGATTTATTTTTACAACGATTTCTCCATACAGCATGTGGTCCAATTGGTGTTGTTCTTTTTATTTTATTATCTGGGTACCTTGCCACTATAAGCAGGCACAAATATACAAACCAAGAGTTTATTACTAAACGAATTATAAGATTATGGCCAGGTTTATTTTTATCATTAACCTTCGTGACTTTGCTTGTGATGTTTGTTGGTGGGGTTAAAATATCCGGTTGGCAATATTTCTTTAATATATTTTTATTACAACCAATCGTTGGTTATCCGCCGATTACAGGGGTTGTTTGGGTTTTAATTATTGAAATGCTTTATTATTTAATAATGACGTTTGTAAAAAAGATAAACATACGAAGCATTTCTATTATCAATCTTTTTGTTATGTTTTTGTTATTTTTTGAAATAACTTCTGGAAACACTTCTTTACAGTTATTAAACTCTTATGTGCGCTTTATCCCATTAATGTTATTCGGTTCCGCAATTCAAATTTATGGTTTAAAAAATATAAGAACTATACTTCTTGGTTTGTGGTCATATGCGATAATTGTAGCATCACAAAAACTTATATTTACAAACTTTTATTTTTATACAAGCAGTTTTACATATACAATCCCTTTGCTTATCTGGGTTTGTTCATATTATGGGACAAAATATATAAAAACACCAAAATTGCTTCGTTTTGGGTTTCTAGATAAACTAAAATCTGTTATTATAAACACCAGTTATATTGTTTATTTAATACATGTTACACTTGGTATATATTGTTTATATTATCTAAGAAATATCTTACCAACAGGATTAAATATTATTACTTCTGTATTTTTAGTATTTGTTATTAGTTATATAATTCACCGTTTTATGGAAAAACCCATATCAAATTATTTAACTAAAAAGTTTATAAAAAAATCATAATAAAAACCCCGTCAAATGACGGGGTTTTTATTATTTAAAACAATTCATTAATGTTTCATTTGTTTCGTTTTGGTCTATATGTTTATTACGAATTTCTTCTTCCGCTTTGATTTTTTGTTTTAATAAAATTACATCTGGATGTTTTTGTAATTGCTCATTCAATCTATCTATGGCAGATTCTATATCTTGTTGATTTTGAACAAAAATTGGGGTGATTGAATTTGATGCAGACAATATAGATTGTTTTAATAAATCTTGATTATCATCAATAATCGATAAATATGCCCGTATATGTTCATCTTCGTGTTGTAATATTGCGTTATACGAACATGTATTTGGTTTATGTGATATATCTATTTGAACCAAAAAATCAGAATAACCAACTGTCGCATCTACTTTTTTTAGCGCAACACAAAAACCATCTTCTATGGATGTAATATCACTGGTTATTTCATAATTATCAACCATAGTTGCAATAACATCTCCGTGTAAAACATCAATATGTTGCAAAGGTTGAACAACTTTTTTAGACCAAGATGGTGTTTTTATATTTACTGTCGGGGTCAATTTATACCCAAGACAATCATCAGCAAAAGACATAATTGGCATAAATAAACAAAGTAAAAATAGATAATTTTTTGTCATATATTACATTGTTTGCTTTTTTAAATATTCTGCAACAAAATTATTTCCATAATTTTTATATAATTCTTCTGCTAATAACACAGAAGATCTGCCAGATTCAAATAAACGCAACATATTACCTAAACCACCAAGTTCTGTATTTAAAATCACAGATTCACCATTTACAGGTCTTGATAACAACACGGCACGTTTTAGATTTGGGTATGCTTTACCTTGGATGAAAGCCATTTCCAAAGGATTAAGATTCCATTTTTCATAATCACTTAAATCAGCAGCAGGATTACGGAAAAATAACACTGTTTGCGCTTGACCGCGAACAACATCACCTATACCCAATTTATCAAGAACATTTGCACGTTGAAATGCAACCATATATGCCTGACGATTTTTGCGACCTTCTTGTAATCCAGCAATAAAATTATCACGAAACATTTTGTTTTCCAGCATAGGTGCGGTTTCATCAATCATTATTAACGAAGGATTTCCGCCGGATACAGTAATATTATTTATTCTGTGTAATATATAAGATATAACCGCTGGTGCCAGGGTTTCATCTTGTAAAATTTCAGTAAAATCAAAAGTTGTTAGACGTGAATATAAATCCAAAGTGTCAACATCTTCATTAAATATATCACCGTATTGTAACGGGTCCACCCATTTTTTTAACGCGCCACGCATATTTCCACTAGATGAAAAACAACTTTCATATAGATTTTTTAACAATCTGTCTTTGTCTGATAAATAATCAAAATTAACAGACACAGCACGTGCAATTTCATCCCCAGATAACACATCGTTTTGACCACTTATCATTGCTAACCATCTGCGCAAGAAAGCACGATTAGCAGCAGTATCAGGCATTTTTAAGGGATTTAAATGTGTTAAAAATGTATTATTTGCCGCGTCTTTTTCTTTTCCGTTCATTGTTATATATTTACCATCAACCGCCAGTGTAAATATTTCTGCACCTTTGTTTCTATCAAAGAAAAATGCTTTTAATTTAGGATGTCTTAAAGATTGTGCAATTAAAAACGAAAATAATGTTGTTTTACCACCACCTGTTGGACCAATAGTCAAAGTATGCCCAACCGCTGCTGGTTTATCAGATACATGAAATTGGAATTGATATGGGGTTCCTTGGGCTGTTGGAAAAACAACTAATGGTCCTGGTCCCCAATCAGAATCTTTAACCCCATGTGGCATAGACGACAAAGGAATACTAACCGCTGCTGTTTTTGATAACATTTTAAAACTGCGTGGAAAAACGTCAAAACCTGGTATTTTTGCAAAAAATGATACTTTGGCTGCAAAACTTTCAACCACAGGTGATATTCCAAAACTAGCACATATTTTTTTGAATTCTGATATATTTTTATTCAATTCATCTATATTATGACCAAATAGTATAAACAAAGGATAATAATCAACCAATGTTTGCGTTCCTGTGACATTTTCATCCATAGACGCCTGTGCTTCTGTTAATTGTTCCATAGTAGATTGTTCTGTTTCATCAGTTATTGTCGATTTATGTTGCCGTATCAATGTTTCTATATCTTTATATCTTAATATATGAAAAGCATTCATAGATATCATTTCACATTGAATTGTTGATATTGTATCAAAAAACTCTTCATCTAAATAATCAGGTGATATTTTAAACGATAACATAGCGCTATAATATTTTTTATCACCACTACTATATTCAACAATACCATTATTTTTTATATCAACATTATCAACAGCAACCAAATCAGATATATTATTATCACAATTTTTAATAACAGGTTTTGATAAAGGTGATAAAATACGACCAAAGAAAGTAGCCATATTATTAATATTATTATTTTTTAATATTTCTGGTTTGTAAGCAGATAAAACAGATTCAACAAATCCACAATATTGGTTTAATTTATCACGATTATTTTGTCCTTTGACAGAAATAACAAGATAATAACTGTTATTATAAATCTTTAACCCTTGGTTGTTCCATTTATCATATATTTTCTGTAAAACAACCTGGTCAAATTCGTAATTTGTTTTTTCTTCAACAAAATCACGAACTGTGAAAAATCGCATATAAACATTTGGATCTTGAATTTGGTTAAATAATTGCGCCCTTAAATCTAGTAATTTTTCACGATTTTTATTATCCATCATACTGGTCTGAATACCTTTGATTTTATAAACACGAACCAAAGAACCATCTGTCATAGATAAACTATTATCTTCATAAACTTTATCAAAAGGTAAATAATCTGAATATTTTACATAACCAAACTTTGGTAAAATCTTTTTGGTTAACATAGGTATATAGATTAATAATAATATAAAACCCAACATTATAAACAAAACAACAACTGTCAAGTTTAGTGACATCGAATTAGTATTTCCCGCAAAATATTCATATAATCTTTCCATATTTTACACCACTAATTTATTTGGTATTTTGTTTTTTAATAATTTTAAATTCGCAAATATAATTTGTGCTATTTGTGGATCGCGTTTTGAATAAACACCTAATATTGAGTGTGATAAACTTAACAATCCAAGAAAACCAAGCGGTAAAATAAAATTATTTATGTTAAATAACAATGCAATAACCATACATATTATGAATAAAATAAACCAAAAAACAAAATTTAATAACGCCAAAGAATAAGGCACATAAAAGATGCGTGGTGGATTTGCCAAAGCTTTTAGAACTTTTTGCCTCAATATTTTCTCTCCCGATAAGATAATTATAACAATTTCAACTTTTTTCAACAAGCATAAAAGTAAAAACATTCAATTTTGTTGAAATTATTAAAAATAATATATTTTTTAACTGTTTATTATTGTTACATTGTTTTTAACAAATTCTTAAAAAATCTTAGAAAATAAGGATTTTTTTGTTGAAAAAGTGTTTAAAAAAAGTTTATTTATATTTTTAATAAAATAAACAAATACAATAAAAACAACAATAAATATAATAAATATTTGATTTTTTATAAAACTGGTTTATAATTGCCCAGTAAAAAGGATTAAAACATGAAATTTTTAAGTTCTTTAAAGGCCTGGAAAAAACGCGGAAATATTAAACAAATTCGCCGTGGTAAACAGGTTATTTTAATTGACCCTGCTAACCCAAAATTAAAAGCAAAACAGGGATTCAAAAGAAAATAATATAATCCAATTGGATGATGTTTTTTATACCCAAAGTAATTTTTGGGTATTTTTTTATGATAAAAACGCTTCTTCAAGGATTTTTTTAACTTCTGTGCCACCAAGACCCGACATACGTAAATAATTTATTTGTTCTTTATTTGATTTATAAATACTGGCATTATGAATTGCATTTTTAGGTATTGATTGTATATATTGTGTTGGTACCATAATTATTTTTGCGGTTTCATCTGCCGCCATAAAAGAAAAAGAAATATTACTATCACATAATTCCATATTTTTATTTATAACAGCAAAACCTTTTAATATAGTATTTGAATTTTTATGTGCTAAAACCTTGGTTTTTATGAAAATACCGGTATTTTCACATAAATGTTCACCTTTGGTTGTAATTTCCAAAGAATTATAATTTTGTGCTATTATATTACCATCAAAAATACTATTTTTACCGGTATTTTTAACAAAAATATTCAAAAAAGCCGGGTTTTTATTTGTTATTTTTGATGACATTATAACCCGTGTGTTTTTTGTTTTTATATCAATATTCATATCAATATTGCCGGTTATTTCACCAATATATATAATATGTATTGGTAATTCAGGTGTTTTTATAACAGAAATAATATTTTTTTTGTCATCATATATTACGTTTGTACAATCTGATAAATCTTTACAAAAAACACCGTTACGAAAAACTAAAGTTTCCGCAGGAAATGTTTTTATATTGAATTTTTCCCAAAGGTATGACATATTATATCCGAATTATTAATAAACATATAATAATATAATAAATAAAAAAAACAACTTTAATTGGTGAAAAGATATGGGATTTAATTGTGGTATAGTTGGTTTACCAAATGTCGGGAAATCTACATTGTTTAACGCATTAACACAAAGTGCGGCTGCGGACGCGCAAAATTATCCTTTTTGTACAATTGAGCCAAACACAGGCCGTGTTGTTGTTCCAGATACAGTTTTGCATAATTTAGCACATGTAGCTGGTGCAGAAAGGATTATACCAACACAACTTGAAATAGTTGATATAGCTGGTCTTGTTAAAGGGGCTTCTGCTGGTGAAGGTCTTGGTAATAAGTTTTTATCTAATATTTTATCAACTGATGCAATAATACATGTGGTAAGGTGTTTTGAAAATGATGATATTGTTCATGTAAATGGAAAGATAGATCCATTGGCTGATATAGAAACTATAGAAACCGAATTAATGTTGGCTGATTTGGAAAGTTTAGATAATCAAATAAAAAAACTTGAAAAAAAGGTTCATGGTCAAGATAAAAACGCGGCTAAATTACTATCATACGCAATTACTATAAAAAATGGTCTTGAAAAATCTATACCTGCACGTGACCAAGAAATAGATTCATCACCTTTTAATTTATTAACAAAAAAGCCGGTAATTTACGTTTGTAATGTTGAAGAATCTGCTGCTGCAACAGGTAATAAATATTCTGATATTGTACGTGAAAAATTTGGTGCAAAAGCGCCTGTATTGGTTATATCTAGTAAAATAGAGATGGAAATCGCTCAAATTGTTGATATTGATGAAAGAAAAATGTTTTTAAATGAATTAGGTTTAAATCAATCTGGTTTGGATCAGGTTATACATACTGGTTATGACACTTTGGGATTACAAACTTTTTATACTGTTGGGCCAAAAGAAGCACATGCCTGGACAATTACCAAAGGTATGACTGCACCCCAAGCGGCAGGTAAAATACACAGTGATTTTGAACGCGGTTTTATACGTGCAGAAATTATTTCACCATCTGATTATATTGAATATGGTGGTGAAGTTGCTGTTAAAGAGGCGGGTAAAATGAGATTAGTTGGCAAAGAATATATTATGCAAGATGGTGATATATGCCATTTCTTGTTTAATGTGTAAAAAATAAAATACCGGCTTTTTTGATAAAAATATTCAAAAAGGCCGGTATTTTTTTGTGGTTATTTATATGATTTTGATATTTTCAATTAAAAATAATCGTTGTTTTATTGGCAAAATTATGATATAATAGTATGTACTGATGGCGATGTTTATTCGTCATTTTTTATACCCGTATTTTGCGGGTTTTTTTGTTATAACAAAAGGAGTTTTTATGCAAAAAGTATCATATATGGGAGATGGTTCTAAAACAGAGTTTACTTTTAATTTTCCATATTTTGAAAATACAAATATAATCGTGACAAAAAATAATGTTATCACCACAGGTTATAATATTATTGGAACATCAGGTGGCCAAGATGCAGATATTCCATATATTGGTGGCAAAGTTGTTTTTGAAACTGCACCAACCGTATTAGATAATATTACTATTATGCGCAATTTACCGCTTGTACGAATTATTGATTATCAACCAACATCAAAAATTGAATCAACAGTATTAAATCAAGATATAAATTATATAATAGAGATTTTAAAAGATAAACAAGATGAATTGGATTCATTGCGTTCAGAATATGCAGATATCGCCAACAAAGAATCAACACAAACATTATTAGCGCGTATTGCTGCATTGGGACAACAGATTACAGAATTAGGTGATATATCAACATTGCGTCAATCTGTCACAACAAATGCAGAAAATATAACAACATTAAACACACGAACAAATGGTTTATTAGATTATGTTATTGAAACACAAATTCCAACAGCAGAAAATAATTATGCATGGTATCGTAAATATAAATCTGGTTGGATAGAGCAAGGTGGTCGTATAACTAATGGGACAACTTGGAATGGTGGAAGTTTGCTAGTGACTGCATTTACAAATTCAAACTATAATATCCAAGCAACTGTATCACGAAATAACTTTGGCGATAATACAGATTCATTTAATTATTTTGTATCTGTAGAACCTGTAGATAATGTAGCATTTTGCTGGGCAACAATTGGTTATGGTGGAACACAAAACTTTAGAGCGTTTCAGTGGCGTGCATGTGGATATTAAACAAAAAAAGCCCCGATATTTCGGGGCATTATTTATGTATTATTTTTTGTTTTTGAATTATTTTTATAATATTATCAGCCACAGTTGTTTTTGTTCCACGCATATTTTGTTCATTTATGATACGAATTGTATTTCCCACCCCTGCTGATTTAGCAGCCAGTATATCTGTTTCGTTGTCGCCAATCAAGGCAGATTCAGGAAGATTTATATTATAATCTTTTGCGGCACGTAAAATCATACCTGGGTTTGGTTTACGATAAAAAGAATTACGATTATATGGTGGTAAACCATCGATATGATATGGACAATAATATTCTGCTGTAATTTCACAATATTGTTTTTTGAATTGTGAATGTATAAAATCAGTCAACAGTTTATAATCTTGTTCAGAAAATTTACCTTTGGCAATTCCTGCTTGGTTAGTCACAATAATTAATTTATATCCATTGTTTTTATATTGACGGCAAAAATCGAATATACCAGGCATAAATTGGCAATCTTGGATTTTATGAAGATAACCGATATCTTCGCTAATAACACCGTCACGGTCAAGAAACAAAGCGCGATTTGTTGCGTTACCATAGATTACTGATTTTAATTCTTTTTGTGCCTGGGCATAACTGGTCGGGATACCGATATCAATAAAGTAATCGTCAGCCAACATAAATCGTGGTTTTAATTGTGGTATCATTGGTTCAAGTATATCTTGTTCAAAAGAAAACTTGTTTGGTAAAGATCTTGTAAACAAATCTTTGGTCACCTTATAAATGCCGGCATTTATAAGACCTGGTTGTGAAATAGTCGTATTTTTTTCTTTGAAATCAACAATACGGCTGTTTTCGATTTCAACGCGACCATAACGATTTGCATCATCAACGCGTTTTAGCATTACAGCCAATTTTTCGTTTTTATTTTGTTCAAGAAATCTAGCGTAATTTGCCTGGATATAACTATCCCCGTTAAGAACCAATGCATCGTTTAAATTGAATAAATCAAACGCCTGCTTTATTGCGCCACCAGTTCCAAGTGGTTCGTTTTCTTCAGAATAAACCACAGGGATACCCAAAAAACTATCTTTGAAATAATCCTTAATAATGTCTTTTTTGTAAGATACACATAAAACAAAACGTTCTGGATCAAGAAAACTTAATTCCCGCAAAAGTAATTCCAAGAATGGTGTTCCGGCAATGTCTGCCATCGGTTTAGGGACATCCCGAACAACCGACTGCAGACGCGTACCAAAACCACCGGCAAGAATTACAATGTTCATAGTGTTTTTTGTGCCTTTTCTTTTTCAATCTGCATATGTATAAAATCACGTTTTTCATATACTGATTTATCATAATCTTTTGGTGCATAATAAACAATTTGTGAACCTTGGTCGTCAAATTTGAACGGTACATAAATCAAATTACGCAAAGATTTTTTAATTGCTTTTTGATTTTCTGGTCTGGCATAGAATAATAAAAATCCGCCACCACCAGCACCTAATATTTTACCACCCAAAGCACCATTTTTCATGGCTGTTTGATACAATTCATCAATAACAGATGTACTGATTTTGTCTGTTAAAGAACGTTTCAACATCCATGTTTCATGTAACATACGACCAAAATTGTCAAGGTCTTCATTTGGTGATGTTAAGATCTTTTCTGCTTCACCAACCATTTGTTGCATACGTGTCAATTGTGCAGTTCTATCTTTTGTTTCTTTAACTTGTTTTGCTGCAATATCAGATGATGTGCGAACAATACCTGTGAAAAACAACATTAAATTGTCGTTTAATTGTGCTTTTCTTTCATTACTTATCAATACAGGATTTACAGAAAAAGAACCATTGTTATTTATGTGTATATGGTTTAAACCGCCGTATACAGCAGCAATTTGGTCTTGGATACCACCTTTTTCGTTCAATATTTCGCGTTCAAGTTTAATGGTTTCTTTGGTCAGACCATATTTAGTAATCATTTCACCCTTTAAAGCATAAATTGATTCAATCAATCCAGCACAGAAAGATGAAGATGAACCCAAACCAGAACGTGCAGGTAAATCGCATTGATTACTGATTTCAACACCATTTGTTACACCGTAATGTTTCAGGGCTGCACGAATTGCATTATGTTGAATTTCATCAACAGAATTTGGATATTCCAAGATATTCCATGCAATACGATTTTTGTATTCTGCATGGAAAGGTGGTAAATATCTGCAACTGATATAATTATAATGATTTATGGACGTAGATAAAATATCTCCGCCATGTTGTTCATACCAAGTATGATAATCTGTTCCCCCCCCAAAAAACGACACACGATAAGGTGTTCTTGTGATAATCATTTGCTTACCTTTTATTATTTTGCGTTACCAAAAAAGTGATTTTCAACCAAACCACAGATAAGATGACCACATGCAATGTGCATTTCTTGAATATGATTTGTTTCATCAGATGGAACATTTAATGCATAATCTGCTATCTGTTTCATAGTACCACCTTTGTTGCCTGTGAATGCAACTGTGATGATACCTTTGCCTTTTGCAACATCAAATGCGTTTATAACATTTTTAGAATTACCAGATGTAGAAATACCAACCAATACATCACCCGTATTACCAATACCTTTTAATGGACGAGAAAACACATGTTCATAACCGTAATCGTTACCAATGGCGGTCAAAGCAGATGTATCTGTTGTTAAACTAAGCGCAGGCATAGGTTTTCTGTCGATTTTATATCTGCCCATTAATTCAGCCGCAAGATGTTGAGAGTCCGCAGCAGAACCGCCATTACCACAGAAAATAACTTTGTTACCTTTGGTTAAACAATCAATCCATGCTTGTGCAATTTGAATGATTACTGGTGTTCTTGTTTGTAATACAGCAAAGTTTGTAGCAACATTGCTAAAGTATTGGTTTATTTGGTTTTCTATTTTAGAAACATTTTTTATTTGATTTTCTATACCCATAATACGCACCTTTTGTTTTTTATCTTTGCAAGAATCTTTCACCTTTGGCGATACGTTCACGCCAATAATTTAATAAATCTTCCATTGTTTTTTCATATGGAATCTGTGGTTCCCAGCCAGTATGCGCTTTGAATTTGCGACAATCTGGAACCTGTAAGTCCGCATCAATTGGACGCAATCTTTCTGGGTCTGTTTCAATTTTGATTTTGTCTTTCATTGGTGAAAAAGATATCAAAGTATTTAATGTATCACCAACTTCGCATGTATAAGAACCACCGATATTATAATATTCACCAGCGATTGGATTATGTGTCACCAACATGTAATAAGCACGCACTGCATCACGAACATCAGCATATGTACGCAAAGATTTTAAATTACCAACCTTTACAACTGGTTCAATCAAACCTTTTTCAATCATCGCAATTTGTTTTGCAAATGTCGATTCATGGAATACATCGCCACGACGTGGGCCTGTGTGTGTAAACATTCTGGTTGTCATAACAGTCATATTATATGCTTCTGCATAATAGCGACCCAATAAATCTGTGCCAACTTTTGAAATAGCATATGGTGATGCTGGATGGAAAGGACATTCTTCGTGGATACCTGTTTCTGGTTTCTTCGCAGCAGGTATTTTTCCAAATACTTCCGATGAAGCACATACATGAATAATAGGTTTGTAATTTTTATCGCCTTGCATGATTAAATGTGCGCTTTCCAGTAAACGTGCGGTTCCCAAAATATTTGTGTTCAAAGTATCAATTGGGGCTGTAAAACTGGTTTGTGGATAACTTTGTGCAGCCAAGTGAAAAATAAAATCAGGTTTTGTATTTTGCAGGGCTGTAATCAAAGATGTTTGATCGTTTAAATCAGCATATTCAAAAAATACGCGGTCTTTTTTATTGGCGCGTTCTAGCAAATGTGAAACATTGTCCATAGGACTGCGCCATCTGCAAACACCATGAATATCCCAATCGGTGTTTTCTAGTAAATAATCACATAAATGGGATCCAACCATGCCGGTTATACCAGTGATTAATGCTTTCTGTGTCATAAGATGTCCTTTTTATTGTTTTTTTAGGTGCTATCTGTTTTTTTTGTACTACGGGTCGGTATAGTACAATAAAATAAATAAAATGCAATCAAAAAATTACTTTTGTCAACTAGACACGGTTATTTGATAATCATTATAATAAAATGTAATATTGTATTTGACGGTGGGTGTTCCATCGTTTGGTTTAGTCAACCCTGTGTACAGAGGTCAGCGATGACTGAAAAAATCTCCAACGTTGGTTGGAGTGTGCGAATATATCAAATAAGCACGGCAAAATCTGTACTTTGTTGACTAACTTCAACCACCTTCGTTATTTAAAAGGTGGTTTTGTATTGACGTTTGCCAAAAAATGTACAAAAAACGCCACTTTTTTAGATTCAATTTTCGAACTTTTTGTAGGTATTGAGATTTTAACAAAAAACCGCCTTTGTGGATATGATTTGAAATAGCTCGTCACCGTAAGCGGTGCCGCGGCACTGAATTTTCTAAATAAAAATACCGCCAACGCGGTATTTTTAGAAAATTCGTGGTTGTGCTCGGTGTGCAGTTCTCGAGCCGAATTGATTGATATTGGTCATGAAATAATAGATTTAAAAAAGACAAATTTATGATACAATTATCAGTATAAAAAGGATTTAATATGCAAATAACAATAAGACCGATGACCCAAAAAGAAATGTGGCAATTTATTTTAGAAGAGCATCATGAGTTTCATACCAATTTAAAACATTTTGGATATACAATGAATAATTTTGTTCCAAATCCCGAGAATCCAATAGTCAAAGAAATGTTTGAAAAAGAAACTCTTACTGACAAAGACATAGCAAAATATAGTAAATTTTTCAAACAAGAAATTTATAACGTTAATGATTTAACAAAATACGATTCAATTATGAAATCTTATGTTATACCGATGATGGAACGTGGAATAAGTAAGTTTTTGGTTCCTTTGTTAAAATCGTGGAACACGACAATGCCAAATGAATTAGAAATATTATGTGCATATGGTAATGGTGCTTCGTATTTTGCATCTGATAAAAAAGCAAAAATTGTATTTCGTATGTCACGGTATCCAGATAATCAAGAAAAGATATTGAATACTATGTTGCATGAAGTTATTCATATTTTAATAGAAAAACCAATAATTGAAAAATATAATGTTCCACAAAATTTCAAAGAACGGATTGTTGACTTAATTGGTATAAAATTTTTTGGTATACATATTCAAGAAAAGTTTATAAATCCGTTTGTTGATAAGTATATAACACCAGAAGCAATTAAAACAGATTTACCGGGTGCAGTGCAAAAAATGATGAAAGATTATATACTTTTACAACAAAAACAAAATTCTATGGTTCAAAAGCAGTAGAAAAATAGCCGTTTTTAAAAACATAACTTTTGAACTTTTTGTGGGTATTGAAAATCTAACAAAAAACCGCCCTTTTGGACGGTTTTGTAAATCTTGGTTGCGCTTGGTGTGCGGTTTGCGAACTGAATTATTAGAGATAGGACGAGAGATTGATTATTTGAAAGATAAATTAGGGTTAGCAGATTTGAAATAATAGGTTTGAAAAAAGGGTAGGATTTGTTGTATTATCATGCTTGTAAAACAAAGGTTAAAATATGAAGAAAATACTTATGTTGTGTTTAAAATTATGATATCAATGTCATCATTACACCGGCACCAATCATAACGAAACAAACTATCTTTTTAATCATCGTGCCGCTAGAAATGTCTTCGTGAAATCGCTTGCCGAAAAATCGTGCCAAGATTACACCATAAAGCACAACAAAAATCGGCTGAACCGATTGAATCCCAGAATCAACCAGAACCGGAATCAACGACAGTGCGAATATAGGACTGAATGACCCCAATTGATCAAAGAATTCCACAAACAAAAACATACCGAACTTTTTGCGATATTTGCCAAAGTTTTTAACAATATCTTTGCGTACTGGACGACAGAATATCATCATGAATTGGACAACAAAAGATATAACCGACACCCAGAATGCCGCCGACACCCAATCTGTATGTTCCAGTAATGCCTTGTAGAAAGCACCCTCAAACGACAGTATTATAGCCGTCAGACACATCAACCAAAACCCAGCATTGATTTTTATATTTGCCTTTGGATTTATATTCAGCAGCAATGAAAACAAGATTATGATACCAAACCCGGCATATTGAACCGGATGTAAAACTTCGCCAACAATCAAAAAAGCCCACAATGGTATAAAGACCTTTTTCAATTGAAACAGAGCCACCACCACCGATGTGTCTGTTTTATTTAATGCGGCAAAATACGGAAACTGGTACCCAACATTTATGATGGACGATAACAACACAAACAACCACGCAGCTGGCGACAAAGAATGAATTGACCCGAACAGTGGCAAACATAGAATCCCCAGAATGTTGGTCAGGTTTACATAAAATATCGTTGTTGGAATACGCTTGAAAACACTGCCAGACACATACGCATCAAAGATATTTGATACTGCATATGCCATCGGACTGATAAAAGAAACCAAGACACCTAGTAAATTCATAGCATAGGAATTGTAGCATAAAAGGAAACAAATTGCAAAAAAGTTCAAAAGTTGAACAAAAACGTGCATTTTTGAAACTTATACTTTCGAACTCTGTGAAGGTATTAAGAATCCAATAAAAAACCGCCCTTGTGGACGGTTTTGTAAACTCTGGTTGCGGGAGATGGATTTATTTCGCTTCGCTTGATTGGCTGCGGATTTTTGTGCGTTGCACAAACCGGCATACTTCCGTCTGCCTAATCCTTGCACTGAACCACCTTTCTCGGTGGCTCAAATCCCACACAACACACGTATTTAATAAAAAACGCACCACAAGGGTGCATTTTTATTAAATCTTGGTTGCGGGAGATGGATTTGAACCACCGACCTTCAGGTTATGAGCCTGACGAGCTACCGGGCTGCTCTATCCCGCGATAAAGTATATGATATTATATATATTTATGTGTCGCTGTCAAATAAAAAAGTGGGTAATCATCGTAAAATTATTTAATTTTGTTTTTTTATATATTGGGTTGGCTTGCATTAACTATTTTTTGTTGCTAGAATCTTTTCATTACAGGATTATATGATGCAGAAATCGTTCAAAAAAAGATTAAAACGTTTAATAGGAAATATATATGGGTTGGCTGTTGTTCAGTGGCCAATCGCCTGTATTTACTGTATTTTAATATGGTTTGTGTATTTTACTTCGCATAAAGATATCAAAGGTTATGATATTTTAAAACAATACAGCAAAAAGCCCGCTATTTTTGTGTTTTGGCATGGACGTACGATGATGTTGTCGCCGTTGATTTCTATGGCGGGGGTACGCGGTTATGCGGTGGCTGACCCACGCAGAGATGGTCGTGCGATTGCGAAACTGGAAAGATTGTTCGGATTAAAAGCAATTTTTGGTTCTTCTTTTGGGGGTGGGGTATCTGTGTTAAGAAAGGGGGTAAAAGTATTAACCCAAGAAAAAAATTGCATTGCTTTGTCACCAGATGGCCCAAAAGGACCATCTATGCGGTTTCATGATGGGGCTTTGTATTTTGCAAAAATGACTGGTGCGCCAATTATTCCAGTATGTGTATCATGCAGCAGACCTTGGTTTCAAAATCGCTGGGATAGATATTTGTTAACAAAACCGTTTTCAATAATCAAAGGTGTTGTTGGTCAACCAATTCATATAGACAAAAAAACTGAGATATCTGATTTTGAATCTATCAGAAAAAAATTGGAAGATTTTATGGTAAAACAGGCATACGATTTAGATAAATGTTTTACCGATTTCAGAGTAGAACAAGATTTGACACCAGACAATTTCAAAGAAAAAGCGAAAATATTATGAAAACACCAAAATGGTTTTTAAAGCGTAGTATAGTTTCATGTGCTTTGTGGCCGTTATCTTTGTTCTATTATGTTGGTTCAAAAATAGTGTTTAATTTTCGTAAAACGCATGAATATATATCAAGACGGCCGATTGTTTGTTTTGGTAATATACTGGCTGGTGGGGTCGGTAAAACCCCGATTGTCAGAAATGTTGCAAAATATTTTGATGCACCTGTGGTTATGCGCGGGTATAAAAAATCCAAAGAAACTGGTTTCATAGGTGATGAAGCAAAAATGTTATCAAGGGATGGCATTTTGGTTCATGTTGGGGATAGAAAAAGCAATTTAGTTTTATTAAATAAACAAAAATCTAACACACCAATAATTATGGATGATGGTTTTCAAAACTCGTCCATAAAAAAAGATATTTCAGTATTAGTGTTTGATGAAAGTATTGGTTTTGGAAATGGTTTTTTATTACCCGCTGGCCCGTTGCGTGAACCGAAATCTGCCGTATACAGGGCTGATGCAATTATTGTAATAAGAAATAAACACGTATCAAAAGATTTTATGTTACCGACAAATATACCTGTATTTTATGCCGATAACAAAGTTGTTTGTCCATATGATAATAAAGCAAATGTGGTGGCGTTTGCTGGTATCGGTTATCCGAACAAGTTTTTTAATAGTATAACATCAAAAGTTGTTGAAACGCGTGCGTATCCAGATCATTATCAATATACTGAAAAAGATATTAAAGATTTAATTAGTTTGGCTCAAAACAAAAAAGCGAAATTATTAACAACTGAAAAAGATTGGGTTAGATTGCCAGATTGGGCAAAACAAGAAATTAAATTTATGGAATTAAATACTGAAATTGAAAACAGTTTTTATGATTGGTTAAAAGAAAAAATAAAATATATCTGTAATAAAAAGGAGAAAGTAAAATGACTACAGTCACAAAAAATGTCAAGATATCTGACGTTGGGCTACATTCTGGGTTGCCTGTAAATATGGTAATAAAACCATCAAAAAAACCGGGTATTTTTTTCAAAAGGGTTGATATTAAAGATTCTGAATTGATTCCTGCAACGTTTGATAATGTCAAAGAAACTATGTTTCGCAGTACACAAATTGGTAATCCAAAAGGCGCACATGTTAGAACAATTGAGCATTTAATGGCGGTTTTGTTTATTTTGGGTATAGACAGTGCAATTATAGAAATAGATGGACCAGAAGTACCTATTTTAGGTGGGGGTGCATTTGAATTTTATAATTTGCTGGAAAGGTTTGTTTCTGATAGAACAAAAATGAAAAAAATTGTCGTCAAGAAAACAATTGAAGCGAGACGTGCTGATTTGTTGCGTGAAATGCCTTTCTGGAAAAGAATTAGAATGATGATTTTAAATTATACACTTGGTCGACATGGCGATGGTTATGAAAGATTATCACCAGCATACGATAAAGGATTGCAGATAGATTGTATTATAGATTACAACAACAAAGCAGTTGGTACCCAGTATTATTCTTTTGAATTTGATGGTTCAAAAGCATCCGTTAAAGATTTTGTTGATAATATCGCAAAATCTAGAACATTTGGTACTTATGCTGAATGGGATATGTTGAAAAGACATGGTATGGCGCTTGGGTCAACTATGCATAACCTTATTGTTTTGAATGAAAGACAAGATGCTGTGATAAATAAATTATATTATCCTGATGAATTTGTGCGTCATAAAATTATAGATGCGCTGGGGGATATGTTCACTAGTGGTGGTTTTATTCATGGTCGTTTGGAATCTTATAAGGGTTCACATGAATTAAATAATTATGTTTTGCGCAAATTATTCAGTGACAGTTCTAATTATGAAATAATCGAAGCAAAAGGAGAGAAAAAATGAAAAAATATATGATTTGTTTTTGTGGTTTATTGGCTGCATGTGCCACATCAACTGGTGCTGGTAGTGGTTTGACAAGATTAACCCAAGAACCAAAAGATTGTACGTTTTTATACACTATGACATCTGATATTACAAATTATAGCAAAGAAGATGTATATAATTATTTGGAACAAAAAATATTAAACCAACAAAAAGTAGGAGATTCTTATTATATCGTAAAAGAATCTGTAATTGATAATATTGGGGCGATATTTGGACCAAAACAGACGTATAATTTAAAGGTAAAAGTATATAATTGTCAAAAGTAAAATAAAGTCGTAGAAATACGACTTTTTTATACAAAATAGGGCTTTATTTTTTTTATTCGTTTGTTTATAATGTATCCATACAGAGAGAGAATTGATAAAGCAAATAATAACCGTTCATCGTAAAAAATTTGCAACAGGTTTGTTTTGGCAACCGTTGAGTGTTGGCAATACTGCACTGAATTATGCAAAACAATTATCAAAAAACATAGATAAAAAATATACTTTGTTCATAGATTACAAATCTATGGTTGGGTTGGGAAATAAAAGTACAGGTGTTTATGCTGGTTTGCCCAGTGCAGCGGTTGAAATTGTTGAATCTTTGTCTGAATTTGTGTCTTTTTTAGGTGTTTTTCCGGTAAATGGATATTTTTATTTAGTGGCTGTGCGTAACGGTGTAATTATTCGTGATATTTTGATAGAAACAGCGGAAGAAGCGCGTAAAATGTATGCTGAATTGTCAAGCATACCAGATTGGGGTGGGTTGTTTGCGCCGGCATCATGGGGAATGCCCAGGGCGCAAGAAAAGACAATATCTGAATTGGTGCGGTCAAGTACATCTGTGAAATTACGTCCCATAGATATTTTTGATTCTGTTTGGCCAAGCGTTATATTTTTTATAGTTGTATTACTAGTAGGTTTGTTTTTATTTCATGAAAAGATACTACAAGTATTCACATCAAAAAAAACAATTCAATCAAACCCTGAATTGGTGGAAAAATACAAACAAAATATCGAATTAAAAAGACGAGAATTAGAACAAAAAAAAGAAATAGAAAAACAAAAATCGATTCCAATCGAATATCCGTATGATTTTTTGCCTAATGTTATGGAGCGGGCAAATTTGTGTTATAAAGCAATTGCTTTTGTTATGCAACCAATAGCGGGCTGGAATCAAACATATGCGAAATGTGATAAAGATTTTGTGTCTGCAACGTTTTCGCGCAGTTTTGGAACATTGAATGATTTTTATTTAAATGGTGCTGATTTAATGCCGGGGGCTTTGGTACAACAGGTTTCAGAAAATGAAATTATAGTACGGGTTAAATTGCCACAGTTAAAAACATATTCTTCACTGGATGAACGTGATGTAATCAGTGCAACGCGTGATATAACAACTGGTTTTCAACAAATAAATATTCAATCAGATATAAATCCTGTGGTTGAAAGTGTCACAAATGGATTTGAAACAGAAAATATAAATGTGATAGAAATTTCTGCTGCATCAAAACTTGTTCCAGCAGAGTTTATAAAAATATTCAGCGATTTTCAAGGTGTGTATATGAATTCTGTTGTTTGGAACGCAAATACACGCTTGTGGAAATATGAAGTTATGGTTTATACAAAATAGGGGGTCTATATGTTGAAAAAATTAAAAATGGTTTTATGTTTTGGTTTAATGATTTTTGGTGTTTGTTTTGTTGCAAATGCAGATGTCACAATAGAAGAAGAATTGGTTGAAGAATCTCAACCAGAAGTTGTTGATATCGTGGAAGATATAGATGATACAGAAGAAAAAATTGCAGACCAAATATCTGTAGACGCGTTGAGTGATTACGATCCAAATGGTTCGTTGTTTGAAAAAATAACTTTGTTGGAACAAGACAAAGTGGTTTTGCAACTGGAAAAAGAACGTGCACAATTAGATTTGGAACTTGAAAGATTGAATGCTGAAAAAATGAAATTACAGATGGAATTGGATACTTTGTCTGGTCGTGCAGAACATCAACAACAGGAATTAGAAATTGCAAAAGCACAACTTGAAGCGCAAGCAGAAAAAATAAAACGTCAAAAAGAAGGTTTGGATGAACCAGAAGCTAGACCAACAATTACTGCACAACCCAGTAGACCAGAAATTGGTGCAGTGACCAGCAGATATAAAGTGATAAATGTTGTTGGTGTTGGTAATCAATTACAAGCAACTGTTGAAGAAATATCTTCTGGTCAAAACAAAAGAATTTCAGTTGGTAAACAATTAGATGGATATACTGTGAAATCTATATCGTTAAGTGATGGTATTGTTTTTGAAAAAGACGGGGTTTTTGAAAATTTGAATATCGGAAAATAAAATAATGAACAAAGAACAAACGATTTTTGAAAATGTTGGTAAAAATCCATCTGTGCCGGTTGGATTAGAAAACGCAAACAGCAAAGATATCTTGGATTATTTGTTTTCTAATGATAATCGTTTATTGACGGCATCTGCTAATGAATTGGCTCTGCCAAAAGATAGTCAGGCATTAATAGCATATTTTTCAGGTGGCGAATTAATTATTTCTAGAACACATAGATATGATGGTCGTGTGTTGGCTTTCCTAGATTTATTACAGCAAAAAAACAGGTTGGTCAAAACACCTTTCTATTCGGATTTAGGTTTGATTTCAAATATATATAAAACCAATGATGAAAAACTGGGTAGCAATTTTCATTCGCGTTTGGATTATGATAACCAGATGCAAAAAGATTTTGTCGACATTATTGCGCGTGCCGCTGCTCAAAAAGTATCTGATATACACATAGAGGTTGCAGACCAAACAACAATTTATTTTCGTATAGACGGCAGTATACAACCTGTGTTGGAATATAATTCCCAATGGGGAGAATCTTTTGCGCGTGCTGCATTTGCTTCGGCTGATATTTCTAATTCAAGTTATGCACAAAACGAATATCAAACTGCGTTCAAAGATGGACGTACACCATTGCGTGGAACAAAAGATTTATATTTGCCGTCCAGTGTGTTGGGCATCAGAATGCAATTTAATCCGATTGCATTCGGTAGCCAATATGTTGTAATGCGTTTATTATATGATAACCCTAGTGAAGGTATCAAAACAGAACAAGAGTTTGGTGAATACGAACAGAAACTATTGTTGCGTTTGCGGGCTGCTCCAACAGGACTAGTTGTTGTTGCAGGTCCAACATCTTCTGGTAAATCTACAACATTGGTTCGTAATATGGCATTAATGTTGAAAGAACGTAGATATGAAATAAATCTTATTACTGTGGAAGATCCAGCAGAACAAAAAATATTTGGCGCACACCAGATGCCTGTGGTAAATGCTTTGAATGAAGAACAACGTGAAGAAAAGTTCACAGAAGCATTGGCGGCGGCATTGCGTAGCGATCCTGATACTTTGATGGTTGGTGAAATACGAACTTTGGCAGCGGCGCAATTAACCGTCAAAGGTGCTTTGTCTGGACATAATGTTTGGACAACTTTGCATGCTAATTCTGCAATGGGTGCTTTGACACGTTTGTTGGATATGGGGGTTGAAGCATTTAAATTAAAAGATGAAACAATGTTGCGTGGATTGGTATCAATGCGTTTATTCAAAAAATTATGTCCGTATTGTCGTGAAAGATTAATTGATAAAATAACACATCCTGCGTATCATCGTGTCAAAGAAGCACTGGGTGATTTGGGATTAAATCAAACCTATGTTCGGGGACCAGGGTGTGAACACTGCAAAGGAACAGGAACATCTGGACGTATCAAGGCAGGTGAAATAATTATTACAAACAGTGAATTTTTAAATATGGTTTTGGCTGGTGAAACAGAAACTGCATTGCGTTTTTGGCTTGAAAAAATGAACGGTCGAACATTAAAGGAAGCAGCCACTGAATTAATGTTGCGTGGGATTATAGGAATTGATGAATTGGAACGTTGGGTTGGATTACTGGACAGACCATGGGTGTATTAAAATATGAATAATCTAGAAATACTTTATGCAAAATTAGTTTTTAAATTAGATACTGAAAAACGTATGGCTATTTCGCGCAAGGTAGCATCACTTTTGCGTAATAATTTTACTTTGATGGATGCGTTGAGCAGAATTGAAATGATAGAATCAAAAAATGGAAGAAAACCAAATGAGCCATTTGCGATTGCTATGCGTGAGATACAAAAAAATCTTGAACGTGGAATGACTTTTTCAGAAGCAACACGTGGTTGGGTGCCATACGAAGAAACTTTGTTATTAATGTCTGGTAATGTATCGTCTTTGTTAGTGTCTTTGGAAAACGTTGGACACGTTGTCGAAGGAATCAGACGTATCAAGCGTGCCATGTGGGGTGCAATTGCATATCCATTATTTTTGTTATTTTTAACTTTGGGTATAATTGTAATGGTTGGGATATATCTTGTGCCACCTTTGGCGGAGGCCGCAGGCAGTGAAGTTATATGGCATGGAACCGCTGCGTCTTTGGTTTGGGTGTCAGATTTTGCAAGAAAATATTGGTTTATATTTGGTGTCGGCTTTGTTGGAATATTTTCTTTGGTTTGGTTATCTTTGCCAATATGGACCGGCAAAATCAGAAATTGGTTTGATAAATTGCCACCATGGAATACTTATAAATTACAAGCATCAGTCAGTTGGTTGATGTCTTTGGCAGCGATGGTTTCTGCGGGGGTCAGTGTACCAGATGCGATGCGTTTGTTGGCTGACAATTCAAACAGATATTTGTCTTCTATACTAGACGATGCGTTACATCATATTGCAAATGGTGAAAATTTGGGTAATGCGCTGGCGCTAACAGGTCGAAACTTTCCAAGCGAAGAAATTGTTGGGGATTTAATTATTTATGCAGATATGAACGATTTTGATAAAAATGTAAATCAAATTGCGCGTGATTATATGGAAGAGTCCGTTCGTAAAATGGAAAATATAGCGAATATTTTGAATAGTGTTGGTATAATATTGGTTTCTGTGATAATCGGTTGGGTTGTTTTTGGCACATTCCAAATGCAAGAACAAATTACATCTGCAATAATGTAATATAAACATTTTATTTAAAAAGCCGGTGTTTACCGGCTTTTTCTTAATGTTTTTTAAACCATAAACGGCAGGTTTTCTAATGAACCTTCTGTGACGCGGACATTTACGTCAATCAGCATAAATACAGAATCTGGTGATGTTGGCACATCGCAAGAAAACATCTCGTTTGTTAAAAGGTGGCTGGTGTTTACAGTTAATTTTGTCACCAAATGGTCATCATCCAATAATGTATAAATTGGTCCTATACCTCGTGGTGTATTTTGTCCAATTTCATGTTCATTTTGCGGACAACGTAAACCATCTAGAATAGTTTTTACGCGATTATCTATATCAGAACGTGGAACACCGACAATTTCTGGATGCATTAATAAAATATCCAATTCTGCAATCATTTTCAGATTTGATGTTATAATTGGGTTCCAATCCATACCACCAACATGTCTTGTTATTATCGGACTTTTTGTTGCATCTGGCATCATAAACTTGTTCAAATTATTCCAAGGTTGAAAATCAACAAGTTTTTTTAATTGTGGATGAAATTGCATACGAATATCAGCTATGTGTTGGGCGCGTTTTTTTGGGTTTGTTAAAATATCACCATAGTATAATAATTTAAATTTCATGTTTTCGCCTTTTGGTTGTAAAAACATATAAGTATTGTTTGTAATTATTTGTTTTTACTGTTTTTTGTTGTTTTTTTTGAATAATTTTATAAAAAAACATTTTTTGACTTTTTTACTTAAATTATCCCCTTTTTCCTTGCTTATTATATCATAAATTGCTATGTTTTACATAGCAAAAAGAAAGGAATATTAAATGGCTGTAAATAATGAATATACTGGTGATTCAATCAAAGTATTGAAGGGTTTGGAAGCGGTCAAAAAAAGACCTGGTATGTATATTGGTGATGTTGGTGAAGGTGGCGATGGTTTGCACCACATGATTTATGAAGTTGTCAATAATTCTATTGACGAAGCGATGGCTGGATATGCTGATACTGTGTATGTTTCTTTGAATGCAGATGGCAGTGCAACTATTCGTGATAATGGTCGTGGAATGCCATTTGATATAAATCATGAAACAGGTCGCAGTGCGCTGGAATTGATAATGTGCGAATTACACGCAGGTGGTAAGTTTGATAACGAAGGAAACGGTGCATACAAAGTATCTGGTGGTTTACATGGTGTGGGTGTTTCGGTGGTTAACGCATTGTCTACATGGTTGGAAGTACGTGTTTGGCGTGGTGACCAAGAAGCAAGGATGAGTTTTGCTGATGGTGTTCCAACAACAAATTTAACAATTGTTAAGAATGAAACAAAACATGAACATGGAACAGAAGTGACTTTCTTGCCATCACCAGAAACATTTACAGGAACTGTTTTTGATTTTGATACTTTGGAAGTGTGGTTGCGCGAACAATCTTATTTGAACGCAAATGTCAGAATTATTTTAGAAGATTTGCGTGGTTCTGAAAAGGTGACGCGCGAATTTCATTCTGCAGATGGATTAAAGGGTTTTGCTACATACCTTGATAAATCAAAAGAATTGTTAAATGCAGAACCAATTCAAATGATAAAAACAATAGATGATTCTTATATTGAAATCGTATTACAATGGACAACTGCTTATACAGAAACATCGTTATGTTTTACTAATAATATTCCAAATCGTGATGGTGGAACGCATTTAGCGGGTTTTCGTGCGGGTTTAACACGTGCATTGAACAAATATATTTCTGAACAAAATCTAAAGAAAGATATCAATTTATCTGGTGAAGATTTCCGCGAAGGGTTAACCAGTATTATCAGTGTGAAAATACCTGACCCAAAATTTGGTTCACAAACTAAAGATAAATTGGTGTCTAGTGAGGTTCGCCCACTTGTTGAAAATACTGTAAATGAAATGCTTTACGAATATTTGGAAGAAAACCCAAATATTGCGAAAATGATAATAGATAAAATCGTAGAAGCAGCCACAGCACGTGAAGCAGCACGTAAAGCACGCGAATTGTCACGTAAAAAGGCCGGACCAGAATTGGGAAGTTTGCCGGGAAAATTAGCAAATTGTTCCGAACGTGATCCTGCAAAATGTGAATTATTTATTGTTGAAGGTGATTCTGCTGGTGGTACCGCAAAACAGGGACGTGACAGAAAGACCCAAGCAATATTGCCTTTGCGTGGAAAGATTTTAAATGTTGAACGTGTTCGTTTTGATAAAATGTTGGGGTCTGATACAATTGGTGCTTTGATTACAACGTTGGGTGCTGGTATTGGTAAAGATGATTTTGATATCGAAAAATTCCGTTATCACAAAGTTATCATTATGACCGATGCGGATGTTGATGGACAACATATTCAAACATTGTTAATGACGTTCTTTTACCGTCATATGCCAGAAGCGATTGAACGTGGATATATTTATGTCGCAAAACCACCGCTATACGGTGTGACACGTGGAAAGCAACAAATATACATTCAAAATCAACGTGAAATGGATGATTATTTATTGGATCAATTGGCGACAGATGGAACAATAGAAACTGCTGATGGACAGCAATTGGCGGGTGCTGATTTAAAACGTTTGTTGGAATTGGTTGATGATATGAAAAATAATTTGCAATCATTAAATCATATTATGCCATTGCGTTTTATCGAAGCGTTGGCATTGAATAAAGTTTTTGAAGAAGAAAATCCAGAAAATTTTGCTGCCGCAGAAAATATGTTAGATAATGAAGAATTGGAATTTGAACGCGGATGGAAAATATCTTCTGATATAGAAGGTATCAAGATAACAAGAACTCTACGCAGTGTCACAGAAACACATGTTCTTGACAGAGAAAAAATTAATTCACCTGAAATTCGTGCATGGCAACGTATGGCCGGTCGCGATGAATTGATAAATACGTTTTCAAAACCGACAATTTTGCGTGTTAAATCAAAGTCACAGAAAATATGGGGGGCGTTTGCTTTGTTGAATACAGCATTTGAATACGCAAAGAACGGTCTGAAAATTCAAAGATACAAAGGTTTGGGTGAAATGAATGCTGAACAATTGTGGGAAACAACAATGGATCCAAATCATCGTTCTTTGTTCCAGGTAAAAATAACAGATGCGTCTCAGGCGGATGAAGTAATTTCTATGCTGATGGGTGATGTTGTTGAACCACGTCGAGATTTTATTGTAGAAAATGCTTTGAATGCAAACCTTGATGTCTAGAACCTAGAAACCAAAGGGGGGATATGTTGACTGATTTCGAATACAATGATTTCGGTCACGCAAAACAGACATCAAAACATCATGATGATGTTTTGGTAGAAAGGTTTCGCCGTTTACGATATGAATCGCTAAATAGAAATTATTATAATCAAAAACCAGAATCTGAAAATCTGAAACAATATGGTAATTTGCATATAAAACAGGAAATACAAGATTTTGACAAAGCAAAAGAACGCATGAAACAAAAAATGATATCTTGTGATAATTCAACAGATAATTCTGTTATCTGTACAGCGATGACGCAATTTAAAAAAGATAAAGAATAAATGCAAGGAGAGCAAATAATGGCAAATGCGTATGAACCAGCAAGTAAAATATTAAGTCGGGTTGTTAACCCAGAATGGGGAAAAAATACACCAATTGAAATAAAATACAATTACCTTGTTATGGTCCAGATGTAAGTTTATTATCAAATACAAATAACAGGAATCATTAAATATGGATTTTTCTGCGGATTGGTTTTTGGGTTTAGATAAAAAATTGCGTCAAATGGGTTTAGACAGCGATGATAAATCTTTTGATGAAATCAAACAAAATCTAGAGCATCCAACAAAGTTATCACCTGATGCGTTTGCAGATGCTGTTTCTTATGTAATTTTAGCAGGTGGTTTTTCACAAAAGACAGCAAAAAAATATCATAAAATTATTATAGAAAAAATTCAAGAAAACTGCTGTATAGACGATATATTAAAGGTTTTTAATAACAAATTAAAAATCAATTCTATTATGAAAGTTTGGAATAACAGAGTTAATTTTTGTGACGGCTTTTATAAATGTAAAAATCTTGATGAAAAACTAGATTATCTTCAAACTTTGCCACATGTTGGTAAAATTACCGCGAATCATTTAGCGCGTAATCTTGGTGAAAATGTCGTTAAATATGATATTTGGATTCAGCGTCTTGGGGTTGTGTACGGTAAAAATCCAGTGTTATACAAAAAAATAAATAATGGAAAATTGGATGATGAAATAAAAAAAGTATGCGATGATATGTTTAAACATTTGGAATCTGAAACCAATTTACCACGTGGATATATAGATGTTGTTTTATGGAAGGCATGTCAAAATCATTTAATAAAGGATTTATAAATGGATGTAAAAATTGAACAATCTTGGAAAAATGTTTTAGCATCAGAATTTGAAAAAGATTATTTTAAAAAATTAACTGATTTTGTACGTGGTGAATATTTGTCTGGTAAAACGATTTATCCAGAACCAAAAAATATTTTTAATGCGTTTAATTTATGTCCATTGCATCATGTTAAAGTTGTTATTATCGGACAAGATCCTTATCATGAACCGGGTCAGGCACACGGGCTGTGTTTTTCTGTACAAAGTGGGGTTGATTTGCCACCATCTTTGATAAATATATACAAGGAAATTGAACAAGATATTGGACACAAAAGTATTACAAATGGTGATTTAACTGATTGGGCAAAGCAGGGTGTTTTATTGTTGAATTCGACATTAACCGTTGCTGCGCATGTTGCTGCTTCACATTCCGGTCATGGTTGGGAAACGTTTACAGATGCTGTCATAAAAGCGGTCAATGAAAACTGTAAAAATGTTGTTTATATGCTGTGGGGGTCTTTTGCACAAGAAAAAGCAAAAATGGTCAATGCGGCAGAAAACCTGATATTACAAAGTCCGCATCCATCACCATTGTCTGCATATAGGGGATTTTTTGGTAATCGCCATTTTTCAAAAGCAAATACATATTTGATTGAACATGGAAAGCAACCAATAAATTGGTAATTATCTAGAAATTATATGTTGCACCCAAACCATAGAACGCGTATGAATTGTTTTCTTCGGCGGTATTGGCGTTTGAAAAATGTTGAATAAATAATTCCAAAGCCCACTTTTTACTTAAATTATATCCAAACATAACTTTGAATTGGAATATTAATTTAGAACCAATACGTGCATTTTCTTCGGCTTGTAAACCGACACCTGCACCAGTACCGGCATAAAAACGTTTGTATCTAAATAGTGCGATATCTTCTGTTAAATAAGCCATAGGGATAGTGAAATCTTGCCATTTCCAACCACGTTTTTCATCCAGTCCTAATGTCATGGAAACATTGATTGAACGACGAGCAGGTATACGAAAAAAAGAGGTCGGCTGCGAATATTGAAATGTTCCAATATAAAACGGTACAGGTTTAACCGGTGGTGGTAATAAAATACCGGTATCAAAGCCCTGACCAATACCAAAAGCAACTTGTTCTTGATATGTACCCATGAAAGGATTTCTATCGGGTAACACATACTCTCGTGCCAAAGAAAGTTTTGGCAAAGACAGTAAAATAAATAATATGCTGAATTTTTTCATGTGTGTAATTTTATCATAAAAAAGGATATAAAACAAATTAAATATAAGAAATATTGTTGCA
This sequence comes from Alphaproteobacteria bacterium, assembly GCA_017427715.1. Lineage (GTDB taxonomy): Bacteria > Pseudomonadota > Alphaproteobacteria > Rs-D84 > Rs-D84 > Enterousia. The sequence goes on along the minus strand of JAFRSF010000037.1, from coordinate 2,030 downwards.
AAGACGAAAAAGTTTGTTATAATTCGTTGCGCTGGCGGCGTAGCTCAGTGGTAGAGCAGAGGAATCATAATCCTTTGGTCAGGGGTCCGAATCCCTTCGCCGCTACCAAAAATTCAACCCCGATTTATTCGGGGTTTAATTTTTGGTTTAGTCGTGAAAGATAAGGACACCAAGTCCGACAAGTAGTAGATTTTGGAAGCGACAGCGCACCAAAATCGTTACGGTTGCCACGTAGCCGGCACAAAGTGCCGAGCGAGCGAATCCCAAAGTCGCGTAGTCGCGAAAAGATAAAAATCTAAAAACGAGCAAAATGCATAAAATTTCACAAATTATCTACACATACGCTACACATATGTTTATACAAATCAATTTGTGATAATTATTTATAACAATTTAGTGAAACTTCTGTATAATAAATGCTGATAAAGGACGATCCATGCGGCTTGATATTTTAAAAGCATATTTGAAATATAAACTTGGTTTTACTGTCGGATTACCCGCTTTTTCTATTCGGGCAATCAAAGAATGCGAAAACGGTGAACCAATGGTCGATATAAAAAAATCGAATGTAAAATTGTTTTTCGGTGACAGATTAACAAAAGAAAAAAATGTTTTTCTTCGGAAGTCAGTTGTAGATAAAATAATAAATGCTGCCAAACAATTACCGGCTGGAATCTGTTTTATAATATACGATGCACACCGTTCTTTGAAATACCAACAACAATCATGGGATCGTGATTATAAATATTATCAAAGTTTGTATCCAAATGAAACAGATGAACAAATCACTCTGCGTACAAGGAGAGTTACAGCTGATCCTAGACATGGTCATGGTGGTCATCAAACAGGTGGTGCAATTGATATCGGTTTATGTGATGAAAATGGGGTTGAATTGGATATGGGAACTCCATATAGCAGTGTCGACAGAAACATAAGAACAAAAGCAAAAGTGAATAAAACTGCCCAGGGCAACAGACAGTTATTATGCAAAATTATGAAAAAGCAAAAGTTTGTGAATTATCCAAATGAATGGTGGCATTTTTGCTATGGGGACCAAATGTGGGCGGCGTATTCTGGTAAAAAGATTTGTCCATATGGAATGGTTAAATAAAAATTCAGTGCTGCGGCTATGTCCATACATTTGCTACACGAAAGTTTACACAATAAGATTTTTACCACCTGTCGTTGTGGATTTTGTTTTTGTCGAATTGGTCTTTTGCCGAAAATGGGATATCGGAATAGCCCATTACAACCAAAGCAACAGGAACAATATTTTTTGGTATATTAAGCAATTTGCGATAATCTTCTTGATTTTCCATCGCGTGCGTCCAACATGTGGCGACACCCAATTCTGTTGCGCGCAATAGCATATTTTCTATGCATGCGGCGGCATCCAATTTGCCAAGGTCATCGTTATCATAGCCTGCGGCGAAAATTTTATCAGAATCATAACATACTAAAACAGATACGGGTGATTGTGTGCAAAATCCGGCCCATTCGTAAAATGATTTGATTTTCTTTTTTAGTTCATCATTTTTTATTACAATCAATTCCAATGGGTGTATGCCTTCACCGCTGGGTGCGGACAAACCGCTGGATAAAATGAAGTTTAGATTATCATCAGAAATCGGATCTTTGCGGAAAGACCGAATACTGCGTCTTTTATACATGTAATCAGTTTTTGGGTATGTCATATCTGTGCCCTTTATGGTTATTATTTTTTTGTTAATTTTACAATCCTGTCAAAGTCGCTTTCGATGTTTTGTGTCTTGTTAAATTCATCGTATATTGCTTCAGCATATTGTTTTGCGTCAAGCGCGCTGACGCTGCCCAAGCCATGCAATACTTTATAATCATTAAATGTAAGTAGTTTATCAACTGATTCTGCAAATTGTGCCATATTAAACGCTTTTTTGTCTTCGATTTGGTGTTCGATATAGTCAAAAAACATTGTCACCAAGCGTTCAAGGTCTTTTAATTCTTTTTCGTTTAGATAATTCTTTGCGATGGACACATCTGTTTTCAATATG
>JAFRSF010000036.1 GCA_017427715.1 Alphaproteobacteria bacterium | reverse complement strand
TTGTTGCATCTTGGTTCCCCGCCTGGGGCGGGGTGGCACGAAGTGCCGGGGAGGGTTGGTGAAAAAAGTCAAATTTAACAATATTTTGTTATGGTATTTTATACCTTTCTTATTTGCTTGCGTTTTGTTTTATTTTTGCTGTATTATAGCAGTAGGTTATTGATGGTTTTACAATAACCATAACAAAACAGCAAAGGATAGGATTATGCGTCAGGGTAAAGTAAAATGGTACAATGGTAAAAAATGTTTTGGGTTTATTAGTCCAGATACTCCAAATGAAGATGGCAACACAGATGATGTATTTGTGCATTCTAGTTCTTTAAAGGCAGCAGATTTACGTTTCTTGAACGAAGGGGATATCGTTGAATTTGAAGAAGAAGTTCGTAATGGTAAATTGTCTGTGACAACTTTGAAATTGATTCAACGCGATGAAGAATCTGCAAAAAGATTCCAAGAACGTCGTGCAGAACGTCGTCGTGCGCGTGAAGAAAGAAAGCATCGTGAAGAAAAAGAAACACGTCGTTCTGGATTTGCTTTCTGGAAAAAATAATTTTTATTAAAATCATTTTAAAACCGCCGTTTTGGCGGTTTTTTGTTGACAAATTATATTTTGTGCGCTACTGTTTTTGCAGCAACAAATAAAAGGATTTTAAATGAACCCAAAGGCAAATGATAAGTTGATGATGGCAAAAACAGAGCAAGAAGCGAAAGATGCTTTAAGTGCGGGTGCAGATTTGCATAATAGAGATTCTGTTGGAAGAACACCAATTATGATTATGTTAGAAAATAGGGCGCCGTATGAAGTAATTAAGTTCGTTGTTGATATGGACCCATCAATCGTAAATGAATCTGATAAAGATGATGTTTTGGTGGTAATGTATGCTTTGCGATATGGTGCAACGCGACATATAACAAAATTACTTATTGATAAAACAAATGATATAAACCAAAAAGATCGATATGGTGCTACATCGTTAATATACGCATTTCGTCATGGTGCAAAACGACATATAAAAAAATTACTTATTGATAAAACAAAAGATATAGACGCAAAATATAGACCTGGTGGTTATGGTTGGGGTAATCGTTATAAAAGTTACATCACGTCAGAGGATGATAGAACTGCATTGATGGAGGCCTGTCGTGCTGGTGCTGGTTTAGAAACAATAGATTTATTGATAAAGAAAGGAGCGGCCGTAAATGCAGAAGACATGCGTGGTTGGACACCATTATGGTATGCGGTATATCATGGAAATCTGGCGACTGTAAAATATTTGCTAAAAAATGGTGCGATTATTGATTTAAATAAGAAAGATTGTTATGATCACAATATTTTGTTTTATACACAATATTCAGAATATCATATAATATACAATGAGCGATTTACTCCAATAAAACAAATATTGCTTGAACACGCACATAAACAAATATCTAATTTGGCTGCAAAGCAAGCACGCAAAAAAATGGTTCGCAGCAAATAATAAAAGCCCTGAAATTCAGGGCTTTTTTTTTATTCATTATCTGATTTTGCCAACGGATGCGCATGTTGATAAGCGGACATTATCTCTGCCATATTTACTTTGGTATATAACTGTGTTGTTGAAAGTGATGCGTGTCCCAATAATTCTTGTAAACTTCTTAAATCTGCACCGCCAGCCAGCAGGGCGGTTGCAAAAGTATGACGAAGCGCATGTGGGGTAACATAATCTGGTAATTGTAAATATTTACGCACTTTTTCTATAACTTTTTCTGCCATACGTGGTGTCATAGGCAATCCACGAACGCTGCGAAATACTGGCTCTTCTGCGTCATGTCCAAATGGTCGAATCTTTATGTATTTATCCAATGCAATATTGACGGCGGGCAGTACAGGGACGATTCGTTCTTTGTTTCCTTTGCCAACAACGCGTAAAGATTCTGGATTGTTTGTTATATCTTTGTTTTTCAAAGATAATGCTTCTGAAATACGCAGACCACAACCAAATATCAGCACAACCAAAGCCCAATCGCGTGCCATTATCCATGGTTCATTATTATCAATTGTCTTGATTGCTTCGTGCATTTCTGCTACGTCAGCGGTCTCTATTGCCTTTGATAATTTGCGTGGAACCTTTGGCGAAGCAATTAAATCAATCGCATCATTTTTTATGTCTTTGTATCTGGTTAGATATTTATAAAATGTTCGCAACGAAGACAAAGCGCGTGCTGTTGATTTGTTCGATAAATTGCGTTTAACTCTGTCTGCCAACCAAGAACGAAAACCCAAAGTATCAATTTTTGCAATATCTTGAATTATTGGTGTATCACCAGTGAATTTTTTACAAAATCTTATAAAATCATCAATATCTTGATTGTATGCCGACACAGTATTCGTTGAATAATTTTTCGTATTCAACAAATAATCTGTAAATTCGGCAATAATTTCGTTCATGTTGTTTTTTTTATTTAATTTCAAATGTTGCAGATACGGTCACAGTTATTTCTGTATCTTTGCTGACTAAACCGCCCCCTGCATATGCACCTGTGTCCATAGATTCTGCTTTTGCAGCCATTAAGCGGTAATTTGCAAAAGGTCTTTCCTGATAAGATACATTATCATAAGATACAGACAATAATTTGCCAGCTTTGTGATTATCTGTGGATAACAAAGCATTTGCACGAACACGTGCATCTTCGACAGCAATCCCCAAACATTTTTCCATAATCGGTTTTAATGTTTCACTGCTGCTGAACATGCGCAGATTTTCGGTATAAATATTTGGTTGTCCAGCAAATTTGTTTAACACAGATTCGATAATATCCGTGTTGTTTGCAGATATTTCTATCGCAATACGTGTTTCAAAGCCGAGATTTTCAGATTTCTGTGTGACATGATTCCATTCTGTTTTTTCATAAGAATTAAATTCAGTCGTTTGCATTTTTACATCAAGTGTTTTTAAATAATTTGTAATTTCTGCCATTTGATTGGATGCCATTTTCATGGACTTTGCGGCATTTTTATCCAAAGTCGTCACACGCAATGTGACAGCAGTTCTGTCTTTTGGTGCAGATGTTAAACATTCTCCGGAAACATTGACGATTCTGGTATTTGATGGTTTCTCTAATATTCCTAAAATCAAAGCAAGCAGGGCGCCGACACCTATAACACTGCCAATCCAAATCAAAGTTTTTTTCATGTTCTCTCTCCTGGTTTGTTTTTATCCTAACATTGCCTTTTTGACCCGTGTAATTGTTTTTTCAGCAACGATTTTAGCGCGTTCTGCACCATTGTGCAAAATAGCATCTAATTCATCTTTGTTTGCCATCAAACGTTCATATTCTTTACGTGGTTCTGATAAAATAGAATTGATTTTTTCAAACAAAATCGTTTTGGCAGTTCCATATCCCATACCACCTTTTAAGAACATTTGTCTGAATTGTTCAATTTCATCTGCTTTTGCAAAATGTTTGTATAATTGGAATATCGTAGATTCATCAGGATTTTTTGATTCTTCTGGTGTTTTAGAATCTGTGATAATTCGCATAATTTTTTTCTTTAATTCGGATTCTGTCACAAACACAGGAATTGTATTATCATAAGATTTGCTCATTTTTCGACCATCAAGACCAGGTATAATCCCATTTGTTTCACCAATAATTGGTTCTGGTAATTTAAAAGTTTCGCCATATGTATTGTTAAAATAACCCGCAATATCACGTGCGAATTCCACGTGTTGTTTTTGATCAGCACCGACCGGTACGACATCTGAATTGTAAAGCAAAATATCAGCTGCCATCAAAATAGGGTACGTATATAACCCCATGTTAACACCAGAATCTATATCCAGATTTGCTTCTGTATTTTTTTCAACCATTGCTTTGTAAGAATGGGCGCGATTCATCAAACCTTTGGGTGTCACATTCATCAAGAAATTAGATAACTGATACACACCCATAATATCAGATTGCCTAAATAAAACTGCATTATCAAGATTTAATCCCAATGCAATCATTAAAGCAGCGATTTCGTATGAATATTGTTTAATCAACTTTGCATCTTTGATTGAATTCAGTGCGTGCAAATCAGCAATAAAAATATATGTTTTGTAATTATTAGCCAATTCAATCAATGGTTTCAAAGCACCGACATAATTACCCAAATGTGGAATACCAGTTGGTTTAATACCTGTTAAAACAATTTTGTCATTCATATTAAAACCTTATGTTAATCACATGTTGTATGGTAACACTTTTTTATCTTGAATGCAACGTTTTTGGTTCCTTTGCCCAAACAAAAAGCCCCACAAAAGTGGGGCGGAAAATATCCCGTTGTGTTAAGTTTAACGAGAATAAAATTCAACGACCAATTCAGGTTGCATTTGAACTGGGTATGGAACGTCTTCAAATGCAGGTACACGTGTAAATGTTGCTGTGAAAGCAGCACTGTCCACTGTGACATAATCTGCAAAATTGCGTTCGCCAGATTCTAAAGCCAACACGACCAATGGCATCTGTTTTGCTTTTTCGCTGACCGTGATAACATCACCTGGATTTACACGATAAGAAGCAATTTTAACACGTTTGCCATTGACATAAATGTGACCGTGGCTGATTAACTGACGAGAAGAAAATACAGTTGGAGCCAACTTTGCGCGATATACAACAGCATCCAAACGTCTTTCCAACAAACCAATCAAATTTTCAGGTGTGTCACCTTTCATATTGTTGGCTTCTGTGTAATAAGCATGGAATTTCTTTTCGCCGATATTTCCATAATAACCCTTTAATGTCTGTTTAGCACGCATCTGTTTTGCGTAATCAGAAGAACTTGCCCCACGGGAAGTTGGACCATGCTGACCAGGTTTATATTTACGTTTATTAAAAGGGGATTTCGCCTGACCCCACAAATTGACACCCAAAGAACGGGCGATTTTCAATTTACGTGTGCTACGTTTTGCACCAGCTCTTGCCATAATATTTATCCTTTGTTTTTGGTTTTTATTGTGCCGAACATTTCACAGAATCCTTATTTCAAATGGGACCAAAAGACACCACAGATTATTCAGTTCTGGTTATTCAGCGAGCGTTATTCTATAATGTTTTTTTGAAAAAAGCAAGAAAAAACCACCAATTTTGGTGGTCTTTTTTTGATTAAAAGTGTCTGCCTGTATTGTTATTAGTGATTATAACAATATTGTTTTTGTGTTTCTTTAATTCTGAATTGTAATATTCTTGATGTCTTGATGTTAGTTCTTTTTTGATTTTTATACCAAAATTATATGTAACATCCAAAGAATATACATGATTTGACGGAATTTTATCTAAAAATATACCCTGGTTCACAGCAGGCGCCGCCATACTGTGATTTAAAGATGTTATATATACTTTTGCACGACCTTTATCTTTATCTAAATCGACCTGAACCACAAATTTGATTTCTTTGTTACTGCCCACACCTGCAATTATTCCGGTGTTTAATTGATTTGTATTATTAATGTTATTAACGCAATAAATATCGTTTTCCCTTATGCAACCTAATACAACTTTATTATGTGCATTATTAATGTCGGTATGTGCATATTGTCCATCGTATACTGTATTATTTTTCACCATTTGTTTTTCCTTTTTTAATAGTGCGGTTGGCAAGTTTAATCTTTAAAATATAAAAGTCAAGTGATTATAAAAACACCCCAGCAATTGGGGTGTTTTTATTTGATGTTTATTTGTAATGCTATTTCAATACAAAATGAACATTGTATTGCGGTTTTTTATCAGCACCCAGCGAAGCACGGACAACCTTGTTTGCTGCTGTCTGTACAGCTTTGTAAAGATTGTCTTGGCTTTTGCGTTCTGTTTTGGTCAATTTGTCAATAGCATTTGTAATTTCTATTTGAATTTGACGTTTCATAAAGCCAGTTTCATCTGTTTCAAAAATACCAGCGCTGGATACTTCGGGAACACCTTTTAAAAATCCGCGTTTGTCCACTGGTAATGTGACAAAAATTGCACCATTAGAAGCAATCTTTTTGCGTGTTTTATATACTGGATCATCAGCACTGCGTTCTGTTTCACCTTCCATAACCACAAAACCTGTTGGAATAGATTCACAAACATACGGTTCTGCGCCATCTGACAAAGCGACAACATCGCCATTGTGAACCAGCATCAAATGTTTTGCACCACCGCGTTCCATCGCCATTTTGCCGTTTAACATTTCGCTGATATATTCACCGTGCATCGGTATAGAAACCTGGGGATGAACCATATCATAAAAACGTTCAAATTCAGGCCGCCCCGCATGACCAGATGCGTGTAAATGGTCTGTATCAAATATTGTGTATGTTTTAATCCCCATACGTGCCAATTTGTTGTAAAGATACGATACATCTTGTTCGCGACCTGGAATAATAATTGCACTGAATACGACCGTATCAGTTGGCATCAATTTTAATTCTTTGACATGCCCATTACACAGACGCGTCAGCATAGCGAATTTTTCACCTTGGGAACCAGTCAAGAAAATCGCTTGTTTTTCAGCAGGTAAATCTTTGATTTCTTCGTGTAAATAAACATCGTCTTGGTTTAAATATCCAAATTCAATACCGATTTCACGGAATTCTGGTAACCCAACATAAGGCACAGGATTCGGATTGCTGCGTTCTTTGATTGCTGCGACACGCCCCGCAGCATGTGCGGCTTCCGAAAACATTTTTATACGCGCTAAACTGCGTGAATAACCGGTCACCAAAACACGACCAGGCGCTTTTTTCATAATTTCAGTTAATGTTTCACGAACCTGTGTTTCTGTGGTTTGTTGTACTTGCCTATCTGCAGATGTAGAATCACAAACACATGCTAATAATTTCGGGTCTGAACCAATTTCTTTTAACCGCGCATAATTTGTATTTTCTTCAATAGGATTATCATCATTAAAAGTCCAGTCACCCGTATGTAATATTTTCCCAGCAGGTGTTTTTATAATCAACATTTGTGCTTCTGGTACAGAATGGGTCACATGGAATGTTTCTATAAAAAATGGATTCAAATCTAATTCAGCACCATGATAGTCAAATTCTATAATATCTTTTTTCGGATTAAAATCCATTTCAATACCTTGAAATGTTCTGCGTAATATTTCAGCAGGAAATCTTGTACAATATATTGGTTTTCTGAACTTTGGCCAAATGTATTTTAATGCACCAATGTGATCTTCATGACCATGTGTTATAATGAAAGCGATAACGTCTTTTTTGTGTTTTTCAAGCCATGTGGTGTCACAATATTGAACATCCCCAGCACCAATTTCTTCTTCCAGAAATCCCATACCGCAATCCACAATCAGAAATTTTCCTTTGTACTTATACACATACATATTCTGACCAACGTGTTCCAAACCGCCCAGCGCCATAAAATAAATCTTGTCATCGTTTTTATCAGATTCATGGGCTGGTTTATCAGCAATAGTTTCTGGTATATTTTTCAAATCTTGTTTGTTTTCTTTTACTTTAACCATATAAAATCCTTTGTTTTAGGTTTGTATTTCGCACACCAATCAATTCATTGCTAATAAAGATTAACCTTTATTTGTAGTGAATCTTTGTGGTGTGCGGTTTGTTTCTTTTGGCGCACCCAGCAGGAGTCGAACCTGCAATCTTTGCCTTCGGAGGGCAACGCATTATCCAGTTGTGCTATGGGTGCATGCTGTTATTATACAACTTATTTTTTATTTTGACAACATTGCCAACATAAAATCGTCTAAATCGCCATCCAGAACAGCAGCAGAATCTGTTTTTTCAACATTTGTCCGCACATCTTTGACCAGTTGATATGGGTATAGAACATAATTACGAATTTGGCTACCCCATTCAATTTTTTTCTGAGCCGCTTTGGCAGCATCTTCTTCTGCTGCACGTTTTTGCATTTCTAATTCGTATAATTTAGAACGCAACATCTTCATAGCCATTTCTTTGTTTTGAATTTGACTGCGTTCATTCTGACAGGTTACAACAGTATTAGTAGGCAAATGAGTAATACGGACAGCACTGTCGGTTTTATTAACATGCTGACCACCGGCCCCAGACGCACGATAAGTATCAATGCGTAAATCTTTTTCGTTTATTTCTATCTCAATCGTGTCATCGATATCGGGCCACACATCAACAGATGCAAAACTGGTTTGGCGTTTACCGTTTGCATTAAAAGGCGATATTCGCACCAATCTGTGAACACCAATTTCATTTTTCAGCCAACCGTATGCACGTTCACCGGATATCCTGAAAGTGGCACTTTTTATACCAGCAACATCTCCCGCATGTTCTTCAACAGTTTCAATTGTAAAATTATGACGTTCACACCATCTGGTGTACATCCTGGCCAGCATTTGCGCCCAATCTTGTGCTTCTGTTCCGCCTGCGCCGGCCTGAATAAACAAAAATGCGCCGGCGTCATCTGCAGGTTCATTAAACAAAGTTATAAACTTTGCCTGATGTGTTTCTTCGGCTAATTTTTCAATCGCATTGTTTATATCAGAATCATCTGGTGACAATTCGTATAATTCATACAGGTTTTTATATTCTGTTTCTAACCTATTCAATTCAGACAACTGTTTTTCCAGATTTGATTTTTTCTGCAAAATATTGCGTGCATATTCTGGATTATTCCACAAATCTGGTGCATTAGTAATTTCTGTTAACTTATCTATTTCGGATTGAATTTTGTCTGGGTCAAAGAAACCCCCTGACGGCAGAAATGTCGTCATGTATTTGCGATAAAAAATCGTTAGTAATCATAGTCATGTCGTAAAATATACCATTTTTATTGTTTAAATCAACTTTTTTGTATTTTTATTATCAAAGTTTTATTGCGTTTGTTTTTTGAATGTGATAAAATGGACAGGAACGAGAGGGACTTTCATGAATAGATTCTTGATGATATTTGGTTGTGTGACCGCATGTTTGTTGGGAAATTCAGCGATGGCTGTGTCGGCTGGAACGACTGCGAATAACATTGGTGGCGCACGCAAAGTAGGTTATGCTAATAATAATACAACCAATACTGCTTCAACAACCGGTGGTGTTCGTGGACAGCAGGGGGCTGTTAATGCATATTTGCAGAATCAACGTAATACATATTTTTTGGTAACCCAGCCAGATGTTGATACCGCATGTCGTCAAAAGATTTATAATTGCTTGGCAGATTATTGTGGTGATACAACGGTTGTTCCTGGAAAAACATCTGGGCGTTGTATGTATGCAACCGAAACGGAACTTTATAATTATGCGTTATTGTGTCTTCAAAAAGATTATTCGATTTTGTTACCTCAATACAGCACTGGGGTTCAAAATAATGCGGGTGGTATGAACACTGCTGCGCGTTTATGTCCGTCTTATGTTCAACAGGAAGTAATGACATATTTGTCTATGGCAAATATGGCGGATAAATTGAACAAATCACATTCTGATTTGTGTTTACGTCGTCGTCGTGAATTGGAAGCGGCTATGGCATGCCATTCTGTTGCATTGACATATGGTAATGAAACAACCAGTAAATTAACATCTCAATTAACAGAATATTGCGGTTCTGGTGTGTCTGGTGGTTCAGCAGAAATGGTGACACGATTTGTGAACGCTGGCAATATTGGTGCAGATATTTGGGGTTGGGCTGATAAAATTGTCGGTCTTGAGTTGAATTCAAAGGGTAAAAATTGGGAAGCAGCAGTAGATGCTGTTTTGGCTAGTTATACGAATCGGATGAATTTGGCATGTGGTGATGATTTGCAATTAAACACTGTATCACACACATCATCTGATACGGGTTATTCTAATTTACAAAATGCCGCTGCAGTTGTAGCTGGAATTGCTTTTCCTGCAAATACAACCGCAAATGTATCAAATCCGTATGCAAATCAATCTGTATTTAAAGAAATAACATCGCTATCAGAAATATACACATATGCAGATGCGAACCAGGTCGTTCAAGCGGGATTGACCAGCAATGCTTTGACACCAAATTCATTTTTAACTAGTGCGCAAATGGATGATATGCAAACTGCGTATAAATTGGGAACCAAAGTATTCGTCATTCGGGACAGTTCTAGGTGCTATGTTATTCCTGTGGCTACGTTGACCCAAACGGAAACTTCATTGGTTGCACAAACCTTTGCGAACTGTATCAGCAGATTCAAATAGTATAAAAACATTCTAGAACCGCCAATCGGCGGTTTTTTGTTAAGAAAATAATCTTGAAACACTTGCGTGTGTGCCGTTTTTTTGATACAATGCAAATCATGAAAATATCAAGAAGACAAGTTTTAAAAACTGCCAGTTTTAGTGCGTTGATTGTTGGAATGTCACCACGCATTGTGTTTGCTGCCCCAAATACGTTGCGCGCAATTCGAACTGGAATTCAGCCCGGTGATAAGACAAGATTGGTCATTGAAACATCATCCAGACCGTCTTATACGTTATCATATGGCGATAAACAATTATTTGTTAATTTGTCTAATACAACAGGCAGTACAAAAATAACAACTAAGCTGGCAGGTGGAACGTTGATTAAGCGCGTCACCCAAATACAACAAGGAACTTCGTTAAAGATTTCTGCAACACTATCGTCAGCCATAGATGCATTGCAAAACAGTCAAATTATGGTATTAAACCCAAATGGCGACAGTGGTTACCGTTTGGTGTTGGATTTTACCGCTGGCACAGGCAAAGGAATTAAAACGACTGGTGTAACTGCGACCAAGGCAATAACTGCCAAAAATGCGACAACACAAACCAAAACTGTGCAGAAAACAAATGACAATAAAACAGTGACAAAAACACAACGTATAATTGTCATAGATGCCGGACATGGTGGTAAAGATCCTGGGTGTATAGGAAAGGGCGGAACCCAGGAAAAAACAGTTGTTTTATCTGTGGCTAAAAAATTAAAAACCAGATTGGACGCAAATGGGTTCAAAACATATTTAACACGTTCGTCTGATACTTATTTAAAATTGGCAGAACGTGCAGCAATTGCAGAAAAAAAACGTGCGGATTTATTTATATCTTTACACGCCAATGCAAATCCCAGCAGGGATATGAAGGGCTTTTCAATATATACACTATCTGAAAAGGCATCAGACGAAGAAGCGCAAAAACTAGCGGATTCAGAAAATGCGGCTGATAAAATTGATGTTGATGGATTTGAACAATTTTCTAAAGATATTCGGGTTGCTTTGTCTTCGTTGCAACAACATGCTGTTGCTGAATTAAGTGAAGAATATGCAAATGGTTGTGCCAAAAGTTTTAATAAATCAAAAATTGAACAGCAACGTGGACCTGCGGTTCGTCATGCACCGTTTGCTGTGTTACGTTCCACTGTCCCCGGCGCATTGATTGAATTAGGGCATTTATCCAACAAAAGCGAAGAAAAATTATTAAAATCAGATGTGCATCAAAATAAATTGGTTGGTGCAATTGTTCAATCTGTGATGTCTTATGATTTTGATGTATAAAAATATATGTTGTAATAATTATATTAACGATATATAATCATCGCAAAGGACAAGGAAAACCCGCAGATAATGCCACGCGAAGAGAGAAGAAAGGAAACAAAGTGCTGAAAGCCGCAGAAACCTACACACACACACACACAC
>JAFRSF010000006.1 GCA_017427715.1 Alphaproteobacteria bacterium | reverse complement strand
TAGAGTTCTGCGGCTTCCACGGTTTTTATTTCCTTTCTTCTCTTTGATTTTTATTATATATTATTTATCAATTTTATTACAAGGATTTTTTATGAAATGTTTATTGTTTTTTTTTGACCTCCATCCCCGGCTTTTCCGTATTACCCCCAAGGGGGGAATTAAAGATTCTACACCCGCGGCGGGGTATGATTATCTGCCGTTATTTAATTTGGCACCATTTTTCATTCGTAATAATTTCAGTTGGTTTTCAAACACATTAGAGAATGCTTTTAACCGTATTGTTTCATCATAACTTGTTTTCTTGTGTATCGATTCATAAAACATATCCCACATATCACTTGATTCAAGCACGGCTTCATTTTTATAAAACGCATATTCAAATTCATTAATCTTTCTTTGTTTCAAAGACAAATCTTTGATGTCATTTATTCCCATAATGTCTTTTTTGGTTATAATTTGCATATATTACCTCTTGGTTAATTGGTGTAACTATAAACCAAAAAATCAATTTGTGAAGATATTTTAACAAAATTACTTTAAATAAAAAGTTATTGTTGATACAACACGAACACGTTTATTTATTGCCTGTTTTTCATTATCAGACCACGCATCGGTTTGGTCGCGCGCAGATATGCTGAACAATCCCTGATTTGCAGATTGTATTTTTCCCAATTTTGTACCTGCATCTTTGGCAAATTGTTCACCCGCAGCAGTCGCATTTTTAGTTGCTAATTCAATCATTTTTATTTTGATATCATTAAGTCCATTGAATATATAAATTGGCCCAGCATAATCTTCTGTGACAGTCACACCTTGTCTGACTAAATCACCCATTTTACGTGATGCGGTATCAACTAAATTGACAGACCCTGAACGCACCATCACCCCAGTTTCAACAACATATCTGTCGTTGACATCTTCGCTCTGGCGCTGGGCATCTGAATAACCAGCAAATTTATCACGCACTTGAACCCGCAGATTTTGCAATTCAGATTCATTAAATCCGTTATTCATCAAAAAAGTCCGTGTTTTCTGTATATCGTTATCTATGTCAGATTGTACACGTGCCAAATCACCCCCAACACGATTGAACTTTATATTCCAAACGGCAGTATCTGCCACAACGTCCATTTCCGCCAAACCTTTGACCGTAACAGTTCTACGATTCAAAGATTTATATATCCCATTTCCAATAAAAAAGCCACCCAACGCGACACCAAATGCCAATATTATCCCAAATAATACAGGTTTTGATTTCATTTTTTCTGTTATTTTCATGATTTTCTCTCCTTTTTGATTTACAGTATAATCATTATACAAAATATTACAATATAAAAAAAAAAACGCCCTTTCGGGCGATGTATTATTTGATTTTGCTATCTTTGTGCATCTTAGCAACCATTATAGCCCGTTTGTTGTTTACGGTCAAAATCCGGTTATCTGCTGGTGCAGCCAAATTATTTCTGATTATCGCCAAAGCAATCAATTTTGATATATCTTCTGAAAAAGCGCACCCCCGTGTTGCATTTACCACACATTTAAAATAATATAAAATACGTTTTTTTGTACGAACATCTGTGATTTTATCAATATCTGATAAAATCATATCAGCAGCAGAATACATTTCTGCAATTTCTGCTTTTCTTCCTTCTATTAAATCCGGTCTTACTTGTTGCACATCAAAAAATGCGGGTAAAGTCAAATTGGGTAATCTGTAATATATCTTACGTATGACTGCTTCT
This sequence comes from Alphaproteobacteria bacterium, assembly GCA_017427715.1. Classification (GTDB taxonomy): domain Bacteria; phylum Pseudomonadota; class Alphaproteobacteria; order Rs-D84; family Rs-D84; genus Enterousia. The sequence goes on along the minus strand of JAFRSF010000006.1, from coordinate 15,532 downwards.
ATATTGTGCATATTCATATTACTTGTATCATATATAAAACCACCAATAAAACCAGCATAAAAAGGTTCTCTTTCTGGATTATCATACACAGCATCTATATTTTCAGGACGCATAAAATAATGATTATACAAATTATTTAATTCAACATTTGTTTTGTCTGGAATATTATTACCATCTTGTTCAGAATTATTTTTCATTTTCATTTCCTTGCTGTTTTTCTACGCAAACGGAACGAAGTATAAAGACATATACCAGTAAAGTCAAGGGTACTTATAAAACCTACACTTTTTTCTTGTGTTGTCAAAAATATATGCTATATTAACTTCGCATGAACCAAAGGATTAAAAAAATGATTATCTCTTCAGGGATACTGGCACGCCAAATAGCAGAAGAAATTGACAATTTGCTGGTTGCCAATAATATTGAACAACCGCGTAAAGACATTAATATGCCTATATTTCGCTGTATTGGACAAACACACAATATTCAACAGACACGCAACGGTATTAAAAACCACAACAGCAAAGCATTCGCATTTCTTAATTTCAGACACCAACAAACACCTATAAAAGAACCGCTACGCGTCAAAGTAAGTTTACATTTAACTGGTAATTTTATAAAGATTCTATACCATGATGATGTGTGCAGTTTTGATTTGAAAACTGGCAAAAAAATATCAAACGGAACAGATGCTATTCAGAAAATTGCCCCTTTTGTTACAGCGGCAATCAAAAATTTGCACGAAGACATAGAAGAAGAACGCAGATATTGTAAAGAACTTAAAGATTGGAATGTTGTAAAACCAGATAGCGAAGATGACAATAATGATAGTTTCTTTGTGTCTGAAAGATGTGACGAAAGTAAAAACTCTGCACATTTTGATATTGCAGACAAATATTTACAAAATGCCTTGAAAGGCGAAGTATTTGAATCTAAAAGATTTAACAGTAGATAACAAGGATTCAACATGCAGAATTACATAGAACAAGAATTATCTGAATATTTAGATGATTTGCTGGTCGCTGCAAAAATTGAAAAAACACGTACAAAGCAGCATGTGACGTCCGCTGACGAGTATGCAGACAGCATTGTTAATTTCAAAATGGCGCCACGTACTAAAATCAAATTATACCTTTCAAAAACAGACAGTGAAAAATCGTTTTTTACTGTTAAATACAAAGGTGCTACTTGTCAGTTTTCTTTGCTGGACGGCTGTCCATTGACAAGTAATTTTGCATCAAATATTCAACCTATTTTGCCATATATTGCACAAATGTGGATTGAAAAACGAGAATACATTATTCAAGCATATCATGACATTATGTGGACAAAAAATCTAAAATCCAACAAAACATCTGATGATGACAGTTTGGTTTGTGATGGATTTTGGGTTGAAAATGGTCATGGTTTTAAACAAAGAAAACGACCATGGCTTGAAAAAGACCAAAATACTAGATAGGTATTTTTATGAAAATAACGATTGATTTAGATGATGTTATATTCAACACACGCCCAATATTTGAACGTGCTTTTAAACAAGCAGGTCAAGTATTCAAGCCACATCTTTATAATAATTGGGATTTAAGAAAATGTTTTGATATGTCAGTAGTAGAAAACTTACGCAAATTATTCAAAGATGATTATCTTTATACTATGCAGGTGTTAGACCAAAGAATCCCTTTTGTATTGAACAATTTAATGAACAAGTCGGATTTACAAATATTGTTCGTTACAGAAAGATTGTTGAAACAGCCATTCAAAACATTTAAGCAAATTCGTAATGCTGGCATAAATTGTTCTTGGAAACAAATATATGACAAACCAGGCAAAAAATCTGATATTTTAAGCGAAATAAAATCCGATTTGCATTTTGATGATTCACCATATGTGATATCTGGATGCATTGAAAAAAACATACCTGTTGTTATGATAAGTAATACCAATACACATTATAATCATTATTTACGTGGACATGTTAAACATTGTGAAAACCTGTTTTCCGCATTAATCAACACAGGCATATACACACAAGAAAAAAGCAAATAATGGAACAATTATGATTCTAGACAACATTCCTTTGGCAAAAATACTGGCTGAACATTTGGACGAAATGTTGGTTGATAATGGTTTGGAAAAACCGCGCCAGCATGTAATAGAATGGGATAATCCAATAACCAAAAAGATGGGGTTATTAGTCACAAAACGTGTTGCACCGCGTGTAAAACTTCAATTTGAACTGATTAATCACGACCCGCTGGAATCTTTTTTCATTGTGACATATAAAAATTGTTCTTGCCAGTTTAAGATGACAGATTGTTCAATGCTTACCGATAAAAATGAAAATAATCCGATTGTAAAAATTAAAACATTCATAAAACAAATGTGGCGAAATTATCAGCATGTATTCTTTGAATTACTGGATGAAATGTATATCACAAAAAATGAAAAAATAAATCAAATTATTCAAAGCCAAAATCAATATAAACCCAGATAAAAATTAGAACTCTGCCAAAGTTATATAATAATCAATTATATCTTGTCTGATTTTGCCAATTTTGTTTTGCATTGTATTATAAAACATATTTAATGCTTCTGTGTTGTAATTTCTTTTTATAGATTTCGCTGTAACGGCTATGTCATACCATAAATCTGCAATTCCACAATCAGACACATCAATAAAACCGGTTAAATTATTGTTCTTGCCAAATATATTTGGTAAACTGGTATCGCCATGCGAAAAACGCAGTGTTTCCGTTGGTCGATTGTTAATTAAATATTTGTACATACCGTCAATACCGCCATATTTTTCTAGAAACTCTGGTCTGATGTCTTGCGGTTGAAATAAATTATTATCTATTTTGTTTTTAATGTTTTTCAATTTGTAATCAAGACCAACATTAAACGGACAATCTTTGATATCTATTTTCCATAATTCAGAAAATGCCTGATAAATAACATTTAATCCAGATTGCCAATCTTTCATATATTTTTTAGAACAAACCATTTCACCATCTAGACCTCGGGTTAATAAATAATACATTCCGTTTTGTTCTTCATAATCAACTATTTCTGGTACCGACAAACGTCCATTTAACCATTTTAATTTTGTATATTCCAATTGGATGTTTGGATTATTAGAATATTTCAAGAAATAAACATCTGTATTTTTTGTTATCTTGATTACCTTATCACCAGAACACCCAATGCCAATCTGTTGCAAATCAGCATTTCTGATAAAACAGTTTAAATTATCGGTTAAAATTGTATCAATTTTCATTGTCATTTTTTATCATACCGTACAATAGTTTGTTTAAACAACCATGAATTCGTTTAATTCCAGCATATCCGTTTCTTTGAAATCTGTTTTTACATTTTTGAAAAATGCCATGTGAACATTTTGCCAATATGCCAAAGACATGTCACTTTCCCCTTCTTTGATAGCCCACGATTCATCAATATCACAAAAGCGACATTTACAAACATTTGTTATTTTGATTTTTATCTGTTCGTTTTTAGAATTATAAATTATATTTGTATCACCAACTTTTGACATACTTTCATCATTTTCATACAGACAACATGTGCCACGTTTTTTACCACATGTCACCAAATCAAATAATTCATCATTATCAAAAGTCCATTTTTCAGCCATACAATGATGATAAATTACGTAAGTATTTATGTCAAGTATTCCCCCGTCACAAATTTCTTGGGAATTGATGTGACGGGGTCAGGTTAATAAAATTATTGTTGATTATTAATTTGTTCTTCTTGTATAAACTTAAAGAAATCTTGTGGTGATGAATTTGTTGCGTTTAGAATCTTTGCTATACTGTTCGTTGACGGCCAACGCGGTTGTTCATATTTAGAAAAGCGTTTGCTTTTGTTAAAAGTTGTGGGATCCAATCCACTGCATTTTGCCAATCCAGAACAAGTCATATTGTGTTCTTGGGCAAATAATTCTATGGCGCGCCAGATTTGATTGTGATTCATGATATTATTCTCCTTCCTTTTTTGTTTTATCCCCGATTCATGTGGGTATATTATCACTATGATAGAATAAAATCAACAAATACAACCATTACAAGAAAACAAACCTAATAATCCCTAAAACATATCATTTTAACGCCATTATCTTTTTCCATTGTTTAAATTCGTTTGCCAGACAATTATAATGCAATAATTCCAATTGTTCTGACACTTGTTTTATACTGTAATTAGAATATGAGCGTTCACCTTCACTGCCCCTGCTGCGCCAGCCAATAATCTTGTCTATGTATGAACGTATTATACCGCATTTTTCCATTGTAATATTTGCATTTTTACGAAAAGAATGAAAATCATACCGATTGGTATTTTTGTCTTTGATGCCGATTTGTTCCAAAAAACAAAAAAAATTTCGTATCATATGTGAACTTAATTGCCCTGTGCGGGTTAAACAAATTTTTGAAAAGATAAAATCTGTTGGTGCAGAATGTGATTTATGTTTTACATAATCTAAGAAACCCATTTTTATCAGCATTGAATGAATTGGGACTACGCGTTCAGAATCTTCAGTTTTCAATTTCTTTATACCTGGACAATCTTCAACAAAGTTTATACACCAAATGCCATCGTTTTGCACAATATCTTTGTATTGCAATGTAAAAACTGCATTTTTACGAGAACCTGTAAACAACGCAAGCATACAGCCCCAAAAAACATCTGGATATTTGTGAAAAAAGCAACAATCAGGATTAAATATTCGTTTTAACTGGGAATCTGAATATGGGGTATGTGGTCGCCGCGCACTTTTAGGTGTACGCTTGATATGTGGCAACCCAATCAACACATCTGTCTTGAATGTATCCGGATATGCAAATATAGCAAATTTAACCATTTCGTTTATCCAGCGCACATGTCGTACTTTTTGGTCGCCTTGAATATCGGTGCGATTGGCAATAACCTGAACAATTTGCAATAATACATTTTCATTATGCAATACAGAATATTTATCTTTCAAATTTAATCCTACGGCAGTTATATACCGACATATTGCATTGTATTTACGTCTGTATTCTTCACAATCTTTGCCTATTTTTGTTGTAAAACGATTCAACAGTTGCTCTATTGTTGGGCCAGGTTCAGTTTTTATTGATTTTTCTTTGGATATTTCCCGCAATATTTTTAACAATATTTGGTGTTGTTGACACAATTTGTGTTCAATGTTCAATATTTGTTTTTCTCTTTTGATTAAAAGCACATCCCGTTGTGTGATTGATTTGTGTAATATCATATTTTTGCCTCTTTATGTTTTATATAGTTGTGACACTAATCTTTGCATACGAAATTGAATCATCCGTGTACAATGTTAATATTTTACTTTTAATTACAGATGCGCTATAATAAGCATCACAAAACAAATTATGGTATAAAGATATGGCTATATTGATGAACGGGATTGCGTTACGTAATCGTATTTTAAATGAATTAAATAATTATATAAATAAAACGGGAATAAAGCCAAAATTGACAGCCATTTTGGTTGGTGACGATTCTGCAAGTAAATTGTATGTTCATAACAAAGAAAAATACGCACGTATTGCAGGAATAGAAACCGATATTATTCGTATGTCGTCTGATGTAAATACAGAAACCGTTATTAGGCAAATTCAAAAATTAAATGCAGATAAAACCGTGACAGCAATTTTGGTTCAATTACCTTTGCCAAAACACATTGATACAAACGCTGTGATAAATGCGGTTGATGTGTCCAAAGATGTTGATGGATTTACAGACAAAAATCTGGGACACATGTTTGGTTCTGGTCGTGATTTTATTATGCCCTGCACTCCACGTGGAATTTTAGCATTGTTAAACGAATACAAGATAAATATACCCGGAAAAAAGGCGGTTATAATTGGTCGTTCAAATATTGTTGGAAAACCAATGGCACAAATATTGATGATGCATAACGCAACTGTCACGATTTGTCACAGTCATACACCCAATATTTCACAATTTACCAAAAGCGCTGATATAGTGATTGCTGCAACAGGAAAAATAACAATAACTGGTGATATGTTAAAACCAGGTGCTGTATGTATAGATGTTGGAATGCAACGCGATGCCACCGGCAAATTGCATGGTGATATGGACTTTGATTCTTGTTCTTCTGTGGCGGGTTATATAACACCTACCCCGGGTGGCACAGGTCCAATGACAATCGCAGGTCTGATGATGAATACAGTTGATTTAGCCACAAAAAAAACTTGACTGGTTTTTTTTCAGGGATACAATTAAACCTGTTAAATCAAAAAGGGGTAATAAAATGGTTTTTGATATATTAAAAAAACTTGATAAAGAAAAAAAACAAAGTACATTTAACGATTTTTTACAAATTGCACACAAACTTGAAAATTTAAAAAAAATTGCACAACAGAATAATGCTGTTATAAGTTGCAATGGGACATCACATGGAACTATAATACCTGTGCATGAATATAAATATTCCATAACAGTTGACGAAAAACCTGTCTTTACAGTATCATTTTTTGAACATGTAGTTTCAAAATATGCATACACAGTGCATGACCAAACCAACGGTCAAGATAAAGAAATAACTTTTGAAAAAGCACCTGTGATTGGAGAAACCTTTTTTAATGAAATAGCAGATATCTACTATGCTAGAAATCACTTATCAAAGCATAATCAAACAGAAAATATTAATCGTTATAAAACAAAATAAACATAGAAAAGTCCTTGAATGGGCTTTTTATTTTACAAGAGCTTATATTTATAAATGAATAATGTCAACATCTGGAATTTGGCTTGCAATATATTCCGCCGCCAGCCGCCTGTGACATATATCTGCTGTCTTTTCTGTGCAAAGTAAACATATTCTGTCCAGTTTATCAATATCACAATTTTGCAGTGGATTGCGTGCGTTTAACAATTCACGATATTTTTGTTCAAATTCACTCCACGTAAGTTTTTTATCTTTATAATCAGCCAGAAAATCACCGCTTGGTGCAAATTCTGGATGATATTCATAACGATTGCCAAGCACCGCTGCCAAATTGTCACCATTATAATACGGAACATAAGTGCTGGTCCGCCAAAGACGAATGTCCCACACACAACTTATGCGTGCTGCTGACATAACTTCCAGAAAAACTTCCGGATTTTTTCCACTAAAACCAATCGTAAATATCTTTGTCATTATTTAACCACAGGTTTAATTCATTTTGGTTCAAATGTAAATAATGTGCTTGTTTATAACCCAACAAAAGAAAAACCCTGAAATTAATCAGGGTTTTATTTTGGTTTAACGACCTGAATTTTCTTGTTTAAAATTATTCAATGCCATAAACTTTTTTACACTCATTTTTCTCCATTTCTTTTCCAAACAATCTGTGCAAGAGCCCGTTAAGTGCTGAAGCATATCTTCATATTGGTTATACAAATCTTTTTTTCTAATATTATCAAATGTTACTTTTAATTTTACATGGTTTGGTGTATTGACCACTATTTTTGAATTGTTTGGAAAACATTCGTATGAACCCATTAAAGCATAACAATCACCCCGACCCCCATGCCATACATAACCAAGTGCTTTACACTGATATTCTTCTGTACAATTCGCATGGTCAAATTTTGTTATCGTACGAGATTTGTTTTTTAGCACAGCTTTGGGACAATATTGTTTTGAAATCTTGATATACACGTCCAACTGGTTTATTTCAGAATAATCGTTGTCAAGTTTGTGTCGTACCACATCAATCCATGAAATTTCTTCACCTGTATCTGTAATCATTTTTTCTATGCTAATATTTGAGCTTATTAAACTGTATGCTGTTCCATAATTCATTTTTAATCCTTTTCTTTATTTCTGCACTCTCTACTCCCAAATACCGAAACCTAGGGCATAATACTGAATATTTGTCCCGAAAGCAAGATATTAAATGATTAAAAGCTGGTTTTTGCACAGGTGTAGTCAAAAATAGAGATTTCATAAATAAGTTGAAATATCTTTTGGATATTTTATAATCAACATTGTTTATTAAAAAAGGGTTTAATCTATGCGACTTTATATTCTTACACCCAATGGAAACAATAATAAATTTAGTTAACAAAAGGGGAACATTTTGATTTCTATTAGTAATTTGAAAAAAAAAGAAGATCTTACTATTATTGCTGGTCATTATGCAAATTATTACAATAATTCCGTGCTTAACGAAAAATGGACAAAGGAAAAGGTAGTTGAATTGTTTCGGTATTTTTATAATCAATATCCCGATTTATTTTTCGTTGCGTATGATGATGACAAACCCGTTGGTGTTATTATGTCTGCTTTGAAACCTTGGTGGGATGGTAATCATTTAGAAGATGGCGAAGTTTTTGTTTTGCCATCATATCGACGTATGGGGATTGCCAAATTATTGTTCAAGGCGTTATTTAAATACGCTGTGGAAAAATTTAATGCGACTACTTTATTGGGGCATACATACGAAGATGAAAACGGTTTCCCGTATAGTTGGTATAAAAGATTGGGATTTGAAACCATAAATGACTGGAAAATTATAAGTTGCGACATAAAAGAAATCATGAAAAAAATATAAAAAAGGACAACCAAATGAACGAAACATTTAAATTCTTGAAAGAAAATACTCAGGTGAATTTCTTGGCCACCATTGATGGCAATAAACCAAGTTTGCGTCCGTTTGGAGACCCATTTTTGTACGATGGGAAAATATATGTAATAACAAATAAAAAGAAAAACGTGTCAAAGCAAATTGCATTAAATAATAATGTTTGTATTGTTGCGTACGATGATGAAAATTGGATAAGAATAAATTGTCAGTTAATTGATGACAGCGATAACGTGGTAGCAAAAAAGAAAGCAATTCAAGAATATGATTGGGCCGAAGCCGCAGGATATACTTTAGATAACCCAGATTTTCAGATTTTATATCTAAGCAATGTATCGGCTGTTTTACACGATGAAGAAGGTCATCAAATTCATGCTTATACTTTTTAAGGTATAAGCAACCAGTTAGAGTCTGGCAAAATTCTTATTAGGTTTCTTGTTTTTTAATAACCCAAACGATTTGAAACATTCAAAGATTATCAATCCAGTTCCCGGTTATGATTATTTAGCCAAAGAAAGAAATCGATAATTTTATCAATATCCACCATCAACCGTTAAAATCGAACCATTGACATAAGAAGCGTCTTCACTGCACAAGAAGTAAATCACTTTTGCAATCTCTTCTGGTTGTGCAAATCTGTTCAGATAAATTTTGTCTGTTTCTGATTTAATATAATCCTTGTCCAAATCATCGTTCATCCTGGTATTAACCCAACTCGGTGCAACTGCATTTACACGAATATTGGGTTTAAATTGAAAAGCCAAATCTCTTGTCAAACTTTGTAATCCGATTTTAGCCACATTATAATCAAGACATTCTGGTGATACAGTTGTTGTTCCATTAGTGGAAGAAACATTTACAATAGCACCATTATTCATATATGAATAAACCGCTTTTGATACAATAAACGCCCCTATGACATCTACATTCAGAGTTTCTTTAAATTCATCAATAGTTATATCTGCAAAAGGTCTGTCATAAACAATACCAGCATTATTTACCAAAGCGTCAATTTTACCCCATTTGTTTACAATTGTTGTTATCATTGTTTTAACTTGGTCTTCATTGGATACATCAGCCTGACAAACAATGGCTTCTATGTTATATTTTTTTTCTAATTCTTGTTTTAAATTATTAGCATCTGTTTCAGCTTTGACATAATTGATAACCACATTATACCCATGTTTTGCAAATTCTATTGCGGTTGCACGACCAATTCCATGTGCAGAACCAGTAATTAAAACAACTTTATTGTTCATAATGAATCCTTTTACTTACTATGTAATGTAGCATACAAAAAAGAACTTAGCAATATTTAATAAAATGCTGTTTATGTGGTTTATAATGATTCTGTATTATGAATATTTGGCCTGAAAGCAAGATATTAAATGACCCAAAGTCGTATTTTTGCCCCAAAATACGGATTTCTGGGACAGACAATTTTTATTTGTAAAATGTTCAGAAAGTCCTTGACTTGTGCGGATTTTAGGTATAATATAGGGTCTGTTATTCGGGCATAGTTCAGTCGGTAGAACAACGGACTGTTAACGCAGTAGCAGCTCAGAAAAAAGTTTTAGAAAAAACCGCAAAAATCTGCGGTTTTTTAACATTTGTTTGCCAAACACTGGCATCAATTTTTGGAAAAAAGCGAGCGTTTTTTATGCTATTTATGGCTTTTTATTGCCCCTTTTTTGTAAAAAGTTATACATTGACATACGGAAGTCCCAGACATACGTTTTTGCATACACAAAAAATACGTCAAACCATAACCAATACAAATTACCCCTAAAAACGTGTTCAATGGTATCCAATGTCAAATTTTAATGGTTTACGAATTGATATTTTTATAAAAATCGTCTTTAAACTCTTTTACGGTTTTATATCTATCGTTTTTATCATAAGCGGTTGCTTTTAATAATACATCATAAACATTCTTATTTAATTCAAATTCCTCTAATTTATTGGGTATAAAACATCCCTTGTTATACCTTTCTTCTGTATTTGAAATATGGCTAAACATATCGAATATAATTGCACCCAATGTAAATAATGATGTTTGCTCGTCTATTGGTGCACCTAATTCGTTTTCTTCGGGGGCTTTTAATCTTTTGGTTCCAAAATAACCTGTTCCCAAATCATTTACGGTTGGCATTTTTCTAAATAAATCTATATCACAAAAAGTGACTTCATCATTATCAAAATCATAAATTATACTACTATCATAAAAATCTACCGCAACATATCCCGCGTCAATAAATGATTCAAAAAACGAAAACAATTTATCTGCAACCTTTAATCTTTTTTCTACTGGTAATGATTTGAATTTCATCAAAGGTGTTATTTCTTTGGTTTTTTCATATCTATCAAAATTCCAATGGTCAAATAAACATTCCCCTTCGGCATATTCATAAATCACAACATAAAAATCTTTATATTCAAAAGCATCCACCAATTTAATCAAATTGTCATTTTTGATGTCTTTGTATTTTATTACTGCTTCTTTTAATAATTTGATCGATTCTTCTTCGCTTATTTCAGCATTAACTGTTTTTGCACCAGCAATTTTGAAAAAATACTTTTTATTGTCCTTTTTTATACCAAAAGATATACAGCCACTGCCAGTTTCATCTATCACACTAAATACAGTGCCATAATCATTTAACCAAGAAAAATCTTGATATTCACGTAATTTAAAGTTTATTCCATCTATAACTTGACTAATCATATTATTACCTTTAATTAAGATTTTTTATATACACTTTGGTTGGTTTACCTTCGCGATTATTCATTGTTTTCCAGAACACGAAACCGTATTTTTCATATAAACCTATATGGTCAGTAGATATATATACTTTTTCGATTTTATTGGATTTTAGTATGTCGCAAATATGATTTATCATTTTACCAATGTTGTTATTACCACGATATTTTGGAAAGGTATACGCAAAACCAATCCATGGTGATAATTCTGGTGCATCTATTTCATCTTGTTCGGCCAAGATCGCAAAAGAAGCTAAATTGTCGCCATCGGTAAGCAGAAAAACCTCTGTCGATTTTCCGCACATTTGTTTTAATTTATCGGTATTTAACCACGAATACAAAAGTTTTGCTGCTGACCAATCACCTTTACCTATCTCGTTTTTCCAGTGTTCTTGATTTTGAGATTGATAGTATTTAATAATTTGCATCCATTGTCCTTTCAATCTATCATTGTTTTTAACTGCATCTTAAATTTACCAAAAATCCTATATTTTATAAAAAATACGCTATCATTCCATGCAACTCTTTATAAATGCTGTACCCAACGGTGTAATTTTGACCAATCCTTTTATCATATCAACATTTAAATGTTGGATTTTTATCTTATCATTCATTATTTGTTGATGTAAAGCATACATATTATCTTCGGCCAAACATTCGCCTAACCCAAACAGTGTGCAATCAAGTAACCCTAAACGAGATAAATTGTTTATAGATATACCGTTCGCTATAAGATTGGCGTTATTTATGCTATCAATCTCAGGTATTGTATAAACTAAATCTACTAATGGGAAATACTGATCTTTTTGAATTCCTTGTCCAGGAATTTCACGATATTCAATAAATCGTGAAATTGGTTGTTGCTTATTTTTTATAAAGGTTTTTAATATGTTAGCATCTACAGGACTCATTTGTTTTATTATTTCAACAAAAGCAGCATTTATGAATTGTTGTTTGTCAGCATTCATTGAATTTGCTATCAATTTTGCAAACATATCACGTAAAATTTCTTCATCTATATAAAATTTCGAAGCTTCAAGTGCTGGTCCAATTATTGACAATTGTGGTTCTAGTTTCTTATCTTCTGGAATTTTACCGCATTCTGTTAGAATTTTATTTTTATAATCTTCAAATTTTAATTGTCTATCAAGACGTTTTTTGTCTGCCCAGAAACCAATCCAGCTACCAACAGTAGCATCCCAAATATCTGTCAACGGTTGCTGAACTACAGGTAATACAACATCTGAAATTTCACCCATTTTTTTATCCTTTTGCTGATATAACTTTCTTTGCATTTTACAATACTAAAAATTTGTGTTTTTGCAAGAGTTTTGACAATCCAATTCGGCTTAAACGACAACCACTCAGCTAATCCGACTGTCTGTTTAGAGCATATTAAAAAACAGCATAAGATAGCAACGCATAGAATATAAAATACAAAAATATACAAGAAAAATCCCACGTTGCGACAACTACTCGGTTAGTCCGTGTGTCTTTTGATTTTCTTATACATTGGCATATAAAAGCATTAAATATAACTTTCGTAAAAAACACCTGTATTATGGCGGAAATCCGGGCAAAAACAATACGTTTGACTACGTGTGCACATCATATTATTTACCCACATGTTTTCACTGTTATTTTTTATATTTTTTGTAAAAAGTTATATATTGACATATTTGCCCGTATAATCAGCAGGCAAAAATCGCAGAAAAACCAGCCTTATAAAATGTTTAAAAAGTCCTTGACTTGTGCGGATTTTAGATATAACATAGGGTCTGTTATTCGGGCATAGTTCAGTCGGTAGAACAACGGACTGTTAACGGCCCCAGAGCACTCCCCCTAACAGCCTATAATTGTGAAAAAATGCGCTAATAACCGCTGCTTATTAAGAAAAGAAATTTGACCATTTACGCTAACAATCTATCCATATATGGTTTTACTCTGAGTAACGTTTTACACGTGGTTTACACAGAACGTGTTTACACACAGTTTACACCACTTTTTCAACCCCGCAAAATACCGTTATGCCATTCCGTTGTCCTTGCTACACACGGTTTACACACCGGCCACACACAAAAGTGGTTTAGACGATCAAAAAACATCAGGAACACGAATTCTTGGTCCCCTGTTCTCAGCACACATGGTTTGAATTGATTAAATACAAAGCGAAAAATATATATTATTTTTTCTTAAATAATACCGATGGACGATGTCCGGATCCGGAACGCATTTTATCGGTTGGCACAACTTTGTTTGCTATTGTCCTGCGAAATGCGGCAGGAATCATTTTACGACCCAAAATTATTTCATAAACCTGTTGTAATTCGCCCAATGTGAATTCGCTTGGCATCATATCAAACACTATTTCTGTGTATTCGATTTTATTACGCAAACGTTCTATGCCGGTTTTTATAATCATTGCATGATCAAATGCCAAATCTGCCTCGGTCAAAGTTAAATCTTCATTATGCAACAACAATTTGCCGTTGTTATATTCTATACTGAACCATTTTGCATCATGCTTTCCCGAATAATGCAATTTGTTTTTATTTATCAATGCCATATGTGCAATTGAAAAAACACGCGTTCTGGGGTCACGATTTGGCGCATCAAATGTGTATAATTGTTCCAAATATATGTTACCGGTTGCACCTGTCTCATTACGTAATATGCGATACGCTGCATCCAGCGCAGTTTCATCAATTCCTATAAAACCACCAGGCAAATTCCATTTGCCTTTTTGTGGATAATCATCACGGTGCACCAACAAAACACTGAATAATTGTTTATCTGCTTTGCGCCAATTTTCTGCCACACTGTTTGATACAGAAAATATTAAAACATCCGATGTAACCGATGGCCTATCAAATTGTGATGCATCATATGCGGCCAAAAATTCTGCCTCGGATGAAAATTCGTGTTTGGTGTTTGTCATGCCTTTCCTATTTTATTTTATACTTCTGTATTTTGGCAATAATCAAAGGCATTGTCAAATCTTTGATTTCATCTGGCCAAGTGCATTTTGTCTGCATATATTCCAACAGAACCTCTGGTTTCCAGTCCTTGCCGGTATATGCACGCGATGCAGCGATTGTATCGCACACCATTTCTTTGACATATTTTTCTGGTATCGGCGCGATTTTGCCGTTTGTTCTGTCCACCCAGTATTCCCAATGGTGCTTGTTCCGGTTGGTGTGTTCTATCCACGATATAGAATAACCATATTTCTGTTTTTCTATGTTGATTGGCGATTGATTGCCAGCATAAAATTGCCCAAGTCGGAATTCACTGGGGCGAAATTTTGATAAATCATGTACCAATCCTTGCCAAATCAAACCGTATTCCATACATTCCATAAACACATAATATTTGTGTGTCATTATCTTTTTAAAGTGATACCAATAATTTTTTATCATTATTCGCCCCTTTGATATTTAACGTTCTCTGGTTTTTAATACCGGTGGCATCTGATCACGTTTGAAAGCCATCGCTTTATATTTCCGTCTAATTTCTGCCATTTGTTCATTTTCGTCCAGCGCACCAGATTCTATCTTTTGCAAAATTGGATCCAACACAGCATATTCTGGCAAAGAATCACTGTCGCGTTGATTTGGCGATAATTCTGCCGTTGGTGCACGACTTATAATCGCCCCTGGAATTGTCGGATATAATTCTGCCATTTGGTATACTTCGGTTTTATATAAATCGCCAATCGGCATTACCGCACCGCAAGTGTCGCCATATAATGTACAATATCCCATTGCCGCTTCGGACTTGTTTCCACAGGATAACACCATCCAATTATACTCGTTTGAATATGTCATACAGATATCGCCACGAATTCGCGCCTGAATGTTTTCAACGGTGGTTCTGCGTTGTGGTACAAAAGGCAAAGTTTTCAACGCACAGTCAACACGTGGTTGTATATCTATAAACTGGTGCGGGTTGCCAATATTGTATGACAATTGTTTTGCCAATTCTATACTAAGTCCACTTGTGTTTTTTGTTGCCATCATAAATGTATGAACGTGATCTGCACCTAAGGCCTCGGCAGACAGCGCCAAAACTAACGCAGAATCCATTCCACCAGACAAACCGAATACAACATCGCTGAATTTTCGACTTTGCACAAATTCGCG
>JAFRSF010000005.1 GCA_017427715.1 Alphaproteobacteria bacterium | reverse complement strand
TTTGTTAATTGGCGTGGGATGGTACTGCCCGAATCTATGGCATGTACATCATTATAAAAATTGCGTACAGATACATAAAAATATGCGATATTTAATCTTTTAACAACCAATCAAATACATTTATTTGTTGAATTCCTTTGTAATTAGTTTCAGGAACAGCATCTGTCGTCAACAGATATTTTGGGTTATGGTCGCGTATACCATCCAATGCACCGATTTCACGTTCAAATGTATCTTTGTCCTTTACAGTTTCTGCAACCTGATAATATTCTGGACCATTTGGACCAATGGCAACAAAATCTATCTCTTTGCTGACCATCTTAGATTGTTTCGAATCAAATACATCTGATTTACCGATATAAACTTTGTATCCACGACGTAACAGTTCTAGATAAACAACATTTTCTAATAAATGCCCAAAATCCGACAGTGGTCGTTTATCCATCATCACACGCAAAAAACCTACATCAACCATATAATATTTATCCATAGTTCGCAGTATGTTTGCACCTTTGATATCATAACGTTTTACTTTGTACAACAAATAACTATCCAGAAAAGCATCCAAATATGATTCCACAGTATGCGATTCTATGGGCAGACCATCACTGGTTAAAATATCAGATATTCTTTTTATGGATGTTGTATTACCGGCTTGGTCGGCCATAAAACGTAAAATACGATCCAGACGACTTATATCGCGTATTTTTTTGTTTTCAGCAACATCTTTTAAAACAATCGTATTATATATAGCATTCACATAGTCACGGACAGCCATTTTATCAAAATCTTTGTCATCATGCATGGTTAAAACAGCCGGAAACCCCGTGGTTTCTAGATATTTTTGATACATTGTTTCTTTGGTTGCAACAAATGGGTATGCAGAAACATATTCTTTGAATGACAGGGGTAATACGTGTATTTCTATGTATCGACCAGTTAACATGGTTGCCCATTCACCAGATTGAAAATGCGAATTTGAACCAGTCAAATATAAATCAACATTTTCGTTTATGAATAAACCATCTGCCGCACGCTGAAAATCTTTCACAGTTTGTATTTCATCTATGAAAACATAATTTTTTTGCCCTTTGATTAACTTGGCATCTATATAATCGTACAATTTGTGCCAATCTAACAGGTCTGAATTATGTGGGTCTTCCATATTCAAAGTTATTATGCGATTGTCTGGTATACCACTTGCACGCAATTCATTCTTAAACATTTGAAACAAAGTTGATTTACCACAACGCCGAACACCAGTCAATATTTTGACCATATGCTTGTCTTTCCAGGTATACAATTTTTTCATATACAACGGACGTTCTATTAATTTCATGTTTGTTTCACCTTGCTATGTACAACGACATTGTATTACAAAAACATCAAATTAGCAAGTTTTTTTTGTATTATATTACAAAAACTTATAGTTTCTTCGTGTTTTTTGCATTAGCATACCAGAAAGTACCGGATGTTCGTTCAGGTTACTCATCGTCTGGTTCACATTTAAAATCTTCTTCGCAATCTTCGTAAGGACATGTATTTTCGCTACTGGATATAACTTCATGAAAACCATCTGGGCAAGAACACTGTGTTACCTGACCACCACTGGATTTCAACCTGATAGCAAATACGGTGTCAGAACCAACAGTTGTTGCCGTAGTACTACACGCAGTATATGCTGTATAATTAGCATCATCAACCCCTGCACAAATCGCCCATGGGCAGGTTTTACATTGGACATTTTTCAATATGCGCGGGGTGGTACTGCCCGTGCTAATCCCTGGTGCGGATTCTGGGGTATCATTATTCGACCAAGACAAATATTCACCTTCAGCGCAAGAAATCAGTTTAGCAGCAACCCAGTCCGTCATGGCAGCCAAAGTCAAAGAATCATTATCAGCAGGTTGAAATCCTGTCACAGACATACAGGTAGCAACATCACCACGACATGCATTTACAGCCGTTCTGGATGCCACATTGGTCGGGTTTTCTTCATCATAATTATTTGTTGATAAACATGAATATACATCAGTCCAACATGTTTCAGCATAATCTGACAATATTTCGTCTTGTTTTAACTTAATTTTGGTTGATGCCAAAACCAGATATTGACGAACAACTTCATTATCAGGCAAATATTTTTTATTAGATTGCTGACTGTCAAACGTGTAATCTTGACATTGTTTCATAACGTTTGCACACATACCATAAGATTTATCTTCTTTGGTATCTATATATCCAATACGCCGTAATAAAAATGTTGCCATATCCTTTTGATCCGATGAACCCCATTTTTTATAATCGTAATTACTTTTCCAGGCATCAACTTTCTTGTTAACATATTCATTCAAGTTTTCACCTGTTCCGTTTCCCCATGCATTGCTATCACCTGTACAACCCGTTGTAGAGCAAATGCAGGTAGTATTAGTAGCATCACCATAATCCCATACGGAATACAAGCCGTACATACCACATGATACCCATTTACTCATATTAGTCGGATTTATATCCGTTTGATTTCTGGCTGAACCACCTGCAACACCAGGTGTGCCACCCTTTACAACTGCACCTTTGGCCAAATATTTGCCAGTTGGATCCAGACATAATTCGTAATCATCACCGCAAACATATTCGTCTTGCATACATTCATCCAATGCAGCAACACAGCCACGTAAATCATACGCATTTTTTTGTTGTGCCAGCAATAAACGCGCCTGTTGTAAAATGTTTTGGGCATTTCTGACATTGTTTCGCATTTCTGTGTTCGCTTCGTTCAAACTGTGTTCGTATTCAACGCATTGCTTATCAATCGCCAAATCATAGGAATTAGTAATTACGTTTGCATCAATACCCTGGTTCACGCAAGAATTCAATACAGCAGTTCTGCAACGTTGTGTTGCCGTATTGAACAAAGCTGTTCCACGTTGACTGTTCACTTTGGATGTACCCAAAAATGAATTTAAATCAAATGTCCCAGAAAAATCAGTATCCAACAATCCAGACATATCAAATGATAAACCATCTGTTAAACCAGTAGATGTTTTACCAGCCGACACATCAACAATTTTTTTCTTAATTGCATCCAAACTGTTTTTCAATGTTGACGTATCAGAATTAGATTTCATTGCCAATTCGGCCTCTGTTTCTGCAAACAATGCTTCTATCTGGGCAGTTGTCAATCCAATATATTTAATTTTTTGAACAACATCTTGGAAACTTTCAGTTATCGCCGCCAAAGATTGTTCTGTTTTTTCGTATGTTTTGATGTTTGCAGAACAAGAACATCTGCCTTGATTTTCATCTAAAACATTACAGTAATTATCCATACATTGCGCATATTGTGCCTTGCAATAATCGGTCAGTTCCGCCAAATTAGTCAATGTAGAAGTTGTATCAGAAATATCTTCGCTGGTAATCACAGGTGTACCGGTACCCAATGTGGCATTACGTGAAGCAGAACGACGGTTAACCCCAACGCGCGCCGTGCTTGAAATATATAGAGGATCACCAGAATCAGTCAAAGTTTTAGAAACGTTTGTGCTAACATTTCTAACCCCAGGAATTACATCACCTGTTGCACTGACACGTGCCACAGTCGCTTTGTTGGAAGTGCTGTTACGGGCGGATACTGTTGCTGTGCGTGATGTGTTCGCACGTGAACGCGATACAACCGCTGTTCTTGTGGGGGTCGCATTTTGCGTCTTTGCTGTTCTTGAAACCGTGCCGCGTGATGTTTGTTGTGCCGTTCTGGGCGATGCGGCAACCGCACGTGTTGTTGTGTTTGTACGTGAAGCAGTATTATTACCAGCCGATGTCACACGTGAAACGGAACGTCCTGCGACATTGCGTTGAATAATTTTCGGTTGTTGTGTGACCGTTTTTTCCTGTTCAACTTCATCGTTTTGAACATCTGATTCATTTAACATGTCATCAGTATATTCCACAATTTCATCGTAATACACAGGTGCGACCTCTGCAAAAGCAGGTAACACCAACAATCCACTTAACACAGCAATAAATCTTTTCACTGGTAAATCCTTCCTTATGAATACAATTTTATCACAGCAGCCATATTTTTACAAGCAGAAAAAATTGATTTAGTGGTGATTTTTTGCATTACAAATCTGCGTTTTTTTAAATAAATCGAAAAACCTTTCATTTTATACTTGACCAGCGATTCGTTTTTGTTCTAAGATGTTTGTATAGACAAGGAGAAAACAAATTAGAACGGCAGAAATCTGAATAAAACCGGAAATCTGGCAAAAAACAAAAACAAGAAAAAATCTAAAAATAAAATTTGTAAATACACCAGTAAATACAAAAAATAGGGTTTTTTCTAAAAAACAACTAACGAAAGGGGGGAAACCACATGCCAAAAAATATCAAAGAAATAATGATTGCCCTGAATAAAGTTCTGACCACGACAGTATGGGTTAATGCAGATCGTCAGATTGTGTCACTTAGTGATGAATTACATATTGGCAAAAACAATGCACCACGTTCAATTGAAGATTTATCACGTCCTGCATTAATTGGTGCCTATGTTTCATTGCAAATCAGAACTGATAATTTTGATGTCGCAGCTGAAAGTTTGGAAACGTCAGTTTTGGCTTTGCGTGTCAAAGAAATGGTTTTTGCAGAGGCAAAGAAAATTATGGATGCTCAAAATACGGAATCAAAATCAACAAACCGTATGGCTGCATAAACAACAGTTTCCGTCTAACGGAAGGAAGGGGGTCCCGCCACAAGATGCTATCTTGTGGCGGTGCTTTTTTTATAATCCGTTATTCAACAATCTAACATCGTCAAATTCCGGATGATTTTTGAATATTTCCAAGATATATGGACATATAGTTATAACTTTTCGATGTTGTGTACGAGCCATATTTATAATTTGTTCTGTTAAATATAATTCTATGTTTTCATTTTTATAATCAGGTTCTATTTCTGACTCTGAAATCATAATTTTATCATCACCGATTTTTACAAAAAATATGCTGCCGATTATTTTACCATGACACAGCGCATAAATATGGCAACCGTCATCTGATTTTTCAAAAGTGATATCTTGAATCGGCATAAAAATCCCCTGATATTGTTTGCCTAACATAATATCAGGGGGTCTTTTTTATTCCATAAGATTGATTTCTTTTACAATAAATCAAAGTTTTTACGAATAACCTTGGCGCTTTTGCGTAATTCGTTTGATTCGTCTACAGTTGTTTTGGAACGCAAATTCATAATCACTCCTTTGTTGCCAATAACACGTGGCAAAGACATAGCAACGGCATTTTTGCCTATACCGTCAACTGTTGAAACAGTTAATATACGTTTTTCATCGTTTACAATTGCATACAATAAATCTGCGACTGCGGCACCTATGCCGTCCCATGTTGCGCCACGTCCTTTGATAATTTCGTATGCAGCATTTCTGACACGGTGTTCAATTGTTTTGCGGGTTGTCTGGGGCAGGGATATTTTTGCTTGTTTACAAAAATCATCTAATGCAATTCCACCAATATTTACAGCAGACCAATTTATCACAGAAGAATCCCCGTGTTCACCCAATACATACGAAGTTATTGATCGTGTAGATATCCCCAATTGTCTTGATAATATAATTTTAAAGCGTGCAGAATCCAGCATTGTACCTGTTCCAATGACACGATTTGCGGGCAATCGCGATAATTTTTGTGCTAACATAACCATAACATCCAAAGGATTTGTTAATACAATAATTTTAACATTTTTTGCATCAATATTTTCCATAACTTTTGGAATGATATCAGAAATTACATCTGCGTTTCTGTGCAATAAATCATTACGTGTTTCGCCCGGTTTTTGATTTGCACCAGCCGCAATGATAACAATTTCTGAACCACGAATTGAACGATATGTACTAACTGCACTGATTTTGATGTCAAAAGAAAAAGCAGATGCGTGTCCCAAATCTTCTGCGGCAGCTCTGGCACGAATACCATCACGGTCAAATAAAACAATTTCTTGCGCTAATCCAGTATTTTGTACAGCAGTTGCAACCGCTGATCCAACAGACCCCACACCAATAATTGCAATTTTCATTGATTCTCTCCTGATTATGTTCTCCGTAATTATACCATAAAAAAACATTTGATAAAAACATTTATATTTTGCTAAGATGCCTAAGCGTATACAAAGGATAGATTGATGAAAAAAATTTTATGTTTTGGTGATGTTAGTGATAAATATAAAAATGCAATCGAAAATGCTATGCATGAAAACACTGATATAATTGGCTGGGAACGTTTTTCAGATAGCAATGAAATGCCAAATATAGATGGTGATACAATATTGATGAAATGTGATATTCATTCTGATGATTTTTTGCGTCAAATAATTGCTATTAATAAAAAATTAAATAATGGTGAAAAGTTTTTTTTAACACATTGTGGAATATTTTTTGATAAATCTGGGAAACATAATCCATTTATTTTAACTGATGCAGCATGTATACCAACGCCTGATGAAAATCAGTTAACACATATTATACAGAATGCTGTTTCGTTGTATCATAAATCTTTTGACAAAGGCCATGCGCCGTTTATATCGCTTATATCTGCGGGTGGGGATACAAATACAAAAATATCACCGTTATTACATTCTTGGTATGCCACACATGTAAATGAATTTCCAGAAAATACATTGCGCATAGAACAATTGGATGTTGCGCTCGATTTAAATGTTCGTAACGAAAAACATTTAACCGGCAAATCAGCAGACATAATTGTTGTTGATAATATCAACACAGGAAATGCAATATTTAAATCGGTAACAGTTCTTGGAACGTGGATTGCAGCATGTTTTATAATGGGTGCAAAAAATAGTGTTATATTAAATTCACGCAGTGCAACAGAAACTGCATTAACAAAAAATATTTTGTTGGCATGCGAAGATTAAAAAATCGCCCAAAAGGGCGATTTTTAATTGTGACTAAGTTTTTTGATTAAATCTTGAATTATCTCAAGATAATTATTTATATCAATCGCATTTGGTAATGTGGTTGAATCATAATCATTAACACGGTATTTAATTTCTATTTGATTTTGTTCAAGATTTTTTGTTGAAACAATCAAACGAATTGGTGCAGCAATTAAATCTGCATCAGCAAACTTTTCACCAGCGCGATTATCGCGATTATCTAATAAAACTTCTATTCCATTTGCGTGCAAATCATTATAGATTTTTTCAGCCAATGGTAACGTTTTTCCTTCTTTGTCAGATAATCCAATAACTTCCACAGCAAAAGGCGCGGTTTCCATATTCCAAATTGGACCGTTTTCGTCCGCGCTTTCTTCCATAATTGCAGCCATCACGCGTGTGACACCGATACCATAGCAACCCATAATAGGTGTCTTTTCTTCGCCATTTGCATCGGTATATGTCATATGCATTGATTCAGTATATTTTTTACCCAGTTGGAAAATATTACCAATTTCAATACCACGAATTTTCTGTAACTCTTTGCCACATTTTGGACATTTTGTAATATCAGATGCGTGTTCTTCCAGTTCTTTGTTTGCACGAAAACCACAATCACAAATATACAAAGTATCTTCGCCCATTTCATTTATCAATTGAAATTCGTGTGCCAGTTTTCCACCCATATCACCTGTATTAGATAATACATCTGTAACATTTTTTAACCCGCAACGTTTGAATAATCTGTAATAGGCATCAAAGCAACGTTTATAGTATTTTTCTAAATCTCCCTGAGTTTCATGGAAAGAATATCCATCTTTCATGATAAACTCACGTGTTCTGATTAAACCTGCGCGCACACGTAATTCGTTGCGAAACTTTGTTTGAATTTGATACAGCATAAAAGGTAACTGACGATACGAAGTCAACACAGAGCGCGCATAATCTGTTACTACTTCTTCGTGTGTCGGGCAAATTAAATAATCCGCGCCAGATGAACCTTTGAATTTAGCAATAACACTGTCCATTGAATCATAACGACCGGTTTCGCGCCATAAATCAGCACTGCAAACAACAGGCATTAGTATTTCTTGACCTTCGACAGTATCCATTTCTTTGCGAATAATGTTCTCAATTTTGTGAACAACACTCCATCCCAAAGGAGTCAGTGTATATCCTCCTTGGAAAGTTTGGTAAATATATCCGCCTTTAATAGCGATTTTATGTCCGCGGGTTGTTGCACCTGCAACATCACCATATAATCTTTTTACACATAATTGTTCTATTTTCATTTTTATAACTCTTTTTATTTTAATAATTATTTATTTTTCATATATTCATTTGACACTATGTTATGGAGTGTCTCTGCCATTTGTTTTCTGTCCATACCCGATAAATCGGGAATGGGTAATACATCTACTTCTACTAAAAATCCACCCAAAACCATGATATGAAAAATCTGCATGAAAGCACTACGTTCACGACAACATAATGGTCCCATATCCATTTTACAATTACAAAAATATGCAAAATGATTTGCCATATCTTCATCAGAAATTTTTGTTCCATCTTTTAAACGATAATGAATCACCACAGGTTGAACAGTTATACCTGTTTTTTCAACGATATCAAACAGTGAACTTTTGAATTGTTTTACATAGGCACCGTTTGTGGTTGTTCCTTCTGGAAAAATGAACATAGGATAATCAACCTTTGACATTTCTGTTTTTATAGCATCTAGTGCTTCAACCGCATGTGATGGGCGTCTGTCAATAAATATAACACCAAATTTTTTTGCAATCCAGCCAACCAAAGGCCATTCTGATATTTCTTTTTTACCAAAGAACGAAGCACCAAAAGCAATCGGCATAGATGCAAATTCAAAAACAGAAATATGATTACAAACGCAGAGCAATGGACGTTTTGTTGTCAGTTCTCCACGAATACGAAATTTTACACCTGTCATAAAAGCAAAAATCTGCATAAAAATCTGCAATAATTTAACAGAACATTTGCCTGTTGGGATAAATAACAACACAAACGCACAAACAAACACTAATATCCACCATATTATGAATTTTATAATCGCCCAAGTTGTATTAAAAATATTCTGTTTGCGGATTTTCATACTTATTCTTCTATTGTTTCTGAATTATCTTTATCGATATATTCAACATCGTCTGCGTCTTCGCGCATAAATAATTCACCAAAAGCGCGAATTAATTTTGCAGTACCTGTGAAAGGTGACATTATAATTTTGCCCAACACAGACAAAGGCCCCATCTTAACACCAAATTCATCAAAAGAGTTTTCTGAACCTGTAAAATGTTTTTGAAAGTTTTTATCAATGTTCTTGGTTTGCACCAATACAAAAACATCGTATGTTCCAAAACTTTTATCAATAAAAACGCCACGACCAAATGTTGCGCCTAAACGTAAATAACCCTTGACCAAAGGTGTCATTTGTTTTTTTGCTTCCACTTCATCAACAAAAGCACGTGGTAAAATATTCATTTGGGTCATACCTGGATTTACACCTGGTTCTAGATTTTCTTTCAGCACTGTTGCACGCAAATGCAAAGGTGACAGATGATTGTAATATAAATAAGACAATGCCTGGGCGGACTGAGCAGGATTATTTCCCACGAATGAAGGTACACCAAACAAAATGGCTACTTTTCGTTTTATAACATATTCGCACAAACCAGCCCATAACAAACGAATAACCAAACCATTTTCACGATATTCTTTTTTTACACATGCGCGTGACATTTCAGCAATATTGCCGGTTACTTTTTTAATCTTAGATAGATTAAATTCTGTTTCCGTGTAAAAGCCACCCATTTTTTCGGCAGCGGCGCGGTCAATAATTCTGTATGTACCAACGATTTGATTGTTATGAAATACAGCCATATAATCAGCATACGTATCATATGCATCATACTCTTCACCCAGATTTCTTTGTTCTTCTGTTGGGGTTGCATTTTCTTCCAAACAAAACACTTCATAGCGCAACTGGCGAACCTGTTTGCGTTCTTCTTTTGTTCTTGTTAATCGTACTTCAAAGTCACGAACCTTTATTGCCATAATATATTTCCTTTATCAAAGTATGAGCCAATAGTACCAAAGAAATAAAGCATAAGCAATCTTTTTATTTATTTTTGATTTTTGTTTTTTTATTTTAATTTTTCAGATAATTCGGCGATTGCAATTGCATACCAAGAAGAATTATTCCACTTTTTTATTCTATAAAAATTTGGATATGTTAAATATGCGACTATAACCGGTGCTGGTGCAATATCTACATCTGGGTTATCTTCGGTTCTGTACGGTTGATATAAATCACGTTTTGCAATTTCTTTGGTGTCTGCAACCAAACCGGCAAGCATATCTGAGACAATCAAAGCAGACCCATCTGGATTAGTAACCCCCATTTGCGCCCATTCAGACACAGTTTTTTTTGTATCTCCGTTTAACACTGTTCTATCAAAATCAGCAGGCACAATAACCTTTCTAACAATTTTTTCGTTTGCATTCCAACCCAATTTTTGCAAATAATTTGCAGCACTGTACATTGCATCGCCAACGCTGTTTATAACATCTACAGATTTATCATTGTTTCCATCAACACCATATTGAGCCAACGTTGTCGGAATAAATTGAAAATGTCCCATTGCGCCAGCCCAACTGCCATGAATATTATTGATTGATAATTTATTTTTATCAGCAATTTTCATCAAAGCCAATAACTGTTTTGTGAAAAAATCTGCACGTCTGCCTTCGTAAATCAACGTAAAGAAAGCATTTGTCAAGTTATGTTTCGATTTGACTTTGCCATAATTAGATTCCATACCCCAGAAAGCCAAAATAACATTGTTGGGTACATTGTATTTTTGTTCTACACGATGAAGCAGTGTTGGGTATTCTGCTTTTTTCTTGCGACCTTGAATGATTCTGTCTGTGCTGACTGTGCGGTCAAGATATTGTTCCAAAGTTAAAGTAAATTCAGATTGATTTTTATCGGACTTCACGATACCCGGAATAAACACAGGATTTTTCAATGTTTCATCAATAACAGATTTACTAATGTTTTGTGCGGTTGCTTTTGTTCTGATATCATTTAACATATTGTCCCAACGTTCAAAATCAAATGCGCCACGTTCTGCAAATGCAGAACCCAGGCAAACATTGCACAATAACAACAAACCACAAAATCCAGGTAATTTATATTTCATAATTGCCCACATCGTTTTCTAGAAAGAATATTTAACGCCCAGATGTAACCCAAAAGATTGCCATGTTGCTTTCTTTAAAGATTCAGCGACATATTCGGTATATGCTTCATCTGTTTGGATAATCCAATTACCAGGATTATCAACATCTTCAATATAATAACTTTGTTTTGCAACATACAATTCCCCAGGAATTGAACCGATATGGAAATAATCTGTGCTGGCTTTCAAAGATAATTGCAACCGGTCAGATATCTGATACGAATATTCCATTTCTGCTTCGTATGCAAATGCGCCATTTGTTCCTTCATCCAAGAAACTAGGGTTTTGTTGCCAGTCATCACGATTCGGCCATATTCCTTCAGATGAATATTTTGGCATGCTGACCTGGACATAAAAACGTAATTTATCTACTAACGTCATTTGTTTTTCAACTTCCAACCCTAAATAAAATCCAGACCAAGTTGTATTATAAATGTGCGTTGTTCCGTCAACTTTCACAACACCATCACCACCGACCACAACACAATCGCCCGCACCAACACCCCAAGGCAAAGTCCCCAAACTGTCATTCCAATCTTGGGTTATCAATGTGTTTCCAATATACGTTCCTGTGGCGCCAGCTGCCCCAGCATAAACAATTTTTATATCTTCAGGACTCATACAAATCTGATATAATCCGCTGTCATCTGCAGGAACCGCCGTTTGTGGGAAAATATAATAATTACCCGCGGTATCCCCAAACACATAATCCCCAGAACTGGTCATCAAAGGCAAAAACACGCCAGGATTTGGATACAAATGGTTGTCCATTTCAAGATTATGTTTGAATATTTCATAACCGATGTGTGGTGTTATTTTCCATCCGTTTACATCCCAAATATGATGCGCCCCGATTCCCAACTTTAATTTGTTAGTATCACCACTTTGTCCACCCATAGAAATAGTAAAAATACCGTCTGTTGGATATGCATAATCGTATGGTTCCAAATCGTAATCCATAGACAGACCACCGTCAGCCAATTTTCCATAAGAATAGTGACCATATGCCAATAAATCAAAACCGTGTATGTCAAACACATGTTTCAGCCCAACATTGATTTCATTAAAAATCATATCATCCCATTCCAAAACGGAATTAACACCAGTTGCAAATTCAAAATCAGCGAATCGTCTGGTATAATTAGCGTACAAAGTTGTTTTGTAATCGGATATAGGTGTCGCAACCCCGTTTGGTGTCATAGCACCGTTATAATAATTATTTTGCTGATTCGGAACTTTGTAAGAATAAGTATTAGACGATACAACCTGTTTTGAACCTGAATTGCCGACATATTTGGTGTATCCGTATTTTTGATATTTACCGTACGCATTACGATTGGCATTCGTAGCAGTAGATTTATTGTAATACGTTGGCACCCCTTCGTTAGATGCAAATCCACACAAAGGCGTCACAATAATGCCTAAAAAAGCCAAAAATTTCGCTTTCATATTCCTTTCGTATATCTCATTATATCATAAAATAATTTTCAAACAAAGCATTTGTTTATATTGAATTTAATTTTTGATGTTTTAATATGTTCACTATGAATTGTCCGCATAATATTTATATACATGTCCCTTTTTGTATGTCTAAATGCAATTATTGTGCTTTTTATTCGTTTGCGTGTTCATCGCCAGATTGGCAAAAATACACAGACGACATTACATCAGAATTATGTTTTTGGGCAGAAAAACTGGGTCGCGTTTCTGTACCAACAATATTTTTGGGTGGGGGAACACCATCTTTGATGCCGGTAAAAACATTTGCCGCGATTCTAGATTGCATAAATACCAATTTTAACGTTGATACAGATTGTGAAATAACTTTGGAATCTAATCCCGGAACATTGAATACAGATAAATTAATCGGTTTTCAATCTGCAGGTATGAACAGGTTGTCTGTTGGTGTTCAATCTTTAAATGACGATGAATTACAGTTTTTGGGACGTAAACATAGTGTTTCAGATGCGGTTAAATTATTAACCAGTGCGCAAAATATGGGATTGCGTGTATCTGCTGATTTTATTTATGGTCTGCCAAATCAAAATGTTAAATCTGTATCAGATTTGTGTGATGCTGTAAATAAATTAGGGTTAAAACATGTTTCAATGTATGAATTGACAATTGAAAAAAATACACCTTTGGGTAAAATGAATTTACAGATGCCGAACAATGAAACGATGGCGCAAATGTATATGACAATATCTGACAAATTAACATTACCAAAATACGAAGTTTCTAATTATGCTGTTGATACAGAACATTGCAAACATAATGAAAACATATGGAATGGTGAAGCATATATTGGTGTTGGACGTGGGGCGGCTGGTCGTCCATTCATAGATGGTGTTTGGTATGATACAATGGGTGATTTCAAACGTTTTGAAAAAATAAGTGATGATACACGAAATATTGAAAAAATTATTACTGGCATGCGAACCTGCAAAGGTGTAATGTTATCTGATGGTATTGCAAAACAAATTAATTTTGATTGGATTAAAAATCATGATGATTTAATTATTCAGTCAGATAATTATTTACGTGCCACCAATAGCGGTATGTTGATGTTAGACAATATAATGTTGGATTTAATAAAATGAAAAATAAATTGTTGAATATAATCGGAATATGTGCTGTTGCAATTATGGCGATGGTTGCAATGTTTTTAACAAAGGAGAAAGTAATGCAAATTGGTATTAAACCAGAAAATATGGAAACAACGATAAATCCAGGTGATGATTTCTATGATTTTGCAACATTGGGTTGGCGAACGAACAATCCAATACCAGATGATTATACTGTGTATGGTTCTTTTAATGTGCTGGCAAATACTAATTTGGAACGTGTTCGTGAAATTGCAGAAAATGACGATGGTAAAATCGGCATGTTGTATAAAATTGCGATGAATGCAGAAAAATTAAATGCGAATAAAACAGCGCCTGTAAAACCGTATCTTGAAGAAATAGATGCAATTACATCAATTGATCAACTACCAAAATATTTGGGAAAAATGCATACTTTTTCATCTGCTTTTTGGGATGATGGTGTCGCATTAGATGAAAAAGACAGTGAACATTATTTGTTTAACATAGGTCAGGGCGGAACAGGTCTATCGCGTGATTATTATTTTGATGATGATGCGAAATCCAAAGAAGTGCGCATGAAATATAAACACTATATCAAAACGCAAATGGATAATTTTGGAATACCTGTTGATACAGATAAACTGTATGCTTTGGAAGAACGCATGGCAAAGTCGTTTTTCAAAAAAGAATTATTGCGTGACCCATTGAAAAACTATCATAAAAAATCTGTGACAGAATTAAAAAGCGAAATTACAGGTTTCGATTGGGATGGTTATTTTCAATCACGCGGCGTTAAACCCGAATATATAAATATTGCGCAAATTGAACCAATCAAAGAATCTGTTGCAATTATGCACGACACGGATTTAAATTTAATCAAAACATATTTGAAATTTAGAATAGTTAATTCTGCAATATCATTTTTAGACGATAAAACTTATGACATAGCGTTTGATTTTTATAATCGTGTATTATCAGGTCAAAAAGAACAAAAACCACGTTGGAAAAGGGCTGTTGCTATGTTGAACGGTTCTTTGGGTGAAGAAATCGGACATTTATATGTTAAAAAATATTTTCCAGAATCCGCAAAAAAACGTATGCAAGATTTGGTTAAAAATCTGCAACGTGCATATGAAATGCGTATTACAGATTTGAATTGGATGAGTGACACAACTAAAAAACGTGCGCTGGATAAATTGCATACATTCAAAGCAAAAATCGGATATCCAGATAAATGGCGCAATTATTCAGCACTTGAAATCAAAGATGATTCTTTGTATGCAAATATGATGCGCGTTGCTGCATTTGAAGATGCGTTTTGGTTAAACAAAGTCGGCAAAGAAAAAGATTCTACAATTTGGTATATGAACGCACATGAAGTGAACGCATATTATGACCCGTCTGCAAATGAAATCTGTTTTCCAGCAGGTATTTTACAGTATCCATTTTTTGATATGGATTCAGATGATGCGTTTAATTATGGTGCAATTGGGTCTGTGATTGGTCATGAAATGACACATGGTTTTGATGACCAGGGACGTCATTTTGACCAAGATGGCAATATGCAAGATTGGTGGCAAGATGCTGACACCAAAGGTTTTGAACAACGTGCAGGTATAATGCGTGATTTCTTTGATAATATAATTGTTGCACCTAATACGCATGCAAATGGGGATTTTACACTGGGTGAAAATTTGGCTGATTATGGCGGTTTAACAATTGCATTCACTGCATATAAAAACTTTGGCGAAAAATCAGAAACTGCGATAGGGTTGACCCCAGACCAAAGGTTTTTTGTTGCGTATGCTATGACAGAAGCGGGCAATATTCGTGACGAAGAAATTTTACGCAGAACAAAGACAGACGTTCATTCTTTGTCCAGATGGCGTGTCAATGGTATTTTACCACACGTTGACGCGTGGTATGATGCATTTGGCATAAGCGACAAAGATAAATTGTACGTTGCACCTGAAAAACGGGTAAAATTGTGGTAATAAAAAATCGCCATAATGGCGATTTTTTTATTTTTTTGTATTAGTACCAGCAACAGTTTTTCTAAAAGTCGTGCTGGGATGAAATGTTGCAACTTTGCGCGCTGATATCACAGCCGGCACACCTGTTTTGGGATTACGACCAATACGTGCAGATTTAGATAATATTTTAAAAGTGCCAAATCCTGTAATTTTGACATCTTCACCATGAACCAAAGATTGTTCGATTTCATCAAAAATAATATCAATCATTTTATAAGAATCAGCATTAGTCAATCCAAAACGATTGCGTAATACATTTGCTAAATCAACCCGTGTTATAGTTGCCATAATAATTCACCTACTGTTTTGTTTATTTATGCGTTTTTTACAGACAGTATTATAATCACGCTTTTGAATATTGCAAATACTAAATATTGATTTATTTTTTTATAGGTGTAAAATTGGTGCAATCTGTCCCCATAGTTCAACAGGATAGAACAAATCCCTCCTAAGGATTAGATGCAGATTCGAATTCTGCTGGGGACGCCACAAAGGATAAACAAAATGAAAAACAAAGCGATTAAGATAGGTGTCATAGCATCCATATTACCACATTTATTTTGTTGTGTATTACCGATAGTATTATCTTTGATTGGGTTATTTGCGCCAGAAATATCGCATGCATATTTTATACCAGAATCTTTGGAACCATGGCTGTTTGTGTTTTCTGCGGTAATGTTGTGTTTGTCGTGGGTATTGGTGTTGCGGGATTGTCCATGTTCTGAATGTGGGGACAAGAACGCGCATAAAAAACAGAAAATAATTTTATCTATTATCACAGTATTGTTTGTAATCAGTATTATTTTGCATTTATTATCACATTAAAGTTATCGAATAAGTCATATTGGAATCATCTGGGTAGTTTTTATTTGCAATATACACAAAATTGATTACAGTACATTGTATATAGCAAAAAAAACAAAAGGATTAGTCATGAAATTATTGACACGCAAATATAAATACGCGACCAAGTACGCAACCAATTTGTTATTGGGTGTGTTATGTGCATATTCTGTTTGTGCATGCGATAATATACAAAGAATCAATCCGAACGGTAGACAACCCGATAATGAACGTCCTGACAGCAGTCAATACGAACCCAATCCCACAGACACAGATCAGGACAAACAAGATAATCAAGAACATCAGGGAACCCCAGATAATCAATGGGAACAACCGGACGAAAACCACAATGAAAACCCAGATAACCAATGGGAACAGCCGGACCAAGACCATAATGAAACTCCAAATGATCAAGATAACCAGTGGGAACAACCGGATGAAAATCATCAGGAAAAACCAGATGAACAGAATGATGAGGGTAAATGTGATCCTGGTTATGTGTGGGTTGATTATAATATAGATCCGTGGTTGAGTACAAGCATTGAGTATGGTATCAATGACGGAAAAGATTATAATAATCAATGTGCGCCATGCATCTCAGTGAATTGGGCAATCAAGTATATGTATGACACTAATTACTACTGTCCAGGCGGATATATATCTGATTTGAAACATAAATCAATTCAACGTCAAGTAGAAAAATGTCCGGACTATACATATGTAAATAGCGATTTGTCTGGTTGTGATTGTACATATGGTGTCCCACCACCAGGGAAAACTTGTGCTGATCTTGTCAACGGAACAAAAAAACCGTTGATAATTAGCCCAAAAATCAATATCATACGGGACCACAGAAAAGTAAATCGCCAGAATCTGTTAAAGACAAAAATACGTGGTCATAAAACAAGATAAATCGAATTTTGTTGTATGAATTATATCAAGGTTCTCTCGATTGAGAGAACCTTGATATAGTTAACCAAACAAAAATACTATCTATCTTATTTTTGCTTTACGGATTTTTGTACGCATCAACATTGGTCTGTTCACATTTCTGTGATTTGATATAACATTAACCTTTGGGCTAATTATCAACGGTTTTTTTGTTCCGTTGACAAGATCAGCACAAGTTTTCCCTGGTGGTGGGACACCATATGTACATACACAATCGGAATAATCGGCATTTACGTAAGTGTATTGTGGACATTTTGATATTTGTTCCCAAAAAACTCTTTTACCTTTCAAATCATCACCTCCTGGACAATAGCGGTTTCCATTTTCAAGGGCCTGAGCCAAATCTGGTATAGAATTACATGCTACACACTGTTTGTCAACAAAACCATACTCAGACAGTACAGGTTGTACATCAAAATCACTCCAAACGTAACCTGGATCACATTTACCCTCATTATTCTGTTCATCTGGGGTTTCTTGATGATTTTCATCTGGCTGTTCCCATTGATTGTCTTGGTCATTCGGGTTTTCGTTGTGGTCTTGGTCTGGCTGTTCCCATTGGTTATCCGGGTTTTCGTTGTGGTCTTGGTCCGGCTGTTCCCATTGGTTATCCGGGTTTTCGTTATGATTTTCATCCGGTTGTTCCCACTGGTTATCGGGGTTTTCGTTGTGATTTTCATCTGGTTGTTCCCATTGATTATCTGGGGTTCCCTGATGTTCTTGATTATTTTGTTTGTCCTGATCTGTGTCGGTGGGATTGGGTTCGTATTGACCATTATCAGGACGTTCATTATCGGGTTGTGTATCATTTGGTGTAATTTGTTTGACATTATCACATGCACAAACAGAATATGCACATAACACACCCAATAATAAATTGGTTGCATACTTGGTCGCGTATTTATATTTGCGTGTCAATAATTTCATGACTAATCCTTTTGTTTTTTTTGCTATATACAATGTACTATAATCAATTTTGTGTATATTGCAAGAAAAAAATATTCACCCCACCGTTCTTTGCTGATAATGGTTCACAACTGTGGCACTGTGTCATGCTCACGCTCGTTATCACTCGCTCAGCATGACACGGTCCACAGGGCTGTTTGACCGCCATGACGGGAATTATTAATTCTCCCCTTGGGGGCGGTACGTCCGCAGGACGGGAGGGAGGTTTAATTCTGCCCCACGGGGGAAGTGCCACGAAGTGGCGAAGGGGGTATTCCGGTGTGTATACACATAAGAAATACTTGAACAAAACATTGTGCCAGACGTTCAAGTAAACGAATAATCCAGATTACCCGCCCCGTCTTGTGACTGCGTCACAATCCACCCCGCCATGGGTGGGGAATATAAGTATGATTCCAGAATGAATATAAAAGATAAAATAATCAATCCCCAGAATAATAACAGGCATTTTTGGTGGGGTCGGTACTGGTATTATCATAATAAAACTCACCAGTGATATCAGTGACAGTATTATTTTCACCAGTGCCTGTATAACAATCCGCAAGCGTAGAAAATACTGTCCATTGATACACACCACCCGTTGTGGCATACGCGCCTTTGCTTTGAGCATCATTATTGGGACATTGTTGGCACCAGGTTGTAATATTACCTTCTACACTACTGACCATACATGCTTGTTTTAACCATTCACCAGCTCCTGTATACTGTTCCTTGGTAAGTTGTACCTTAAAGCTACCTTGGGGTGGTGTGTTTGATTGAATTAGAACCAAAACATTATACCACAATTTCTGCCAGTCATCGGCCATTATCGTATAACAATTCATTTCTGTGTCATTGTCACGCGGGTTAAATAATTTTCTAAGATTATCCCAATTGTTTTTTGGTTCTTCAAAATCCCAACATAAATACCCGACATTATATAAATCATACGTAGCCAAAGCTAAAAAAACAAAAATATATTTAGGGTTTATTTCAACTTCAGATAGTTGTGCAGATAAGGCCGGAAAAGCAGGAAATTCAAATTTACATTTATAAATGTATTGTCCTTCTGCACAAATCTCATCTTCCCCGTTGGCGAACCGCGGTGTTATCATTATTAATCCCAGCAAAGCGATAAAGATTTTTTTATAAAAATTCATTCTGTTCCTTTCGCAAATATTTTATCTGTTATTATATTTATCTGCAAGAAAAAAATAAAAATCGCTTGCATTTATACCTGTGATGTTTCTATAATCTCGTCAGATGTAAAAAATAAAAGCAAAGGAGAACAAACAATGAAATTATTAAAAACTGCATCTGTAATTTGTGGATGTGTTGTTATGGCAACTGCTAATGCAGCGGATATAAAAATCTTTCATTCGCCAACGTGTCCACATTGTCATCATGCTCGTGAATTTATTGAAAATACTTTGATATATGAATATGATGGTCTGAAAGTCACAGAAATCAATGTTACTGTCGCAGATAATCGGCAAGAGTTTGTTGATACCATTCAAAAATGTGGATACAAAAGTGGCGGTGTACCAGTGATTGTGGTCGGTGAAAAATGTTTCCAGGGCTATGCAGATTTTATGCAAAAGGACTTGCGTGATGCAATTGAAATTGATTTGACCGATACGCAAAAACAATCTGCTAAATCAAACCAAGAAAAAATGGCTTCTGACAAAGATGCTTTCGTCAAAGCGCATGCATCAAGAAAAACGTCTATTGTTTTTCAAGAAGGTAAAAAAAAATAAATAAACACGCCACTGACACGACAAACATATTATTATTTGGGCTTTTGTTCGTGTTATTGGCGGGGGTATTTGTGGTGATATTCAAAAAGAAAAAGCAGGCACAATAAATGTTTGATTTAACGATAATGGATTATGTTTATGTTCTGGTTGTGATTGTTTCAACAATCTGGGCAACTATTCGTGGTGGTATTTATGAAACTATTGCCACAATGTCTTGGATTGCGGCTGCAATAACGGCGCGTTTTGTATCACCATATTTGGATAAATTATTACAGAATTGGTTTGATTTATCTGGTTCAACGGTTGGAACATTGGTTGCATCTTATTTTATTGTATTTTTTGTCATTTTGGTAATTGTTGGTTTTATCAATCAAAAATTACGTGAAAAAGTGCAGGGCAGTGTTTTATCTGTGACTGACAGAACATTGGGTATTATATTCGGTATAATTCGCAGTGTCGTTGTTATGGGGTTTGTGTATTGGGGGGCATTGTGGTATTATTCAGATACACATGTGTTGCCACATTGGGTTGCTGATGCGCGTACCCGTCCTGTTATGCAATTAACTGCTGTTAAATTAGATGAATGGTTTTTCTTTGGTAATAATAAATTGTTGCAACGCGACATGACTGATGCAACAGAAGCCAAAAAAATCTATAATAATCTGATAAACCCCGTGGTGAAAAATAATGCCAAAAATGCTGCTAATAAATCTACAGAAGAAACAGGATATAAATCATCTGAACGTGCTGCGTTGGAAAATCAGTTGTTACAAATAGAATCTGTGGCAAACGCAATTCAAACGCATCACGAAAAAAACGAAAATAAAAAATCAGAATAATGGGTCACATTTGTGACCTTTTTTTGTTGGGAAAAACATCTTGTTGTATGATTTGTTGTTCGTATATATGATAAAAATATGCAAAAAACAAAAATCATTATCACAGGATTATTATTATACGAATTTATTATGATAACTGTGTTGCAGATACCAAATTATTGTAATGCAGTTTTTAATATTAATTTTTGTTTAATGGGTACATTTAAATATTTTATGCTGTGCATAATGGTGCCAGTTTTTTTGTGGTTAATAATATGGTGGATACCAAATGTTTCTGGAATATTCTGCCCAGACAAATGCAAATGTGAAACGCAAACAAAATCAGATATAATTCCAAAGGAAATTCAGCGTTTAATAATGGCAACCATAGCATTTGGTATAAAAAAAATACTGGAACATAACCAGAAAACCAAGGATACAAAACAAACCCCGTAATAAATACGGGGTTTTAATTCGTATGGTGCCGGTTGTCGGACTTGAACCAACGACCTACTGATTACAAATCAGCCGCTCTACCAGCTGAGCTAAACCGGCAATGCAAGCCATATAATATATACATTTGATAAATATTTCAAGTAAAAAATGATAAAAAACTTGCTTTTATTAAAAACAGATGAAAAATATAGTATAATTTGATAAAAAACAACAGGAAATAAAAATGGTAAAAATACCAGAACTTTTAGCACCCGGCGGCACATTGGACGCGTTTAAAACGGCTATTTTGTACGGTGCAGATGCAATTTATGCAGGTCTGCCTGGGTTTTCTATGCGGGCGCGCGCAAAAATCACTGTGGATGAAGTAAAGGCGGGTATAGATTTTGCACATGAACATGGCAAAAAAGTATATTTGGCATTTAATTTATTTGCACACGACAGAGATTATGAAAATATGCCACGTGTATCAGATATTTTAAATTACTTGCGACCAGATGCATTAATTGTGTCTGACCCCGGTATCATGATGTGGGTTCGTGAAAATCACCCAGATATCCCAATTCATGTATCAACCCAGGCAAATATATGTTCGGCATCTACTGTAAAGTTTTGGCAACACGCGGGTGCAGTTCAATGTGTACTTGCACGCGAAGTATCACATAACGAATTTAAATCCATTCGTCAACAATGTCCAGACATAGGTCTTGAAATATTTGTTCATGGTGCGATGTGTATGTCTTATTCTGGACGGTGTTTGCTGTCGAATTTTATCACTGGGCGACCATCTAATCGTGGAGCGTGCGCCCAATTGTGCAGATGGAAATACGATGTAATTTTACGTGAACATGACACTGGTATAGAAATGCCAATCGAAGAAGATAACCGTGGTGCATATATCATGAATTCAAAAGATTTATGTTTAATGCCAGTTCTTAAAGAAGTGATAGAATCTGGTCCCGATTCTTTGAAAATTGAAGGACGTAATCGCAGTGAATATTATGTTGGTTCTGTGGTGCGTGCGTATAGAAATGCGCTGGATGCGTATGCTGCAGACCCAAAACATTTTGATCCGAAATCATTTATGGATGATTTAAACGTATTGGAATCACGTGGATATACAAAGGCATTCTTTGACGGAGTATTGC
Organism: Alphaproteobacteria bacterium; assembly: GCA_017427715.1. Lineage (GTDB taxonomy): Bacteria > Pseudomonadota > Alphaproteobacteria > Rs-D84 > Rs-D84 > Enterousia. The sequence goes on along the minus strand of JAFRSF010000005.1, from coordinate 16,426 downwards.
CCAGTGATGCGCATGATTACGACAGAACACGTTCTGTATCAGATTGGCATGCAGCTGGTGTAATAACAAAGGTTGATAATGAATATATCACATTGGAATTACGTAATGAAATCAAAGCAGGTGATACAATTCATTTTATATTGCCACGTACCCCAGATAAATTATCTGTTGTTTTGGATGAAATAATAAATGCTAAGAACGGCGAAAAATTACCGAAATTATCAGCAGGACAAAATAATTCACTGTTGATACCTTTGTCAAAAATACCACAAGAATATATGAATAAAATGGTGCCATTTGTGTTAGCATACAAACACAAATAATGACATTTGGTTTATTATGATACCAGTTCCCCGTCCACGGCATGAAACCAAGATGAGACAATCTATCTGACTATGTCATGCTGAGCGAGTGATAACGAGCGTGAGCATCCAGGTTAATAAATGTTCGGCAAAGCCGACAATTGTAAATAACAAAGTCAGCGCGTTGCGCTGAACACTGATGCACCTAGATTCCCACGCTACGCTCGTAATGACAATACTCTGGAATTAGTTTTATTATTATTGGGATTCTGTCGAACTAGTTGTACTCGGCATTTGTGGAACAACAGCCAGCCCATTATATTCATACAGGAAACGAGCACCTGTCACACACACGAAATTTGATAATGAACCTTCGTATTCATACAGCGCAGACAAATAGCGTTCTGTGATTTCACTTTGTGCGCCTTGATAGCCAGTAAAACCACCCAACGCACCACCAGCGGCGGCACCAATCATTGTAGATTTTGCACGTGCTTCGTTTGATAAATCAATAATAGAACCATCTTGCGCACTGCGTGCAGATGGTGTAAATACAATATCATCTTTTCTAATGGAATTTGTTCCTTCTGTGGTAACTTTTTCGTATGCAAGCCCACTGCTTGTATTTCTTTTATAATATTCAATTTTAGGATTGGTTTTCAATTTTTCAAAATCAGATACTTTGTACCCGAACATTTTATTGGGTAAATTGTCAAATACGGCATATCCTGCCTGTGAAGTACCAGTTGTGGTACTTGCGCTTTTGATTTTGTAAAATCTTTGGTCACTTTGAACGCCTTCGCATCCCTTTATTACATTATCCGCATAGCATTTTGCATATTGTTTTAAATTATTCCAATCTGTTATGTTTTGTAAAAATGTGTTGTTGCTTCCTTCAAGAATAACATCAACAATTGGTGTATTGAATCTATCGCATTTGGATATAGCGTCACCGCTCAACTGGCATTCATACACTTCGGCTTGATTCATATTTGTATAATACTCTAATGTTACACTTGTTTCGTCTATTGTTTTGCTATTGCTCAGCGCTGCTGCTCGTATCTGATATCGACCAGCAACACAATCTTTTTCTGACGTTTTACCATTTCCTTCATCAACTGTGCAGCGCATGGTTGCCAAAACACTGTTCGAACCCATCATACCCGCTGCCATATTTCCAGCCATCATACCCGCCGTTGCATTAATAGCAGTGGATTTTATTGTATCGCCAGCAACCTTGCCAGAATAACTACTGGCCGCCATCAAGCCCGCTGCAACACCTGCACCCAAAGCAGTTGTACCCAATTGTTTTTTATCGGTTCCCAATAACTTTTCATCGCCGGCCTTTTTGGGTCCCAGTATATTCCCAGCCAAACCCCCAACAATCGCCGCAGCTGCGATTTTGAAACCTGCGTTTTGTTTCTGCTCTTTATCCATAACCTTTTCAACATCTTTCATTGTTGGTGGATTATCAGCAGGTAATTCAATATTCGCCAATTCAGAGGAATAGCCATCTTCTGGGAATTCATCAATGTTACATCTTATTGCATCTCCGGCAGCCACAGTTGTTGTTGCTAGAACCACTTTTTTCCCATTTTCGTCTTCTGTAATTAAATCAACCACTGCAATGCACTGGGGTTTCAAACTTCTATGTATTCCAGATTGAGGAACACCCCATTTGAAAACACCGCGAATATCAGTCATTGCACACCTTTCTAATTCATCTGCAGTGGGGGCATTTGGGTCATTGTTTAATATTTTTTCTTTTATTTTTTTATCTTCTACTTCAATTGGTAAATCAGTAGTGACACTGGCGGTCTGAACGACAGGGATATCTTGTAATTCTATATATGCTTGTTGTTGTTGCATGGTGGCAACTTGGTTATAAGCCCCAGCATAAGATTGTTGTGCACGCGCATCGGCCCAACCAGTATTTTGTGCGCAAAATGCATCACCTGTCACAGTGGTGACACATGCCAATATGGCAGAAAACAAAGATATGTCACATATTTTATTTTTCATATTTGTCGCCTTTACTGATGTTATATCTGACATTTTTTTAAAATTCTAATCTTAATCTTACACCCACATCAATATTGGATAATCTGCCACTTTCAGACCAATTTGTATAGTGGAAAACACTGTCGTATGGTGCTTCGTATTCATCACCAGCACCGTCACTTAACCATTCTGTTTGGGATACAACCACAGAACCAGATGTTTTAACTTTACCCAAATTGGCGTATCTGATAAAGAAATCAACTTTCAGTCCATCTTTCATATCTGTTGTGACACCGGCTTCCAGACCAAAGGCAAACTGTTCCATTGTTCCACCATTGTGATACCCATAAATATCAGATACAGCAGTTAAAAATCCTGCTTGAACACTACCCGGTCCTAAACCGCCAGTTTCATCATAAAAATGGTTGTCAAACACAACATAATCAGCAATAGTATTCAGTGATAACCCAACACCTGCACCAATATACGGACGCAAAGACCCACCAGCCAAATAACCAGTGAAAGCATCAATATTATAATATACATTTAACATTGTTGCATTTGACGTGATTGCGCCACCACTGACCGTTGCATCGGCAAATCCATCACCAGTTGACGTTTGAACATTAGATGCATACGAAGCGCCCGAATAACGCAGATAAGAAAAATCTACACGAACATCAGTGTTAATCGCTGCACCCACAGAAATCTGAAGTGGAATCATAGTATCGTGTTGTATATCAGAAGCACGGAACGAACCAGGCGCCAAAAATGCATCCTTGGCCCCAGCATAATCTGCAGACATAGAACCGGATACCATTGTGCTGTACCCAGCAGACAGACCGATATATAAACCGCTTTCTGCCAATCTTTCATAATCGGCCGATTGATAATATTGACGGCCCGCATTCGTAGCAGAAGACCCAACACGTGGCAAAGCCCCAGTTATACGATTTGGATTTGTTGCAGCAATATTCATCATCGGACGTCCATTCACAGCAGATGCTGCTGCCAATTGATTTGGCATAATATTTGTACGTTGCCTATTAAATTGCGTTGTAGCCCTAACAGGCATACCATTATTTACATATTGTGGATTAACAACATAACCTTGACGAGCCAATTGTTGTGGATTATACACAGGATACGCAGCATTCGCCACAAACGGCAATGACGACATAATTCCTGTCAAAAGCGCGATAAATCTGACCTTTCCCATTTAAAATGCTTTCCTTTGATTGACATTATATCATAAATTGATGTTCAAAAAAAGCGTAAAAAATACAAATTATATAAAAAATAAAAATTGCACACCAAAACGGTGTGCAAATTGTCCAATATAAATTATTTTTTATGTTTCAGATTAGAATCTTGCGTTCAAACGAACACCCAATTCTGCTTTGACATCTGTTCCATTCTGAGATTGAGTATGTGAATCATCAAATGTATATTCACCAAACACAGTCAATTGAACTGCATCTGTCATTTGGTATGAAACACTTGCTTTCAAGATGAACTCATCCCAACCGTCATCCATATCATCCAAGGTTTTAACCAACTTATCGGCAATACCTTTGCCCATAGCAGTTAAATTAGGCAATTCTGTGTGTATACTTTTGACACCATTATCAGAATGTTGAACATATTCAAATCCAAAACCCGAAGACCAAACTGCATTAAATTGATACAATGTATCCAATCCTGCGGTTACTTCACGTGTAGATTTCAAATCAACACTGATTTCATCTGCAAACCCATTAGCTAACAAACCAGAGTGTTCAATTTTAATTTTGTTATTGTGATTTCCAAATGTTTGCAACAATTCAACATGTGCGCCCAATGTGAAATCATCCCATGTTTTACCAAATCTGGCACCACCGATTACACCCCAACGACCGTTGGAATAGTTTTTATATGTAAAACCATCTGTTTTGTATATACCCTTCATTGGTGTGACACCAGACATATATGCATCAGCATATAAATCAAGAACAAAAGTGTCATCTTGGGTCATTGCACGATATGTCATACCGATGCGACCACGATGCATACCTTTGCGATTGATATCACCGTCTTTTGTGTAACCTAAACGGCCATGTATGTCCAGACGATCTGTGATACCATATCCAAAATCTTCTGTGAAACGCCATACTGGAAATTCTGTTTTTCCATCTGCACCTTTTGCAACCAAAGCAGCAGTATGGTCTGTTTCTTTGTACATAATACCGATACCTGTTTTAGAATAAAATTCACCTTCCAATGGCATGTAAAGTGGATTTTCTAAGTTTGATGCCAATGCACCAGTTGAAATAACAGATGCTGTTGCTGCAATCAAACCTTTCAAAGTTTTTTTCATCGAATACTCCTTTGTTGTTTGATGAAATAACCAACCCCCATTATTGGCAAGATTGGTGTCATATCCATACCACCCATTCTTGGCAATAGTATGCTTTGCGATATAACAGGCATATTGTTATATAGAATATGAAATAAGTCAAAAAATAAATTATCTTGACATATACCTTGAAATATGTAAGTCAAAAACTATATAATAAAAACAGTGGGGTGCAGAGAGTTAAAAAAACAAAGGAGCATGCCATGGAACAGCAGATGGGTGTCAATATAAATGAAAAAGATTTGGTTGAAATCAGACACGCGTTTGTGAAGATGTACAATTCTTTGGCAACAATAAATTATTGTAGTGGTGGGACTGTCGGTATGGCACAGCAAAAAGCGTTGGAACAAATGTCTTCTTTTATTCGTGCAAAGACCAAACAAAATCATCCAATGAATGAATATTTGAAAAAACTGGATTCTGAAAACCGCAAAAATATGTCTGAATATATAATGAAAAACAGTTTTTCAAACAATGTTTTTGATGATGCTGTTGTAGCAAAACGTTGGAAAAACATGGCAGATTCTGAATTGAAATCAAGTTTGGTTGCTTTCAATAATATTTATAGAAAATATCCGATTACACAGCAAAGCAATACACAGGTAAATATTAATAAACAACATTTGATGCAATTGTTTGCTAATATGATAGAAAGAAACAAAGGTAAATAATTATGAGTTTTGATTTAGATCAAGTTATGGCAAAAGTATCAGGCGAAAATACAGAAGATTTTGCCGCTAAACACATCATTAGTGATGTTGACAAAGCACAAGTTAATTTTGCATTTAGTGAAATGTTTTCTGGATTGTCTTTATTGGAATGGATGAAGAAAGTCACTTTGTCAGATGCATGGAAAATTGCAATGGATAAATTAGTTGAACAGATTTTTGATATAAAAGGGCAAGGGTACATTATTGATTATTTGCGTTATGCTGTGTTTGATTTTCGAAATCGTACTTTGCGCAATCTTGCATCAAGTATTCATGCGTATGAATTTATTCAATATCCGCAAAATAAATATACAGAGATGGAACAATCTGCGCATACAAAAATACAAACTGGTATGGATATAATTAAAAATATACTGGTTGCACCTGTATACAGACAAGATGTTAAACATAATGTTAAAGATGTTATCAAAGATAACACACTGCAACATGCAAAAGAAAAAGAACAAGAACTTGAAAGAATTAGGGAATAAAAAATGCTGAATTTAATTCAGCATTTTTTATTTTATTGATTCACAATTTCAAGAACGCGTTTTACAACATCTTCTTTTTTTATACGCTCTTGTTCCATTGTATCACGATGACGTAATGTGACCGTACCATCTTCTAAACTTTGATGGTCAATTGTTATACATACTGGTGTTCCGATTTCATCGTGACGGCGATAATTTTTACCAATATTGCCAGAGTTTTCTAATTCTATTCTGCCAATACCCAATTTACGTAAATCATCAACAATTTTATTTGATAAATCTACAATTTCAGGAACATTGCGAACTAACGGGATTACGGCTGCCTTGACAGGAGATAACCAAGGTTTTAATTTTAATACCGTGCGTGTTTTACCATCGCCTAAATCTTCGTCTTCGTATGCTTCTAACATGGCAACCAACATAGCACGATTTGTCCCCATTGCTGTTTCAATTACATATGGAATAAAATTCTCGCCAGTTTGTGCGTCTGAATAGGATAACTTGGTCGTAGAATCCTTGTTTTCCATTACTTTTGCAGACAATTTGAATTCATTTTGTGATTTAGTGTGTGAACCTAAATCAAAATCTTGACGATTGTGAATGCCTTCTACTTCGTCGAAACCACCGTCTGGAAAATCATATTCGATATCACCAGCGGCTTTGGCATAATGTGCCAATTTTTCATGCGGTTGAAAACGTAATTTGCTGGCTGGGATTCCCAATACTTTTTCCCACCAGTCCATACGTGTTTTTTTCCAATATTCGAAATATTTTTCGTCTTCATTTGGGTTTACAAAATATTGCATTTCTGCCTGTTCAAATTCACGCATACGAAATACAAACCCACGCGGAGATATTTCGTTACGGAAAGATTTACCAATCTGTGCAATTCCAAAAGGCAATTTATGTGGTTTAGCATCTAATACATTTTTGAAATTAACATACGTTGTGGTCGCAGTTTCAGGACGTAAATAAGCATTGATTTCACCATCATTTGTTGCACCAATGGATAATCCCATCATTAATTGATACGCACGTGGTTCTGTAATTTCAGTGCTGCCACAATTATCGCATTTTGTTGGGTCTTTCATTTTATCTTGACGCATACGAGCACCGCATTTTTTGCACTCGACCAATGGATCCGAAAAACTGCCTTCGTGGCCAGAATATTTCCACATTAAACGATTGGTTATTACAGAAGCATCCAAACCTTCTATGTCGTTTCTGGAATAAACCATGGCATTCCACCAAGCATTTCTGATGTTACGCATCATTTCAACACCATATGGACCGTAATCATACGCACCGCCCAGACCGCCATATATTTCAGAACCAGTGAAAATAAAACCACGCCTTTTGCAAAGTGCGATTATATCATTTATTGTTTTTGCTGGCATTTTTTGTTTACCTCTATAATTTATAATTGCCGATATTTTAGAACGTTTTTGTTTGTTTGCAACTTATAAATCTGGTTTAATTGCAGAAACAGGACATACTGCTGCGCAAGTTCCGCATCCCATGCATTTATTTTTATCAATTACACATTTGCCAGCATTGTCACCAGATATTGCCATTGCAGGGCAAACCCCAGCACAAGTATGACAACCAGCACATTTATTTGTATCAATTTTATAAGCCATTTTATATCCTTTTGATTTAAATATTTTAATCTCTGCTGTTCAATAAACCCAAGATGTACTGGAACAAAGCAACAAAAGATATATACATATGCAATGCACCCAATACAGCCAATTGGTCTTTTTGTTTACCGTCACCTAGAACAGTATACGCATTTTTCAATGTCTGCATATCGTATGCTGCAAACAAAGCAAATACTAATACGCCTATCAAGCAAACAATTGTGTTAAATGTTGCCCCTAATGGGATAAATATAGAAACAATACCGACCAATATTAAACCTATCATTCCCAAGAATAAAAACATACCCAAAAAAGATAAATCTTTAACAGTTTTATATCCGAACAAAGACATACAACCAAACATCAATGCCGCTAATACGATTGCTAGTAAAATTGAAATCGGGCTGGATACTAAAATCATTGGGGAAATTACAACACCCATCATAATTGAATACAAAAATAACAACCATGCCGCACTAGACGGTTTCATAGAAAATACACGTACCTGGGTCCAAATAGAAACGGCTAATCCACCAAATGCTATAATGTAATATGCAGCAGACAACCCACCATCATGAATTAATTTAAACACTAAACCTGATGCAACCATCAAAAACGTTGTTAATGCAGTTAAACCAACCGCCCCAGCCATTAAACCAAATATGCGTTTAAAATATAATTCTATACCACCAATTTTGGAAACAGATTTATGAACGACCATAACTTTCTCCTTTGATTATTTATGTTCAGAAAGAAATATAATACAAACTATTAAATAATTCAAGATTAAACAAATTGCATTTTTTGGTTGAAAAAAAACACAATTTGATAAAGTATTTTAGTAAATATTCAAAGGAAGTAATTACTATGGCTATTATTATAAATCCTATATCACCTGTGGCTTTTTCGGTTTTTGGTGTACCAATTCGTTGGTATGCGTTGGCTTATGTTTTGGGGTTCGTGTTGGGTTTTTGGTTGTTGAAAACATTGACACGCAAAGATGATTCAGAAATATGTTTAACAAAAAAACAGTTGGATGATTTGTTAACTTTTTTGGTATTTGGAATTATATTTGGGGGACGATTGGGTTATGTTTTGTTTTATAATTTTCCATTTTTTCTGCATAACCCATTGGAAATCTTGGCGATTTGGCATGGTGGGATGAGTTTCCATGGTGGACTTTTGGGTGTGATTATTGCAACATTGTTATTTGTTAGAAAGCAAAGTTTTCCAGATAAATCAATTGTTCGTAATTCTTTGCGTGTGTTGGATTTATTGGCAGTCGTTGCGCCTATTGGATTAGGATTGGGACGTATAGCAAATTTTATAAATATGGAAGTTATGGGGCGTGAAACAACCATGCCATTTGGTGTGATATTCAAAGGTGGTCCAGAATATCCACGTCACCCCAGTCCTTTGTACGAAGCAGGGTTAGAAGGTATAGTATTATTTTTAATTTTATGGTTGCTTTATAAAAAAACAAATCTGCGACATCGTCCTGGTGCAATCAGTGGTGCGTTGTGTATATTTTATGGAATATTTAGAATATTCTGTGAACAATTCAGACAACCTGATGCGCAAATTGGATTTCTGACTTCGTGGGGTTTAACGATGGGACAATTGTTATCAGGTGTAATGGTGATAATCGGTATAATTGTTTTTATAATCGCAGTACAAAAACATAAACCACAGGTATAATATGATAAAATATTTTACAAGAAATTTACGGTCTGAAAGATTAGTATTAAAACATTTGGAACCTAATAAGCAAAACGCAAAGATGATATACGATGCGTTAAAAAATGAAAATCCAGATGATTATAAATACGAACCTTTGATGAAGATGCCTAAAATATTGCCAACATCTGTCGCAGATACGTTAAAGATGATGCAATATCATTCGGAAAGTGAAAAAAGTGATGCGTGTGTATTTTATATGTTTCATGATAATCAATTCATAGGTGTTCGCAAAATATCTTTTTATAAAGAAGCGAACACATTGAAATTAAATACTGTTTGGTTGGTATTTGCTGCCCGTAAACATGGCTTTGCCACAGAATCTTATCGTGTCATAGAAGATGTAGCGTTTAACAAATTAAAGGTTAATAAAATTATGCGTGTAAATCTTGTTGAAAACAAAAAATCTGCCAAACTAGCTGAAAATACCGGGCTAATCTTGGACGGTATTTCTAGACAGGCCGTATTTATGAATGGTAAGTATCATGATTTAATGCAGTGGTCTAAATTGTATTCAGATTATATGAAAGAGAAAAACAATCAAAGAAAGTAAAATAACATTTTAGTATCTGATTAGATTTTTTGTATAAATGTATATATCTGCAATATTTGGGTTATGTTTTGATACTTGAACGTTGCTATCTAGTGTTTTTGCATCATAACCATATTTTTCCCAAAATAATCTGCATGCTCTATTTGTAGATTGAACTTTGCCATAAATAGAATTCAGATTTAATGTGTTTATGCAATAATCTTCTAATATCTTTACAGATTGAATAGTTTGTGTTTGCCCTTTAAAGGCAAGCCCCCAAATTTCTGCGTTTTTGTTTTTGATATTTACGTTGTCAAGTCCGACCATACCACCAATTTTGCCACTTTCGTCATAAACAAAAAATTGTTCATCGTATGTCTTGGCAGAGTTTAATTTATGTGCAATATTTTTACGTTTTGTATCTGCTAGATACAATGCCATAAAAACATAAAAGCGAAATTTTGTTGGGGTCACTTTTTCGTTTGCCCACCAAAACCAAGGAACCAATCTGGTGCGATTTTCTTCTAACAAAGTATACATCTCGCCAGCATTTTTGGCAAACGTTGTAAAATCTAGTTTTTTTAATTCAACTGACATTGTACGCCTCTCTATCTGTGTAATATATAATACATAAATATCGTTTTGTCAAGTATTGGGATGATTTTTACTATACCAGAACGCACTATTAAATAAACATTGAATTAAATAAGTTTTAATGTATCATTCCTGCAAGGAGTATAAATAATGTCTGAAATAATAGATATTTATAATAATGCGCGCCAAATTGTTGCAAAAGCCGATAGAAAATTGCCGATACCAGAAGGTTTTAATAAATTATCTGTACATGTGTGGATTATGAATCAAAGAGGTCAATTTTTATTGCAACAACGTGTTGCATCTGCAAGAAAGTTTCCAAACATGTGGGGACAAACTGGTGGTGGCGCACAAAGTGGTGAAGATAGTTGGCAATGTTGTATTCGTGAATCTGTCGAAGAATTAGGAATAAAACCAGATTTAAATAACTCGGTGTTCATAGGTACTTTTAAAAGACCAAAAGATTTTGTAGATGTATGGTTGGTTCATTCAGATGCTAATTTAAATGATTTAAAATTGCAGCAAGACGAAGTACAATCTGTAAAATGGGTTTCTCGTAATGAAATTAAAGATATGCTTAACCAAGGAATTTTTATTCCTTCCATACTGCCAGGTTTACAAATGGTTTATGCTTATGTAGACATGATGGCAAAAAGCAAATAAAAAGTATTGATTTAATTGCTGTTGGCAAATGCAGTGACGCCATTTTATACAGTGTCAATGCATAAAAATCTCCTGAAACTGACCGGCTTGTTTTGCTTTTTTGCTGTGGTTCAAACCTCCGTTTCGTGTGTTTAGTTTTTATGAGAGATGGTAAGTATTCACTCGGGCAAAATTGAAGAAAAGTGGAATTACAACGGGATGTTTTTTTCTGGCGAACTATAATTCTGTTGCAAACTTTCCCGTACCTAAATACGCAAGTTTTACTTTTTGTTGAATTTTCTTACTTTTTCGCGACGAACTTTTACAATATCTTTCCGATTCATAAAGTAGTTTTCCAAAAATAAATATAAATCCGCCATTTCCCCGTTTAATTTTTCCGCCAGCAAATCAAAATCTTTTTTAGTGGCATGTGCGGTTGCCTTTAAGATTCTTTGTTGATCGGTTAAAACTTGAATTTCCCGACAATGATCCAAAATCGCATACATATTGAAATTTTCTGGAAAAGGAAATAAATTTTCAGCCATTTATCTCTCCTTGTAAAAAAATGGCGGATGGTGAGGGATTCGAACCCCCGGACGAGTTGCCCCGTCAGCGGTTTTCAAGACCGTCGCATTCGACCGCTCTGCCAACCATCCGAAACTGTTTGCGTGTTATAGTTTATATTTCAAACACCTAATTGTCAAACGATTTTTATTTATTGAATTTAGGTATACTTAATGATAACATTGCAACGAATAGGGATGCTGAAAGTGCCGAAATCTGCTGAAATCTGCATGTGTACATACAAACAACTAAAATGTTGTCTGGTATTTTTGTTATTCACTATTGTTCCGTATACATCATTTGCGCTTGATGCATGTGTTGAAAATGACGCGGTTGCGATTGTTTTAGATTCCAATATTGGTTCTAACAGTTGGAGTACTTATGATTCTAATTTTTCATATAATTCAACATATATGACGTTTTCTGACCCTTTCCCGTATGGAACAATCAAAGGGATTGCGGCATGTTTAAGTATTAATCTTGGATATTATCAAGCGTATACAGATAATAATGGTGTGTTAATAGATAATGGAAAAGATGTTATAGGAAACGAACGTAATGGACGATACTGTTGGTGTAAAATAACTTATCCATTTATATCCAGATGGCATGCCATAGAACCGTATTCTAGTTTAAATGATTGTGTTACTTATGATGGTGGTTGTTCTCAGAGATGCGCAGGTTATTTAAAAAACGTGGCAAAGTTTCGTGCGGCATTATATAACTCTATCCAAAATTAACAATCAATAACTTCTTGCGCTGGGCTATTTTTTTGGCTATTGTTAAAGTATGCTAAGTGATATAAAAATATATACATCAGACACGTATTGGAATCAGATTTTGTCTGATTTGGGCGCGGTAATGGTTGATTCTGCAAAATTGGCGGATGTTGTTTTTGATGAATTGCAAATTGATACACCTATATCGGTTATGGATTTGCAAAATATTATTTTAAGCAAAGTTGATAATTCTGATATTATTCGTCATATTTTCGGAGGCGATGTAAAATTATCAAATCTGCAACATCGTTTAATTGTGTTTTTGCATAAAAATCCGAATACAAATATGCATGATTTGAAAATCGCATTGGGAATATCGCCAGATATAACCACGCACGCAGTGGAAACAGCGATTTATCAGTTACGAAAAATATATGGACATAACATTATTGAAAATATAAACGGAAAATACAAAATTGGACGCGTATAAATTATTATCTTTTGATACTTTGACCAGTACCCAAGATTTGGCGCATGATTTAGTTGTCCGACACGAAGCAACCAATAAAACCATTATTATCGCAGAAATACAGACAAATGGTCGGGGCAGGTATAACAGAACATGGATTTCAAAATCTGGTAATTTATACGTCAGTTTTATTTACAAAATATCTGATGAACGTGACCCAAAATTGTCTTATGCAGTTGCAGTTGCGGTTGCTGAAACACTGATATCTTTTGGGTTGAAACCACAAATTAAATGGCCAAACGATATTTTAATAGACGGTAAAAAAATCAGCGGTATTTTAATTGAATATTCATTAAGTTTTGTTATTATTGGTATTGGTATAAATATAAAACATTGTCCAACATCGCTAGAATATAAAACCGCGAAAATGGCAGATTGTGTCAATGTTTCTGTGCAGGAAGTTTTGGGTGTTTTGATAAAGAAATTAGAAAAATGGCGTGATACAGATTTTTCGATTGTTCGTGAACGTTGGATGGAAATGGCCATCGGAATAAATCAAAAAATAAAATATCAGGGAAAAACTGCGTTGTTAATCGGGTTAAATGAAAAGGGCGCATTGGTTTTGCGGTGTGGTTCCAATTATCTGTTGACGTATGGTGACGAAATCAGCATTTAATACCAAATTGTAAAAACTTTTGACTTTGTGTTAGATTGACACTACACTACAACGCATAGAAATAAATCAAGGAATAAAAACAATGTTTAAAAAGATTTTCATTGCGTTGGAAAGTTTTTTTTCACCAGTATTGAATTTTTGTAATAAAATCAGCATGGCTATAATTCACCCAGAAATCATTAAATACAAAAGATTTGTTAAAAACAATTATGCCAAAGGTAAAAAATGTAAAATCAGAACTGCATACGGTCGTGGTTATAAAAACGTAGTATTGATTCTTGATAAAAAATATGTGTTTAAATTTCCTTTTGCATCACGTGACAGGGATTTTGTTAAACGTGTTTCTGTGATGGAAAAACATGTTGTTGATGCATTAAGAAAAATATCGCCAATATACATACCAAAACTGGAATTAATAAATTGGAATGGTGTAATAATTCGCAAATTTGAATACGTGTCTGGTAAACAAATCACAGATTTTAATCCGAATAAAATCAGTATGGATAACCGTAAAAAAATTGCACAACAATTGGCACATATGGTATGTGTTATTCAACAATCTGACCCGGCAGAATTAAAGAAATTTAAACCCAATCCAGACGAACCAGCAACAGAGTTTCGTGGTTGGATGCATGCAGATTTGGCAACAAATTTTTTATTAGATGACGATTTTAATGTGACTGCTGTCATAGATTGGGAAGACACATATTGGGTTGATGTCAGATGGGGGTTTGCAAAATTAAATAAATCGCTGGACAGACGCAGATATTACGGCATTTTTATGCATACAATGTTTGATTATATGGTTGAATATATGCAATCAATGAAATAACAGAACAAACAAAAAACCCATCTTAACGATGGGTTTTTTCTGGTTATCTATTACATTCCCAACCCACGCATATTGTTGGTCATCGCTAACATTGTTGAATGGTCAACATTTTCAAACTGTGACGTGTCTTTAGAATAATCTTTTTTCTTGGGCCAATTCTGTAACATATTTTTTATTTTTAATGGGTTGTTATATACTTCTTCTGGATGTGCAAGCATATAAATTATGGCTGCTCTTTGTGCACGATATAGTGCTTGTTTTATCCCTTTACTGCTTTGGATAGCATTGTCTAAATCTTTTGCCCACTTTTCTCCGTAATCTTTATTTAACTTTGTTACCAATTGAAGTTCATCGTCTGTCATTACGAAATGTTTATCGTCTGGATATACCACACGATACACCAATTTGAAGAATGCACTTCTTTGGGCAGTATTTATATATCTATCAAATTGTATATTAAAATCTTTTCCATTAGATCCATTTGCATCTAAAAATGCTTGTGGGTTAGCGTAAACTATTGATTTAGAAGAATGTTGACCGACTGTAAGATCCAAAGTAATTTCTTTGCCCATATATGTATCGCGATCTTTAGCACGTCTATTTTGCTTGTAAGTTTGCGATTTTTTTGTTGAAAAAGCGTCATTAATTTGGTTTTCATCTGTAGTAAATTTCGTCTTGTCTTTTTTATCAACCAATCTGTTGATTGTCTGTTTTGCATAAGCCATATCCTGATATGCTGTAACGTCAATAGCAACCATTCCGTCCATATGAACAGAACTAACTTTTGTTTGTGTTAATAGGTAATCGAATACCAGATATATGTTTTGTTTTGGATCAGACATAAACATATTTACTTGTTGCCAATAATCGTTATATGATCGTATAGATGCTACAAAACCAAAAAGTGGTGTGAATCTATATAATGTTTTTGTTCTGTATACTCTGTTTTGGTTGGCTTGTGCATCTTTTTTTACATACATCCAATATTCCGGCTCTTGTCCTGGGAGTACAGGATAATCCCAAGTCATTGCTGCACCTTGGCTTATATGTCCATCTCCTAATAAATAAAAAGATGGTTCAAAGCCCTCTGATTTTATCAAAGAAGGTCTGAATCTTTTCATATATGCAGAATGTTGATGAATCTTGTCAAGTGCTTCAATTTTGATTTTGGTTTGTTCTGTTAATGTTTTACCTTTGCATAGGTTTCTTATGTAGTCCAAATCGATATATATGTCTCTGTTTTGTACAAAAAATAATTCGCTGGTATCTACAAGCGATGGCGAAGATACCTTAGCAGGTGTTCGTGTTGGTTGTTTTTCTACCTTTTTACCAGAGTTTTGATTCGGGTCTGGTTCTTTCTGTACAGTTGGTTTTGTTTCTTCTTTTTTATCTTCCATCCAAGGGCCGATAATCTTTTTACCAATTTCGGAATCTTCAACTTCTTTTTTAAGGTCTTTAATAATTTTTTGAGATTTTTTAGTTAATGTTTCGTCTCCTTTGCCAAATTGGTCGGCAAGGCCTGCTTCCCATAAAAATGCGAATACCATACATATTGTGCCATAATAAATTGTGTATGCACCCAATCTATCGTGTTCTTTTAACCATTTTTTGAATTTGGAAGTATCACCTTTGAATTCTGCAAACTTTTTTTCCAGTGTATTAAGAATACCATTATCAAACAGGACATTGTCAAGCAAAGCAATTGATTCTGTCATAACTGTCACAACCCCGCTAAGCGCAAGTTTGCCCGCATGGAAAGCGGTCTTTAATTTACCAGCATTTGCAGCCAGTTTTGATTCTTTCATGTTTTTAATAACGGATTGTGCCGCATCGTGTAATTTTTTTGCTGTACCTTTTGGTTTATCTGCCAATTTTTCTGCTTCGTTAGCCAATTCACCCAGTACGATTCCAATTCCTTTTGCAATACCACCGATTGCTGTACCTGTACCACGTAATGTGGCGCCTGCCACTCTACCTGTTGCCTTTGCAATACCTTTTGCAAATCCTTTTATTTTTGATTCTGACATAAATACACTCCTTTCTTTATTTTGTTTTATGTTTGGATACCATTATACACTATTTTTGGCTTTTGTACAAATACTTTTTTCTGTTTTTTTTTTTT
>JAFRSF010000035.1 GCA_017427715.1 Alphaproteobacteria bacterium | reverse complement strand
TGTGTGTGTGTGTGTGTGTAGAGTTCTGCGGGTTTCACGACTTTTGTTTCCTTTTACTATTCTTCGTAATATTCTTCCGTTTCGTCTTCTGGTTCCGGTGTATCTTGCACATTTGCTTGATAATCTTGTTCAGAAACGATCATATCATCATGTTTTGGTCCAACTTCATACACAGGTTTATCCACACTGACCACATCTGCATCCATATCTTCATCCGCGATTACTTCTGCTGATTGTTCTTCTGTATCTGATAACGATTCTGTTTTATCCATTTCAGATTCTACAACTTCGGTCTCGGGTTCTGGTTTCGATTCTGGTGTTTCATCTTCTGTCACTGATTCTTCAGCAATGGTCTGTTCAGGTTCAGTTGCAGGTTCATTATCAACGTTTGTATCCTTTGATTCTTCTGCCACAGGTGATTTTGTATCAGTCACATCTTCATCGTCAACAAATTCATATTCTTCTGATTCAGGTTCTGCGACTTTGACCACATTATTTTTTATTTCTTTGGTTGCTTTTTTAATATTTAACCGTTCCACAGGTTTTGTCTGTGAAGTTGTAGCAATCGTTTCAACCACATCAGGCGTCAACAAAGGTTCCGTTGTATCCATATGTTTTTGGTACAACCACAAAGTGAACACAGACAGAACAATCAGAATAATCAACAGCATATAATAAATAAATGTTGGTCTTGAACGGCTGGTTGCTGTCGTTACATTTGCATTAAACGTATTTACCACAGACGGCACATCTCCACCCGTTAGCACAGGTGTACTAGATACCACAGGGTTTTCTTGCATTTCAGGTTTTATATCCACTGACTGCGTTTCTGTTATTTGTTCCGAATACATTGATTCAATTGGTTGTTCCGGTGCAATCGGTGTTATCGATTCTAGTACCGGGCGTGAATTATCACTATTAACAGGTGCCATTGATTCCAACACAGGTTTAGGTTCATCCAAACCGGCTATATTCGGTGCATCAAAATCTTCCGAGTTTGCTTCTTCTGTGTTTTCCGTGATTTGGGTCGGTGTAAACACAGGGACAGATTGTTCTTCATTTGTATTTATCGTGGATACTATAGGCGTGTCAAAATTAATCGGCTTGAAGGCGATTTCTTCGTTCATATTATTAGGATTTTCATCAAACAAGGGTTTTATTTCATCGTTTGAATCTGTGTTTTCATCTTCGTCTTCATCGTCATCATATTTATTTTCATCTTCGTTTTTGCTTTCATCATAATCACTGTCTTCATCATCTTCAAAATCTTCATCATCTGTATCATCAACCGATTCGTTTTCTGCGGCTTGCAATTCGTATTTCGGCGCAACCATCACAGGTTTGTTTTTTTCAATGCTTGGTATTTCTGTCGCTGGCTGATTTAATAAATCACTGGCCAATTCTGCATCCACAGTTGCAGTTTCTAAACGTTTTTGTGCAGATTCTAATCTTTTGCGCGCGCGTTTTAATTTTTCGTTTGCCGCTTCTATTTGTGATTCAATTTTCAAAATCTTGGCTGCAGATTGTTTGGTTGAAACTTTGCCGATTTCTTTTTTTGTTGCAGATAATTTCGCACGCAAAGTTTTTATACGATTTTGCAAACGTACAATAGCTTCTTTGGTTCTGACGATTGTCATGTTTGTCTTGGTTATTGTTTCATTAGCAACATTTAATCGCATCATCGCACTGTGTCGTGCAGCAGAATCACGCAAAATATTCAATTGAATCATATGTTCAGACAAATCATCACCCGCAACATATGCGTTAATCAGGTTTTCATACACAGACAAACCAGAATATTCTATGTCCAATTTTTGATATTTATTGTCTTGCTTTGGACGAATCGTTTCCAAATCAACATTATATTGTCCAGATAATATTTCATCCCACTTTTTATCACCAGACGGGTTTATCACCAACAAAACATTTGGCTTGGTCTGATTTATAGTGTTATCCAACACACACACCAAATCGTCATCGTCATAGAAAGCATTTATTTCATTTCCATCTATGACGTACGGACGCATGGTCAAATCGCCATATTGATTTTCATTTAAGATATCTTCTCTCTCGCCTATCATGAAAGCCCCCGTTTTTTATTTTTTCTTTGGTGGTGTAAATTGATATGCCTGACGACAATGTTCATAACAATACGGCTTGCCAGAAAACACAGCTTCCCCACAGAAATGAAAGTTTTCTGAATCTGGATCACCAATCGGCCAACGACATTGATTTGGCTTTAAATTCGCCATTTGTAAAGCATGCTGAATCAACAATTCATGCAAAGCCAAATCTTTCTTGGTTTTTTTGGATGCAGTTTTTATCACTGGTTTTACAACTTTTATGTCTGTTTTTACAGATTTATCTTTTTTAGTCGCCACAGTTTTTTTGTTTAATTTAACAACTGGCACCTTTTTAGATTTCACAGATTTTTTGTCTGATATTTTTTTAGCGACTACCTTTGCGGTTGTTTTTTTCACAGATATCCTACCAGCAACTTTATTTTCTTTCTTTGTCTTGTTTTTTGTTTCAACAACCTCTGTTGCCTTTGGATTCCAGCCCAGACGATTTAATTTCCCAATAACTGCGTTTTTTGATACTTCTAATCTTTTACCAATTTCAGATGCAGACAGACCCTTGCCAATCAAGGTCTTTAATTTTTTTAGCATATTGCTATCCCAACCCTTGCTCATAATAAAAAATCCTTGTTTTTGTATATGATATAATTGTATCATAAAAACGAATCGAAAGGCAAGAGAGAAAACATGATTTCTTATATATTTTTTTCTTTGATATTATTGGGTGCAATTTTTTGTGCAATCCGCATGTCAACCAATGATTTTAAGCGCAGAATTATACCAGATGTGTATTTATTCCCGTTTTTATTTGCTGGGTTATTAATTACAACTTTTTTTCCGTGGCCTGTAACAATCGCAGATTCTGTTATCGGTGGTGCAATGGGGTATTGTTTGGGACTAATTGTCGGTTTTATATTTGAACGCATCAAAAAAAATCAAAAATATCCACCAATTGGTATGGGTGATATAAAATTATTGGGAGCGGGGGGTATATGGCTTGGTACCATAGGACTGGCAATTGCGATGGTATTTGCATGTATTTTATCTTTGATATGGGGATACAATAAAAAGCAAAAATATATTCCGTTTGCACCATTCTTTTTAATCGGGGGATTTTTGTCTTTGATTATAATTCAATTTTTGATATAATTAAACGAAAGAAAGATGAAAGTGGGAAAGATAAAATCTTTGTTAATGACAATATTTGGTTGTTTTTACGCAGTTTTTGCGTATTCTGCCACGTCTTTGTTTTCGGATTATGGACAAATTCAAAACGTTCAAAATTATTCCACTAATCCGTTTTGGACACCAAATTCTCCTTATAACCAGAAAATGCCTCAACCTGTATATGTCCAGGGTACCGCGATTTCAAATGAAGAATGTGTCAAAGTTTTACAATCTGCTGTGTCTATGCAGTGTATGGCACGCGATAATTGTAAAAATACATCTTTGTCTGATATAAGACCTGCGGTTATTGTTCAATTATCAAACCTTCCAAACAAGGCATACAGTACTGCTTGTATCGGCTATTTGGATACAGTTTACGAATCGTATGTTGCACAATATGGCAACAATGCACCAACTGGCCGGGTTAATTTTCCAAATGCAACAACGCCAAATCCGTCTTTGAATAACAATGCACCAGTGATACAAAATCCATACGAAATAAAGACGCCCAAATGGCAACAGGAAATAAACGAACGAAGTCAAGAATTACAACGATTACAAAGCCAAACTAATTCTGTGAATACTGGTCTAACAGCAACTGCGTTTCCGACAACATACGCAGATTTATCTTTTTCTGAACGTATGGCAAATGACGCAGAAGGTTACGCACCATACAAAGGAACCACTGCATACAAAACAATAAATGTGACATATAATACAGCAGAATGGTGCAGTAATCATGCTGGCGCACCTGAATGTAAACAATACGAAGAAGAAAAACGTAAAGCAGAACAGGCCAAACGTGCAGCAAATACAACAAACACATCAGCAGGAAAAAGTTCAAATGCCGCAACGGGTACCAACAACACATCTGGTTCCAAACAACCTTTCTTTAATGGTTCAACCCGTTTCATAAATGAATGTATAAGCAAATTTGCCACCGACAAAACAAAATGGCAAGATGCGTTGTTTAATAAAGATACAGGGGTTTTTAAAGATATTGCAGATAATGCAAAACTGACACAAGATGTAATAGATTTACACGAAGCAGACATTTACAATTTATTAGTCGCTAATGTGCGAGAATATTGCTTAGGCAACATTGGTGCAATAGCAAAAAATGGTGGAACAGGCACAATACAATTTGAACACAACAAGCAAATTTTTTCATTTAATTTTACAGTTGAAAAACTTTTCAAATATTTTCCTATGCGCGTTGCAATGTTGATATTGAAAGATTCAACAAAGAAACCTAATGATATTATCAAAAAAAGTGAACTACCCACCAATTATTGGTGGAATAAATATTGTTCAGACCACATTATTTGGTCAAATCTGGATGATGATGCCGCTATAAATCAAGCGGGTCAAGCAGCATTCACAGAATTTGGTGGTGCCGAACACGAATATTTTATTGATTTTCCTGTTGGAAAAAGTTGTCGTGCATTTCCCGGCTTGATATTACAAGATATAACAGGTTCAACTGTTGAAGGGATTATTGTGTATAACAATATACAATTGGGTTTACAAAGATTGATAGAGTTTACAAATGCATTAAAAGGTAGACAATGTTCTAGGGACGGGTTATCAGCATATCTTGTTGCGATAGATGCTACAATTCCAACAGAAAGCACACATATTTTTGGTGATGTGACAGCAGGATTGGGAGCAGGTACAGCAACTGCTGGTGGTATTACTATCGCAGTAGCAGGATTAAGTAATCCTGTTGGTTGGGTATTGCTTGGTACAGGTGCAGTCGCCGCGGGTTTGGGTTCTCTGATACCAACAGACATAGCGGATATTCAACAAGTAGCAGTAATTGATGGACCGTATTTGATAGAATAACTGTATATTCTAGATTACACAAATGTTCACTATTCAAAAACTTATTTTTTATTGTATATTCGCAGTTTTCGTTATTGAAAACTGTTTTGCGTTTGATACCAACAAACATACAAATGCAATTAAATCAACATCGGAAATATTAGATTTGTATCACGAAACTAATTCAACACCTTGTGCATCTCAGATTTTTTCTGATGCACTGTATGCTGATTCAAATACAATTTCAGAAGACACACCAGAACATCTTGCACGCGCATGGGCAAAACAAATTATGCAATCACCAGATGTATTAACTAATATTCTTGATTGTCCCGAATTGAATGTTCCTGATAATAAAACTGTTGTTTTTACACCAATTGTTTATCAATTTTCAAATGGACGAACATTAACGATAAATTATGCAACACAACCAAAAATAATTAAACAACATATTGCATTAACATCAAAAATCAGTACACCAGATGGTAACATCAGTCCCAGGTTAAACAATCTAGAAGATTCTGGTAAGTACATGAATACAGAACCAGCGTGGTACGCTATTATGGTTGTTCAACACGATTCTTTGTCTGAATTCGTGGGTCCCGGTAAAAACAATACGTTGTCCGTTAAATATATAAATGACCATATTGATACAATTTATCCCCAGGGCTATTTCTGTACCAGTAAATCGGCACTTGCGTTTGATAATGACACTGTAAATATTGCAGCACGCAGAACCATTGATTTGACAGATGATGACACAAACGATTATTATGTTGCTGGTGATGTTAATTTGGGCTGGATAAAATATGCAGAAATCGCTGCAGATATATTATTAACAGTTGGAACCGCCGGCATGGGTGAAGCATTATTAATTGGTGCCAAAGCCAAAAATGCTGGACGTGTTGCAAAAAATGCACAAAATGCATTAAAAAACTTACGTAAAATAGATTCCGTAAAAGATTATATTAAAACATCACAAAAAATTGCAACTCACACTGACGATATAGCAAAATTAACCAAGAATGCTGACGATTATGCCAAATTATTGAATAATATTGACAAAGCAAAACGGGCAGGCAAACCACAAGCAGAAATTGCAAAAATCACCAAAGAAGCAAGCACAATACTTGATAAATCACAAAAAATCGACCCAAATATCACTGTTGATATTTTGCGTGACACAGATAAAATGTCTGATTATTTGAAACCTGTCAAAGAGAATATTAAAACATTATCTGAAACGGCAGAAAAACTGGTCAAAACAGACAAAGATGTTGCAAAATACAAAGAAGGTGCAGAATCTGTACAACAATTATTAAAATTTCGTAGAGAATTAACAGCATTCAAACGTCCATCCACTGGAAACATACTAACCCGCACTTTGCGTACGTTAATTGCAAGTCAATCTGGTACCAAAGAGATTGCATCAGCCGGCAAATTCGCACGTGCTAGTATGAGTTCTGCATCTGCGCGTGCAAAAGATTGGCTGTTTGAATCAACACTAAAACACGGCGCACGATTGGCACGTTTTGAACGTGATGTGGGTATTTTATCTGGTGTTATTTCTTTCATTGCCGATATGTATGACGATACATCTGATACATCCAAAGAGTTTTCTAATGGAATTGAATTCAAACCATTGTGTTTGTTATCCGCTGATGATTTAGCTGGTCATGAAAACGTTATCAATTATGGCATGTGGTTATTATGGGAAGGTGATTCTACAAATCCATCAAACGATGATGCCGCATATTTACAAGCAATGAATTTTGCTGATAAGTTTGCTTATAATCTGAACCAGGTACAATCAGAGCAGGGTGTTAACTGTAATATTGATATTTATGTTGTACGACCAATCATCAGATTAGACGAAACAAACACAGATAACCCATCTGGTGAAATGTTTTATTTGTTTATGAATGATATACCATGGACAACATCTGAACAATTTTCTGAAAATATATCCGATATAAATAAATGGCGCGCAGACCAAAAACAATTGTATGAACAAAACCCAATCAAAGAACGTGGGTATAAAATACTGTCTGAAATACAAGCACAAGAAATAGAAAATAACGATATACAAATCGATAATGTCGTGACGGAATAAAACCTTGTTGTGTTTTTCATAAAAATTATTTATAATTATGTCTGTGAAAGAAAGGTGTTACAATGAAAAAAATATTGTTTATCATTATCACAACATTATCAGTGTGTGGCAATACGTTCGCGTATCAGGTACTGTCTACCAAAGAATTTGGCAAAGGTGACGCAAAAAATCAAAATATAGTTGTTAAATGTACAACTGACGGTGGCAAATTATCTGAAGAAACATGTTCTTTGCGCAGATATGCGAAATGTGCCGACAAAGATAAAAAAAATTGTAATGGGTGGCAACCTTGGCGTGATTTGCGTGACACTAATGCATCGTATTCAGATTGGAAATCTGCCGCATCCGCATGTTGCAAAAAGAAAGGGTTACGGTAAATAATTCTATTTTCGCCCGACACAAAAAAAATGGGAATAAACCCATTTTTTTTGTTTTTGTGGTGGGTGTGGGCGGACTCGAACCGCCGACCCCTACGATGTGAACGTAATGCTCTAACCAACTGAGCCACACACCCAAAAAACTTAATAAAAACCGCGTTTGCGGTTGTGATGTTTTTGTCCGTTTGTTGTTTACAACAACATCCGCAACACTCAATTTTCTTAATTGTGCGCTTTGCGCGCAATAACGAAAATTGGTGGTGGGGATAGTGGGGTCTCCACTTTGCCTTTGGTTTTCGGCAGATTTCCGGACTTTCCTATCAACCCCCAAAACTTTTGAGCCCTAAATAGTATCACTTTTCGTATCACTTTTAGAGTTCTGGGCAAATTATAGCACCATAAATCCTAAAAGTAAAGATATTTAATCATTAATCGCCATAGTATAACCAGTGCGTTTTAGTAAATACTCGCCCAAAAATCGCCTTTATGCTTTTTGACGGGCGCAAGGTGGGGCTTTTTTACCTGAATATCTTTTACATGATGTTTTGAATGATTAAATAAAGTTCTAACACCTGTAAAAAGGTCAACAAATGAATCTAAACGAACTAAAAATCAAAAAATTAGACGTGCAATCTGATATACTGGTCGCGACATACAGTTTATGCTTTGATAACGCCTTGCACATAGACGGTTTTAGAGTATATTATAGTTCAAAACATCACCAATATTCTGTTGCTATGCCGTCAAACGTTTCTGTGGCAAGTCCAAAAATCAGAAAACAAATAACCAATACCATATTATGCCAGATAGACAAAGGTATTATATCAAATGAAGTGCGCCCCTATAAATTGAATGATAACAAATCGCAAGATGATATAAAACCAAACCGATAAGAGTTCTATTTTCTGAAACGGTGAGTGTTTGTGCATTAGAAAAACCAGCAAGACAAACATTCAACGGTATAAGTTCATGACAAAGATGACAGTTTCTAATGCAATCCCATCAAGTAATCATGAACGACTTGGTGGGGTTCTTTTTATAATCCAAATCCCCCAAGTTGCTAATTTATTAAACAATCCTGAAAACCAAAGCCACGTTTCGCTTGCCGGCTTTTTATTGCGAAAATGGTTCCATAATTTAATCAGGATAACCCGCAGGAGCAAACCCAATGTAAAACCACCAACCAAACCTATCTATTGCCACCAAATACTAAGGGCGTCCCAGTGCAATATGATATACCCAACAAATGAGAGTCAGCACCTTTTTAGGAATCTGTATGCGACTTGTAATCCTTAGAAATCTGGGAAAAATACAATAGGTTCTAATAACACGAGCCAACAATTTTTATTTTATTTAATCTATTCTTGGTTTTCTATTTTTCGTTCTCAATAAAAAGGTAAAACCATGAGTCAATATCAAAACTTAATCAGTATCAGAAACTACTTGTATAACCAATTTCCTGTTGATACACCTTTCTTTTTTATAACCATCAATTTACCATATTCACTAAAAACCTATGACCTTTATTGCTTTATTGGTATTATTCGGTATATGTTAGGTAAATTTGAAAAAAGATTGCTGGGTGGGACAGAATCTTGGATAAATCACCCCTATATGTTCTATGCCTTCTGCGAAAATCAATTCAATACAACCCAATGGCATATACATCTACTGGCACCATTTATCAACCCAATCACTAACACCCAACTCTCGTTAAGTTTTGTGGACTGGTGTTTGAATTGGGCTAACAATAAACTCAAAAGGCACTACAAAAGGAATAAAGGTGCGGACTATGATATACAACTGGTGCCATATAACAGACTGCCATTCCTGATTAAATACTGCACCAAGGAATTATATTTTGCCGGCACTTTACACACAGACAGAATATACACGCCCGCAACCATATTCTATAAACACCAAAAAAATAAACGCAACCGCACCCGACTATCAAAACCAATAAGGAAGATGTGCACCCTTGAAGACCTGATACAAATACTGTCTAGAAAATATACGATACAACACAATAACCATAAATAAAAATCAGTTCTAATAGCAAACAAAAGGATTTTATATGGCAACAAATGGACTTAGATACAGATACACAGATGATGGTATAACTGTCAGCAAACCTTATAAATTTAGTTTGGATTTTCCAAAGGCAAAATATGCACGACGTTCTGGCGACTATATCATTGTTTATAATTCATTCAATCACCCCATAAAAGTGGATTCTCACGGAATCAAACATTGGTAGTGCGCACTTATACAAAAACACCTTATAAAAACGCTTGTAATAGGTCTATAATTGAGTTTTTATACTACATCTTAAACCATACCACAAACCTAATTTTTGATAAACCGGGTCAAATTTTATAAAAACTTAATCGCGTCGCGCTGGGAAAATGTATCACAACTAAAAACGCCCCTTGTAGGGGCGTTTTTTTCTTGTTTATAGTGCTATTTATATAAATTATCTAGACAGATAGTGCGCAAATAATCCTGGACAGACAAAACGTATGCCATCAGGGTTTCTATATCTGTGTCATCAAAAAAAGTTGCGTCTTCAATAAGTGTATCGCCATAACATTGACACAATTTTGGTAGACCTTTTTCTAAAATCATGACGAACTCGGTTTCATTTTGCTGTCTTGCTTGGTCTAAATAGGTTTGCCATTCTATATTACAAGCAGATACCGCCAACTGTTTTATGCGTTCATTAGCCGTTTCGCCACGCACGGTCATCGGTATTAAATAACACCCCATCAAGATACCTAACACAGTTTTTTTCATTATTATCACAACGCACCATAATTACATGAAATCACTATAACGACATTGTGGTATATTGGTTTCTTTATATGCGTGAAGACGCTTTGTGCCACCAGATGTTGTTTTATATTCATACGTTCCTACATTCTCATAATAATAATTGTTGTCTACTGTATCACCATTTGCATATTGTTTATCTGTATACAAAAAAACATATGTATTATCTGAGCATTTCGTGTCCGCTACTCTATTTTCAATTGTTGTTTCACATCTACCCTTTTTTTCTAAAACGACACCTTTCTTGGTTATATCATATACGGTTCCTTCTAATGAAATTCTACAACCCTTTGTTGTCCACCAACATACGTTTGCTTTTGTTAAACACTGTTTCATTGATTGCTCTATTGTATCAGATGATTTAGGTCCCGTGGATGATTTTTGTGTGTTGATTTGTTTACCTTGTTTGAAAGTCATTTCTTCAATCAAATGTCCTTCGGTATCATATAATTTGATTACACCGTCAAGTTGGTCGTTTTTATTGTTGCCTTCTGATTTCAAATTACCGTTCTCATAATAATTTTTTACTGCTCCTTCCTTGATACCGTTTTTCCATGTTATTGTGCGTTCTAATTGTCCATTTTCATAGTATTGTTTTTCTATACCATCTGGTTTACCATCTTTGTACCATCCTTCTGCTCGTAATTTACCATTTTCATAGTAATGTTTGTCTATACCATCTTGTTTGTTGTCTTTGAACATCGATTCTCGTTTTGTTTTTCCATTTTCGTGATATACTTTTGCTATGCCGTCTAGTTTGCCATCTTTATAAGTTTTTTCGTATGATATGTTTCCATTTTGAGTATACACGCGCGCGACACCATGTTGCTTACCCTTACTCATCATTGAAACCGACACTTTGCGCCCTTGCTCATCAAATTTTATCCATTCTCCTTCCGATAACCCATTTGTTGTTGAAAAATATCTGTGTTTGTTCCCATTTTCCCAATATTCTACAACGGTTCCATTTGTTGGTTGTTTATCTTTATCTTGGCATGAAATTACCCCGCCTGGTTCACCAATACCAGTGCAGAATGCGGTTTGATTCATAATATAATCGGCTTTATCAGCCATACACGCCGTCAATGACACAGAGATTGCAATTATTGAGATTTTTTTCATTTTTTTACTCCTTTGGGTATAGTGATTAAATAAGGTTCAGAGCCGCTTTCACATGGTCTATATAACCATCAAAACCCTGTTGACTTGCGGCAAAATCTGTTTCTGTTTTTGTTTTGTCTTCAAATTGGCGCACAAAATCTTTTACCCATATCATATTGTCTATCTTTTCTCTTTCATCTAAGTTATCTGTGGTTTTATATTCCCTGCGCAAATCTGATAAATCTCGGTCATATGGAGAACCGTGCATTTTTCCCAAACACTCATTCAATAGTTTTTCTACATCATCATAAGAATACATAATCATCCCCTTTTTATAAAAAGATTAAACCGCTCCAAGAAAGAGCGGCCGGGGAGTTGCTAAAATCAGTGAATCAATGATTTCGCGGCTTTCGGGTTGCCCCTATTGTATAACCAACGAACCCCCGACCATCAAGTCAGGGATGATAACGGTGCAAAAACACCGATAACATCATATAACGATGCTTTCGCACCGGATTCACTGGGGTTTAGCGTGCCCCGAACCCAATCTCTTGGATTCAGTCATAATTATAAACATATTTCAAAATAATGCAACTGGTTATAGTGATTTTTTATTGGTGCGCACGTTGTTAATAATGTTTTATGGGTGCAAAACCGCACCCATTTTCAACCCCAAACCAAAAAATCTCTGTCGGGCGGTATTTATTTAATCTTTTTGGACGGTCTTCTTTTTTCTGGGCACAGGGGCGCATCTTTCCGGTCAAGATACAATTTTGGTATAACGGTTTTCCAGTATTCCAAATGCAAAATATCTTCTGGGTATTCAATTTTATCTGTGCACGTCTTCAATTCTTTCAGTTGGTGTATAGAATAATTTTTTTCCATTGTTCCTTCGCCTTCCCATCCACAAATATCGTTGATTAGTGTTTTTTCAATTCCCAAAACTTTCAATTTATTACTTATGGTTTTCCTAAAAGAATGGAATGAATATATTTTGCGCCCAGTAGATACGATATTCAATTTCTTGCGCATAAAACTGTCAAAGAACGATGTCATAAATTTCTTTGCCGGGTCTGATACGTCGTGTTGGGTACGCGCAAATATAAAATCGGTATTCTTGGCTCCAATTTTCTTTTGGCGTTCACGTATCATATCTACAAAACCCCAGTCAAGTAATTGTTTCGCTATGGGCACATATCTTTCAGTGGCTTCATTTTTCAAGTGCTTTCTGTCATCATTCTCAAAAAAACCTATCACATCCACACCGTCTTCCTGTGTTATATCACCAAATTGTAAGGTCGTAGCCGCATTTGTTCTTGCCCCAGTAAACAAAGAAATCAAACACGCCAAAAATTGCTCAGGGTTATCTTTGAAAAAATCGTGCCTTGGGTCAAATATATCTGCTAGCTGCGCATCACTAAACGGGTAATATTCTCTGGTTTGTCCCTTGCTTTCTTTTCTCAAATCCAATATACGATTCGTCAATTCAGTCAACATATACTGGGATGGCTCTTTTCTGTTTGCCGCCTTGACTAATTCCCTAAGGACACCAAGTTGTTTGTTTTTTCGTTTGTTTGATATATCTTTTCCACCAATACTCTTCCGTGCTTTTACCCATTCACAAATCTTGGTTATTACTTCCGGATTATTGAGTTCCAAGTAGTCGTCATCCAAATTTAAATTCACACTGGCAAGCATATTTTTTATATCATATTCCTTGTTTTTTCTGGTTTCTGGCTTCACTTGCGATATTTCAAACATAAACTCAACCATTTCACCGATTTTATGTGGTGTTTGTGGTTTCGGTGATTCTTGATATGCGGTTGTCTGTGGTTGGGTGGCATAAATAACTGTTGGTTCAATTTTTGGCTTTGGTGTTATGCGTTCTTTGTATTTTTCCCACGATTTATCACGCAACTTTGAATTTTTTGCCATTTCCATTATATCATT
>JAFRSF010000034.1 GCA_017427715.1 Alphaproteobacteria bacterium | reverse complement strand
CCGACGAAGCCGCCGTAAGCTCCGCCATCGAACGAATTATCGAGGTCGAGGGGCGAGTAGACGTGCTCGTTTGCAACGCGGGCTTCGGCATATCTGGCGCGGTGGAGTTCACCGAGATGCCACTATTTAAGATATTATTACAAGCCCTATTTCTTTTTAGAATCTTTTTTTGTATCAGACGTTTTTTTACTATCGGTCTTTTTGTTGTCTTTTTTTGTTTCTGATTTAGATTCTTTTTTTACTTCCGTTTTTTTATCATCTTTGTCGTCTGCCTTTGTTTCAGATTTTGTATCGACTTTTTCGAGATTCTTTTTACCAACTTTGGACAAAGCACGAACCATATCCAATGCACGTTGTAATTGATAATCACGCGCATCTTTTTCTTCATCAGTCAAATTCAAGAAATCTTCTTCGTCATCAGATTTATCAGATTTTTTGGAATCTTTTTTATCGGTTTTATCTTTCTTTTTTGAAACATCATTTTTCAGAGAATTTTTAAATGTTGCTTCTGTAAACAAAGATTCTTTCTTTTCCAAAGTTTCAAGTTTACTTTGCAAAACTTCTACATCAGGTGTGATACCTTCGTTTTGGATAGATTTACCACTGGGGGTGTAATAACGCGCAATTGTTATATGTATTGCTGACCCATCACCCAGCGGTTTTTGTTGTTGAACACTGCCTTTGCCAAAACTTTGTGACCCCATAACAATACCGCGACCATTATCTTGTAATGCACCTGCAACAATTTCAGATGCAGATGCAGAACCATGATTTATCAACACCACCACAGGTTTACCATTCACCATATCACCAGGTTTAGCAAACATCCGTTCTATGTCTGTTTTTTCTTTGCCACGTGTAGAAACAATTTCACCCCCATCCAAAAATGCATTTGATACATCTATGGCAGCCGTTAAATATCCACCTGGATTGTTACGTAAATCCAAGACATAACCCACTACTTTTTTCTTTTCTAATTCTTTCAGCGCATTATGTAATTCTTTGGTTGTAGTTGCACCAAAATCAGAAATACGAACATAACCTATCTTTGCCAATTTTTCATCATCCGTTGCCGCATTATCTGATTTTTCAGAAAACTTTACGGACTTAACTTTGATTATCGCACGTTTCAAAGTTATCTCTTTTGGTTCTTCACCCGAATGCAGAACAGTTAATTTTACTTTGCTGCCCGGTTTTCCTTTCATTTTTTTAACCGCCTGGTTTAGTGTCATATCAAATACCTGTTCTCCATCAATGTGTGTAATATAATCGCCCGCCTGAATGCCTGCCTTTGATGCGGGTGTATCATCAATTGGTGAAATAACACGAATTGCACCTTTGTCACTGGTTATCTGAATACCCAGACCGCCAAATTCACCCTGCGATTTATCCGTAAACTCTTTAAAATCTTCCTTTGATAAATATGAAGAATGTGGATCCAGCGCAGATAACATCCCATTCATCGCACCTTCTAACATTTTGCGTTCATCCGCTTCTTCTACGAATTTATCACGTGCAGTTTCAAACACCAATGCCAATTTTTTTAATTCTTCATAGATTTGTTCATCAGTTAAATGAACGATTGGTTCTTCTTTGATATTTTTCTTTGCACCATTCGCCGTCAAAGGCACAATCAAAGCCAAACATAATACTATTTTTTTCAACATAAATCTTCCTTTTTTGTTAATTTCATCAATCCAGCATAATAAAAAAAGATAATTTCTGCAACACGATTTTTCATGATTTACAATTATGATACGTTTTGATAAAATACGACACATGAACAGCAAAAGATTTATTTTAATCGGGATATTTATTGGTTTTATTTTGAAACCTGGGTATTCAAATGATGAATTAATCAAGATTCAACACCAAATCAAACAAACAGAACAGCAAAATAAAAAAATCGAACAACAATTACAAACGTCTGCCAAAGACGTTGAACAAACAAAAAAACAACTGGTCAAAGCAGCCGACAAAGTCAGTGATTTAGAAGAACAACGTTCCGCTTTGGCTAGACGAATTGCAGAACTGGACAAACAACGCGACAAAATCAGCGCTGAATTGTCGCGCAGTTATGATGGTGTTGTAGATTCAACTGCCAGTATATTATTCATCGCATCAAACCCAAACTTTGATGCAAAAACTATGCACGATTATGTCTTAACTTCCGTGATGTTGACTGCGGCAGCAGACAGATTTGACACGCAAATTATGGATGCAACACAAAAAATGCAAGAACTGGATAAAATCAGAAACAATCGCGCAATTGAAAAAGAAAAACTAGACCGCAGTGCTAAAAAATATTCTTCTGAAAAAGATGCTTTGGATAAATTATTAAAAACACGTTCTGCACAAAATGAAAAATTAAAAAATCAACAAATTGCTCTACAAGAAAAATTGAAAAAATTATCGTTACGCGCAAAAAATATTTCAGAATTATCTGCGGGGGTCGGTTCGTCAGAAATGTCATCTGATACACGTTTTTCAACACGCAAATTAAACACGCCTGTGCGTGGTAAACTGGTTGTTAAATACGGTGAAAAAACTGCATTGGGACTAAAATCAGATGGTTGGCGTATCAGAACACACGGGAATGCTTTGGTTATGGCACCTGCTGATGGAATTGTAAAATTCGCAGACAGTTTTCGTGGTTTTGGCAAAGTGATAATCATGTCCCATAAAAATGGTTATAATACAGTTATAACAAACATGGGATCCATTGATGCACTGGTTGGTCAAGAAATTCTGGCTGGTGAACCAATTGGTCGCATGAACGAAAATCGTCCTGAAATGTACTTGGAGGTGCGCCGCGGCGATAAATCTGTTGACCCTGCCCGTTTATTCAATGAACCATAAATAATTAAAATTCAAATCTTAAACCAATCATAAAGTTGGTGTACATCATATCTTTGGCAGCAAACCAATCACGATATGCAGACCCGTTCACCAATTGCCAAGTTATTTTTGGAACATACATTAATCTGAAATTAAAATCTAAAAATGTATATTCAGATATCCCGTATGATGCCCCAAACGAACCAAGCAAAGCAACATTAGAAGACACAGACGCTTCATTATCCGCAGGATCTGCAAACACAATTACATTGTCATCATCCAGTGTCCCATAATTTTGTAAATCTCTATCTTCTGATAAATCGCCATATGTATCAACTAATTTCAGTGTTGTCTTCGAACTGGCATAACCAACACCAAACCCGATATATGGTACAAGTTGATTTAACTGTTTTTGTTGGCCATCAAAAAAATCATAAAAAGCCATAACAGAAATTACATCTGTTGTCACAGTACTTGTCACACCACTGCTGAAAACATGTGCAGATAAACCACTGGTCAAACCCAAATCACCACCTGTTAATGCTATATCACCCTCCAAAAAAGGTGTTTCATTATAATCTGTTTCAGCGATATGGTCAAAACCCGCCTCTAATCGCCACTGTTGATGATGTGGAATTGTAAAACCTATACTGGCACCAGCTGTAAATGCCATCTTGGAAAAATCTTTTCTAACCGGTAACGTTGCGATATTACCCGCACCAGCATATATATAATTATCTGGGTCATCACTAGAATTGGAAAATGCCAATTTTGTTATAACTGAACCGGTTGTTTTGTTCATCCAATAATCGGCTTCCAAAGTACCAATTTCATTTTTCATTTTTGCTTTGGCCAAAGATATACCACCACGAAAACCAATAGTAAACCTTGACCCATCATCGCTGTAATAACCATCTCTGATGTAATAGCCGTCATTTTGCCAGCCCGCAAACGCAGTTTCGCACAACATCATTAACAACAAAGAAAATACAGATAATTTTGCTTTCATAACACATGTGATTATATCATAAAAAAGACGTCAAAAAAAGAACTATTAAACAAAAAAATGCCCAATTGGGCATTTTTTATTTTTCCACAGATGTAACATCTATTTCAACAACATTGCCGCCCTTGTCTACGTTTCCATAAATTGTCACAACATCATCGACTCTGACTGTGTTACCGTTCCAATCTTCTTCATCAATTTCCAACATTATTGTACCAGATGAATCTTCAAACAAAAACATTTCATCCCCCATATTTTGTCTAATACGTCCACGCATTACCACCGGACTGTTGTCTGGCATTTCCATCACTTCTGTTACAGACCAATATGTTGGTTGCTGTTTTTGTGAAGTATTCATACTTGCATTTGTAGTCGAACGTGCAGTATTATGCATATTGTTTTGATTCTTCATACCAGGACCTGCAAATGCACCGCACATAGGCAACAACGCAAGCACAGTTATAACAGATATTTTTTTCATTGTGTGTTTCTCCTTTGGTTTTATTCCCCGCAACTTCAGCGAAGGATTATTTGTGTTTTTACACATTTATATTATACCAAAGTGTTACACAAAAATATCTAGGAACGATTTACCAAACAAAAGAAAAACCGCCGTATACGGCGGTTTTTATTCTTACATTTGTGATTCTTCACACCGCTGATCTTCTACATTGATTTTACATTTATTAGTTTTGCTGGCACCGTTACTACCAAACGGCGAGAAAGACACTTTCCAACTCTTGTCACACTCTTGTTTAGTAATAGTTGTACAAATCTTACACAT
This sequence comes from Alphaproteobacteria bacterium, assembly GCA_017427715.1. Classification (GTDB taxonomy): domain Bacteria; phylum Pseudomonadota; class Alphaproteobacteria; order Rs-D84; family Rs-D84; genus Enterousia. The sequence continues at coordinate 9,811 of JAFRSF010000034.1, read as the reverse complement.
TCTGCTAGACCTATCAAATGTCGCAATACGTTCAGTCAAAGTGCCAGAACCATTTTTCATGCCGCTACCTTCTGACATCTTATCTTGTGAATTCATTGTAGAAGAACCACTGACTGCTTTTAATTCTTCGTCCGAAACACCCTTTGCTATTTCATAGGATATCGCATACGGTGGGGTTAATGCCTTTGTTGGTGTCACTTTTGTAGAATCTGAAAAACCATTACCAACATCTGCCAATTTCTGACACAAATATTGTGCGACATCTAACGATGCATCTTTGGATGCTTCTTCTATTTTTTCTTCTACTTTCTTGTTATAATTGTCTTGTGCTTGACGCAGTGCAGCCAATCCAATCATTGTTCGATATTGATATAACAGATTTGGGAATCTGGCAGTTGTCATTTTTTTACCGCGTCTGCCACCCTGAATTTGTCCCAAATCACGACCATTTATACAATATTGTATTCTTTGATCAGATTCTATCAAAGATATTGTTCTGTTAATCGTACCCGCAATATTTTTCAATTCTTGTTCAATCGTACCAATTATCGCAGATGCGTTTGGAACTTCACTGTTATTATTTTGCAATTCTTTGATATAATCTTCAACGATAATTTCACCTGGTGCATATCCTTTGGTATTTAAACCGGCAATTTTGATATTACCAAAAGAAATCATACCTGTGACACGATAAATCTCGCCATCCTTTTGCAATCTGACGGAACCTGCACCCAATGAATCATCAGCAGCCATAATATTACAATCAGTTGTTGAACCGCATATTTCCAACATTTTCTTTTCTGCTAAATCTTCACAATCTTCTAATAAATTATTATCTATATTCAAAAACAATCCCATTAACATAGAATCCAAATCTGACATTTTGAAATCTGGATTTGTTTGTTTACAAACCACCAATTTATCAATTGGGCAAATATCATGAATATAGTTATAATCCATACCTATACAATTTGCAAAATCTGATCCACATCTGTCTTCTGCGGTAAAGCAATCTTTGACTTCTTGTGTACACGCATCGACACGCATAGCCGCCAATTTATCTTTGACGTATTCAAAAATCTGGGGTTCCATACGTTCACAAGGGTCTATTTGAACCTTGCAGAAAGAACGTGCCATATCTGGTCGTGCAAGACACGCATCCATCGTGGCAGTTCCCTTGCCAACAATATCGTCTTTACATGCTTTTTGAATACAATTAGAAATATCAGTCAAACAAGATTGTCTTTTCTTTGATTCAATATTGAATTCTGCAGTTCTAATAGTCGGAGCAATATCACGTAAAAAATCATTCCAAACAAAATTACGCACCGCTACACATTTATCTAAAACCTTTTCACAAATAAAACGTTTTGATTCTAATCTTTCCATTGTAGATAGTGTAATATCATAGGTTACTTTAGTTTCAACTTTGGTACGTGCCGTACTTTTGGCCTCGTTATTCTGCATATTTTCTTCTGCAATTGTAAACACACACTGTTCCCAATCTGGACCACAAGCATCTTCGCCTTTCATACAATTTCTATATTCAACCATACATGTTCCACGGTCATATTTATTGGATTCTTCTAAACTTTCTTTCAATGCAGCACGTACATCCGCATTTGCCTGGGCCAGTTGTGATTTTGCTTCTTGTCTTTTTTGTTCGACACTGTTTGCCAACCCTTTGCAATCGGACACTATTTGTCTTGCGTACATCTGAACTAATAAATCCATATCTTTGGAACATTCAGATTTTACCTGACTTATACACAACGCATTTGCTTCATCATACAATTCTTCACCCCGCAACGAAGACATTTTTAATTCAGATTCTTCGTCTTCATCGTCACCATAGAAAGAAGACCACAAATTTGCCTTTACTTCCTGTTTATCTTTTGTTGCTTTATTTGCTACAACATTACCAGAATCATCATATTTTCTAGTTCCTTGGAAAATAATGTCTGCATTTGCACCCGCTTTGACTTTTTCTACTTCTTCCGTACTGATACGTTCTGCCTCTGCAACCATCTTTTTGATATCATCTAACGCAGTTTCATATTGTGTGATATCATTACTACACGTACAAGAACCACCCAATTCATTATCAGAAATACAAAATTGATCCATACAATCATAATATTTATTATAACAATTTTGGTCATACACACCAGATGCCTCTACCCTGGTACGTACTTTGGTTCCAAATTGAATTGCGGCCTGTTTTTTTGTTGTTTTAGCAGCAGCCCACGAATCAACCGTTCCACAAAAAACAGATAACATTCCAAATACAACATAAAATTTAAACATTTTTTTCATCTGTTTTTCCCCTATTTTTACATATTGATATCTTCACAGGATTCAATTTCCTGACAAAACTTTTTCTTACCACTGGCCATTGCCCCCATAATACCACCACCGACCAATCCGACTGCGCCACCTATTGCAGTTCCCCAACCAGCATTGATTTGTGTTCCCATTGCAGCACCAGCCGCCATGCCACCAGCACCCGCTGTCAAAGCACCTGCCGCCTTGGATTGTCCACCTTCTTCACAAACTTGCTGAACACGACAAACGTGACAATTTCTTAAACTTGGTTCAAAAGATACGGCCTTGATGTAAGTGTAATTACTTTTTGAATCATCAGGCGATTCTTTTTTGTACGTTCTTAAACATGTTTGTTCTGCTGTTTTAGTATCTTGCTTACGCGTCAATTCAGCAATCTTTAAATCCAATTCACGCAAATTACGATTTTCGGCAGACATTTTTGCTATTAATTTTGCAGTATTGAAAACACTATCAGACAAAGATGTTTTTCCCTTTAACCTTTTTGATGGTGTGCTTTGGCTGTCCGCACATGCAGCAACTGTTTTATCTTGTTCAAATTGTTTAAAGAACAATTCCACATCAGCATCACTGCCGTTTATAACACTTTGACGCAATTCCGCCAAACCATTTTCCGAAGACGGCAATCTATTCAATGATTCAACTGTTTTATTCAGTGGCAAACATTTCATATCTGTTCCACAAACTGCAGATAATTGTTCACTAAAATAATTAATGCATCCCTGTAACATTTGATAATCCATTTGCAAAATTGCAGATTGAACAATTACATCAAACTGTTCTGCATTCTTACATGATGGGAACATACTTTGTGGACAAAGTCCAGCAATTTCATACGGTTTTTTACCAATACATTCTGGCTTTGTAAAATCTACACCACACTTGTCCTGCAAGCATTTATCTATATCATTTTCACAGAACTTCGTTCTTAAATACCCCAACTTATCATTCACAACCGATTGGAAACCAGGTATTTTGCTGTCACATTCTGTAATCACAGGACAAATACCAGCCGCCACATTAACATCAGTTAAACATTCTGCATTTGTCGACGTTGAACAACTATCTTCTAAACAATATTGTACACGCGCCAAACATGTTGCACGTTCATTTTTATCAGCATATTTAGCGGCTTCTACCAAAACACTTTTAGATTCTTCTTCCCAGTCCTTTTTTACATAGTCACGTACAGCCATACACTGATCCAAAACATTTTCACATGCATTGGAACGCCGCGCCAATAATTTCGCATCTAAACAGTTTTCAAAATTAGAACCACAACCACCCTTATCCGCTATACAAGAACGATATGCCAACAAACATTCACCACGATTATATTTATTTGTCATATCCCACATATCAAGACGCGCCTTGCGTACAGCAGATTCAGCGATTCGCTTATTAGATTCTGCATTTGCTTTTTGTTCTTTTAAATACGCATCATAATTTTTGCAATCTTGCGCCACCATACGCGTATACAGCATTTCTTCCATTTCTGCTTTGTCACCACAAGATTTCAATTCACTTTCACAATACTTTGCCGCCATAGCATACAAATCATCGCCAATTTCTGTATCTTCGCCGACTTCGCCATCTTCATCATCAGCACCATTTAACCAAGCCATAAATGTTTTACCAGAAACCCTTGCATTACCAGCAGTAGATTCAGTAAACACCAACCTTGCCTTTGCACCTAATTGTTCACGCTCAACACCTTCAGTAAACAATTTGTCTGCTTCTGCCTGAATATCTAACACTTCTTGTAATTTACTTTTTGCCCTGTTTATATTATTAGAACACGCACAACGTTCACCCTGATTTTCGTCTAGCAAACAAAAATTATCCATACATTCACGATAACTATCACGACATTCCCCAGCAGGCCCAGAAGAAACTGTTTCAGTACGATTTTCCTTGGTTGTTGTGGTTGCACTCGTCGTTTCAGAATTACCAGCATTTGAAACAACCCCTGTATCAGCAACCTTTGGTGCAGACATCATTCTGGCGCCAGATTGAGACACACGATTCATACCAACGCGCGCAGTCCCATCGCCACGACCAGCACCAAAAGCAATTGTCGGTACAACCAACATCAATAGTAAAACAGTATTTTTTCTCATATAACATACCCCTACATTTTGTTTTCATTTTATCAAAAAATATTCCTGCTTGCAAGTATATAAAAACAAAAAATACTTGCAAAAATACCGTCTTGTGTTTAATATTACCTGCATAACAAATCAAACAAGGTTTACATTCATGGCAAAAGATGACGTTATTGTTTTTTCTGGTACAGTTGAAGAAAGATTACCAAACACTATGTTTCGTGTCCGTTTGGAAAACGGTCATGTAATTTTGGCGACTGTCTGTGGTAAAATGCGCAAAGCGCGCATTTGGGTTAATGTTGGCGAAAAAGTTCATGTCGAAATGACCCCATACGATTTAGACAAAGGACGCATAACATTTGTCGAACGTTCGCACACGTCCAATGATGGTAATCTGAACCATTAATAAAAAAGTTCCATAAGAATATGGAACCTTTATTTACATTTTCCACATAAAAACCCTTGCTTAAAATACTTTGTTTTTGATATTATTTGTAAGTAAGTAAGGAATGAAAAGGATTTGTCTGATTTTTCTGGGCATATTTTTGTGCGCCGGTGCATTCGGGGCAACTGTTCGTTCGTCTAATACGACACAACGTCAAGAATCACAACGAAATCAAATCACCAGACAAACAACAAACCGTTCGAAAAAAACTGTGACAAATCGTTCCGCAGTTTCCAGAACACAGACCACACAAAAGAACACAATCACCCGTAATGCAGTCAAGAGAGTTTCTGCACGTACCGTGACTGATACAAAAAATACAACCCACAAAATTGCAAAAAACAATAGCCGAACATCACGTGCAACTACATCATCACAAGTATCAACCCAAACATTTGGCAGTAATTATACCACTTGTCGTGATGCGTATTTCACATGTATGGATCAATTTTGTGCAAACCAAAATGATACTTATCGCAGATGTGTATGTTCATCAAGATTACAAAAAATCCAAGAACAAGAAAATCTGTTATCGCAAACATCAACCAGTTTACAAGATTTTCACACATTTAACATAGATGCTATACCAAAAACAGCCGCAGAAGTTATGGCTATGCAAACCGCCACAGACGGGGAAAAAAGCATAAAACAAGATAAATCAACCAGTGCCATAACTTTAAACAATATAAAAGATGTATTAAACACAACTAAACAAAACACACAATCAAATCTCGGCACTTTGGATATTGCTGGTGATATCAAACAAATTTGGAAAACAACAGATTTAATTCGCGGTTCAGATATCGCGGACCTTTCTGGCGAAGCATTATATAACGCTGTCAATGCACAATGTTATGAAATGGTTGCAAATCAATGTGCATCGTCAGATTTAAAAATGGTTGCTTCTGCGTATGGTATGTATATAGAAAACGATTGTGAAATATTGGCATCTAATATAAACAACAAGACCACAAATGCAAATGCTGCAATTCGCACGACTCGCCATGAAATGCAAGATGCACGTCTAGAAAATTATAATGCGCATAATGCTTTGTCTTTGAACGAATGTGTGGTTCAAATAAAACAAGATTTAACTGCAGATACCGCGTGTGGTTCAGGTTATATTCATTGTCTGGATTTCACAGGAAAATATCTGAATATTGATACAGGTGAACCAATATATTCTCCAGATTTTTATCAGTTAGCAAACCAAATATCTTTATCAGGCGATATTTTAAAAAACAGCGATAATAAAATATTTATAAATATGCTAAACAAAAAGCAAAGATTTGCACAACAAACACTAGATTCGTGTCGCGATGTGGCAGATAGTGCTTGGGATGAATTTATGCGTCAGACACTGGTTGAAATATCACAGGCACAACAGCAACGTATACAAACTGTGAAACACGATTGTTTACAGGTTGTAAATCAATGTTATCTAAATAAATCTGATACACTAAAAGAATTTGCTAATGATGCATCAACTATATCGACCCGATATACGATTGAATTAGCTGAAACCATGTGTGCAGAAAAACTTAATACTTGCAGTAATTTATATGGTGGTGGTTCCAATGGATTGGATTTATTGGTGTCAACAATGACACAAATTACAGATACAACCATCGCACAGGAATGTCCGGCTTTGTTGGACACATACGTCAAAAAATTATGTGCAGTTCCTGCAAATGATTCTGTTCATTCTTACCCGTATGGTTGTCGCACATATGCACCAGGCGAAACACGATATGCACGCTTTCCGCAATGCAATAATCCTAATCAATCAAATCCTTTCATATCAACAGATTTGTCTGGTGATACCCAGAATTACAGCAAATATATGAATTGTCCTGCCGATACTGTTTCGAAGATATACGTTAGATGTAACTATGGATATTTTTTATGCAATAACAACGGAGAATATACTGCAACCAATGCTAGTAAATGTTGTTTGTGTCCATCTGGACAAATCTGTACAGGCGTTAAAAACGAACCAGAAGACCCGCATCTAGAAGATGGCAGCGAATGGATATGCGGTACAAATTACGTTGGCAGTTTATATCAAGCACTGGCAATATATGCATCAAACAATTGTACACGTACAACAACTGGCGATAAAAACTTAACAGAAAGCATATTAAAAGATATAAATAAAATCATCACAAATGTTCGTGCTGCCCTGATTCAAGAATTATCCAAAGAATGTGAAAGATTAAACGGTATATGGGTTGACATGCCTTGGACAGACACTGATTCAGATGGGTATCACGATACAACAGGTGATAAATTGTTTCAACCTTTCCACACCAGTACAAATGCAAATAAACTGTGGGGATATTGCAGACAACCTTGATAAAAAAACAACCCGTATAGCAATCGGGTTGTTTTTAATACAAATGCACTACTTGTAATTATGCGGCTTTTTTATTTTCTGCGTATATTTCAACAGGTACTTTCTTACCGTTTACTACATCTGCATCTATAACTATTTCTTGCAAATCTTGTTTATCTGGTGCTTCAAACATCGGCTGCAATAATATCTTTTCCAATATAGAACGCAATCCGCGCGCACCAGTTTTACGTTCCACCGCCATTTTTGCAATTGCAGACAAACCATCTTTGGTAACGGTTAATTTAATACCATCCATTTCCAACATGGCTGCATATTGCTTAACAATTGCATTTTTCGGTTCAGTCAAAATCTTGACTAACGCGTCTTCATCCAGTTCATTTAATGTCGTCACAATTGGCAGACGACCAATTAATTCTGGAATAATACCAAATTTGACTAAATCACCAGATTGCACTTCGGATAATCTATTTTTTTCTTCACGTTCTTTTTTATCAGAAACATTCGCGCCAAAACCAATACCTGCACGTGCAGAAGTTCTGTTCGAAATAATCTTGTTCAATCCATCAAATGCACCACCACAGATAAATAAAATCTTGCTGGTATCTAATTGCACAGTTGTTTCCCCAGGATGTTTACGACCACCGCCACCCGCAGGAACATTTGCGATTGTACCTTCTATTAATTTCAATAATGCCTGTTGCACGCCTTCGCCAGAAACATCACGAGTCAAAGATGGATTTTCTGATTTTCTTGATATTTTATCAATTTCATCAATATAAATAATTCCACGTTGTGCGCGTTCTACATCAAAGTTTGCATTTTGTAATAAACGTGTCAACACAGATTCAACATCATCCCCAACATAACCCGCCTCTGTCAAAGTAGTTGCGTCAGCAATCGCAAACGGCACATCCAACACGCGCGCCAAAGTTTGTGCAAACAAAGTTTTACCAGTCCCAGTAGAACCAATCATCAAAATATTTGATTTTTGAATTTCTACATTTGAAGCAACAGAAACACTGTTTCTTTTGTAATGATTATACACAGCCACAGATAACGTGCGTTTTGCATCATCTTGACCGATAACATATTCGTTCAAATACTTATAAATCTGAGATGGTGTTGGTAATTTTTCTGCATCATGATTGATAGTATGTTGTTTGTCATCTGCCATGATATCATTACACAAATTAATACATTCATCACAAATACAAACATTACGACCACTGACCAATTTTTTTACTTCATAAACAGATTTACCACAAAAACTGCAAAATTGTTGTGCGTTTTCTGGTGTTTTCTGATTTTTTTCGTCACTCATTTTATAATCCTGTTATTATAAAATTATTTTCGATTTAAAATACCATCAACCAAACCGAATTTCTTTGCAGTTTCTGCATCCATCCAGTTATCACGTTCCATCGCATCAAAAACTTCTTTTTCTTTGCGCCCGGTAAATTCAGCCATTTGTTTCACCAATACTTTCTTTACACGTTGTGTTTCTTGCATGTATATTTCCATATCAGTCACTTTGCCCTGGGTGCCAGCAGATGGTTGATGAATCATGACTTCTGTGTTTGGCAAAACAAAACGCTTACCCTTTGCCCCAGCAGCCAACAACACCGCCCCCATAGATGCAACCAGCCCCATACCAATAGTGGAAACATTTGGTTTGATATATTGCATTGTATCCATAATCGCCCAACCAGCAGTCACATCACCACCCGGTGAATTAATATACAAAGAAATATCTGCATTTGGATTTTCGGATTCCAAGAACAATAACTGAGCCACAACAGTATTTGCCATGGCCGGTTCAATTTGTCCAGAAATCATAACAATTCTGTCGCGCAATAAACGTGAATAAATATCAAAAGAACGTTCACCCTTTGGTGATTCTTCTATAACAATGGGTACCAATGACATAATAAAAACCTCTTTTTACACCGGATTATACCATACAATAATCCGATTCGCCAATTTTATAGTATATAAATAGGGATTTTTTACAATTTTACAAGATACAAAACATATATCGAAATTATTGTTTTATAGAAGAAAACAACTTTTTACGGAAATTGGTATAACTTGATTGCCCGATCGCCCAAGAACAGTTGTATTTACATGTAACTTGGTCACATCCGTATCTTCTGATTCCGCAATATGTACCATAATTTGTAGATACAATTGTTGTGTGGTGTACCCATTTTGATACAACTGGATATATCAATCTGCAAAAACAATGATCACCGTTAGTGTAATCATTTTCAACCAAGACATCACCATCCCACAACTGTCCATTTGTATCAAAATGTTTGTTGTTGCTTACACAAGCAGACGAACCATATATTTTTACACCGTTTGTTGTAAAATTCCATGTTCCAGTTGAATCAGAACAGATATGCGCTCCTTCTGGAAAATACTGACTGGGGGTAATGTTTGGATCGAGAACAATCGCGACTGTATCATCTTCAACACATGCATCAAGTGCAAAAGAATTATATGGAATTATAATGAATAATAAAAATGCTAGGCAACACCTTAGTTGTGTGTGTGTGTGTG
>JAFRSF010000033.1 GCA_017427715.1 Alphaproteobacteria bacterium | reverse complement strand
AGGTACGTTTAAAATCAAGTACTTTTTTGCATTTTTTTATTTTTTACTGTTCTGTTGTAACCCGCAGAAAATCGGTATTTATAGCCGTTTTTGTATTTTTTGTGTTTTACCTTTTTATTGGACTTCCACAAACGTACCTTTAAAATACATGAAAAACAACAAAAAATATTACAAAATACAAGGAGTTATAAAATGTCTACTATCGGATATATTCGTGTCAGTTCTGACAAACAAACCCTGGAACATCAACGTTTTGAAATACAGCAATTTGCAAAACAAAATAAAATAAAAATTGATGCATGGGTCGCAGAAACTATCTCTTCCCGACAACCACTAAAAAAACGTAAATTGGGTGAATTACTAGATAATTTAAAACCAAATGATACATTGATTGCGTGTGAAATATCACGTCTTGGTCGTTCTATGATGGAAGTTATGCGAATTCTGGAAAATTGTTTAAACAAAAATTGCAAAGTATGGACTATCAAAGAAAATTATCGTCTTGGTAACGATATTCAATCCAAAGTTATGGCTTTTGCATTTGGTTTATCCGCAGAAATAGAACGCAATCTTATCAGCCAACGAACAAAATCTTCTTTGAATAACATCAAAGCCGCAGGAAAAAAACTGGGACGTCCCCTGTCTGCAAAATCAAAAGAATTAAAATTAGCCAAAAATATTAAAACAATTAGAAAATTATTGGACAAAGGAATATCAACATACAAAATCGCACAGGTGTTAAACGTCCAGCCAGTCACTGTCAGTCGATTCGTCAGCCGTATGGAATGGTAACTTTATGCTTCTTGATTACTTTTAAATTGCATATCATATAACATTTTATATGCGCCACATTCTGTTTTTAATAATTCATCATGTGTTCCTGTTTCAACTATACGACCTTCATTAATAACTGCTATATTAGTTGCATTTCTTATAGTAGACAATCTGTGAGCAATCACAAACACTGTTTTATCCTGCATCAGATTTTCAATTGCTTTCTGAACAATTGCTTCGGATTTATTATCCAATGCAGATGTTGCTTCGTCTAAAATCAATATCGGTGCGTTTTTCAAAAATGCACGCGCAATTGCAACACGTTGACGTTGCCCCCCAGACAACATTATTCCACGTTCGCCAATCTGGGTATCAAGACCGTCTTTTAACCCAGCAACAACATCTTCCAGATAAGCCATCTTAACCGCCCTATCTATTTCTTCGGGTGTTGCGTTTTCATTACCTAATAAAATGTTATCACGAATTGTTCCAGAAAACAGGAAATTATCTTGGAATACGACCGCTATATTTTGGCGCAAATCATGCATATCTATTTGTCTGATATCAACATCATCTATGAATATACCACCAGTTGTCACATCGTAAAACCGTGGGATTAAATTAACCACCGTTGTTTTACCACCACCAGAATTACCAACCAAAGCCAACGTTTCACCACGTTTCACGGTCAGATTTATATCCTTTAACACCGGCACCCCAGGATTATATTCAAAAGATAAATCTCTGAATTGTATTGTTTGGAAATCAGAATTAAATTTCTGTGGATTCGGTGCATTTTGTATTTTCGGTATGGTATTAAACATATCAAATACACGTTCAATCGCCATAAAAGACATCAACACCCCATTATATGTTCCACCGATACCTTTGATTGGCTGATACAACATAATCAAAGCAGTCAGAAACGATACAAAACTACCACTGGTTATAGAACCACTTAACACCAAATGCGAACCAAACCATATAGACAAACCTATACCCGTAGACAATATAATGTGCATCACTGGTGTCAACCATCTAGTTTTCTGTAACAACTTTAATCTAACCATAAAGACATTGTGTAATATCGTTTTGAATTTGCTTTTCTGTAATTCTTCCAGATTATATGCAGTAATTGTTCTGTTGCCAGCATATGTTTCATTATACGTAGTAATTACCGCAGAATCCGCCAAAATACTTTTGGAAAATACGTTTTGCATTTTGCGTTTCAAAGTTGTCATAGGCAACAAAGCACCAAACAACACAAACGAACAAACCAAAGCCAATTGCCACGAATTATAAAATAACACACCAATCAAAGATAACGAAGAAAACGTTTTTTGAACAAACGATTTCAAATTATTCAACAATCCACTGCATGCCATATCAGCATTATTATTAAACGCAAAAATCACATCGCCCGATGCAGTTCTGGTAAAATAATCTGTATCATAAGTCAACATTTTAGCATACAAATCATATTTCAAACGATTAGTAATCTTGGTCCCAACCCATGTGTTCAAATATTCTGCTATGTACGTCAAAGCACCCTGAATACAAGTAAACAAAACTATGACCAAAGGAATATACCACGATGCAGACAATGATTTTTCAACCATAACCAAATCCATGTATGGTTTCAAAGACAAAGCAATCAACGCATCCATAGACCCAATCGGTATCGCAATCAACACAGACATCAAAGCCCGAAACCAAAAGGGTTTCACATACGGCCACATACGGCCATAATTCACAACAAACATATTGTTTGTAAAGATTTGTTTTATTTTGTTTTTAAATCTATTCATTACTACTTACCCTTAGTATTTATGGGTATCCTGCAACAATGCCACATATGCAAAATGTGGTTGGGGCAGCTGGATTCGAACCAACACTAACGGAGTCAGAGTCCGGTGTTCTACCATTAAACTATGCCCCAATGCGCGAACATATTATATATACTTTATTTCTTTTTTCAAATAAATATTTTTAATACTGTATGGAAAAGCATTTTTTTTATGTTATAATCCCAAACGTTTTGATAAAAAAACAAAAGGAAAACAATATGAAAATAAAACCATTTGCAGGTGTCAGACCACCAAAAAATCTGGTCAGTGAAGTTGCTTCACGTCCCTATGATGTTTTAAATTCAGCAGAAGCAAAAGCGGAAGCAAGTGAAAAATCTTTGTTACACATTATTAAACCAGAAATTGATTTTGACCCAATTGCTGATGAACACGAACAGAAAACTTATGACAAAGCTGTTGAAAACTTCAAGAAATGGCAAGAAAACGGCTGGTTAGTCCAAGACAACAAAGAAATGTATTATATCTATGCGCAAACTATGGACGGTCGCACACAATATGGTTTGGTTGCAGCCGCTAATGTTGACGATTATATGACTGGCAAAATCAAAAAACACGAATTGACACGCAAAGACAAAGAAGACGATCGTATGATTCACGTTCGTATTCAAAATGCTAATTTGGAACCAGTGTTCTTTGCATATCCAGACGTTGAAGAAATGAACAAAATCGTCGAAGACATTGTGAAAAACCAAGAACCAGAATATGACTTTGTCGCAGAAGACGGCTTTGGTCATACTTTCTGGAAAATCGAAGATGATGCAACAAACAAACGCATCACTGAAATTTTCGCAAACGTTCCTGCGTTTTATGTTGCAGACGGTCATCACAGAACTGCTGCCGCTGCACGTGTTGGCGCTGAAAAACGCGATCAAAATCCAAACCACACAGGCAACGAAGAATATAATTATTTCTTGGCTGTGATTTTCCCAGAAAGCCAATTAAAAGTTATTGATTACAATCGTGTTATCAAAGATTTAAACGGCCTGTCTGCAGATGAATTTATTGAAAAATTGAAAGAATCTTTTGATGTTGTTGAAATGGGTTCTGAAATTTACAAGCCATCTAAATTACACAACTTTTCAATGTATTTGGGTGGAAAATGGTATTCTTTGACCGCCAAAGAAGGAACCTATAACGATAACGACCCAATTGGTGTTTTGGATGTAACAGTATTGTCTAATTTGGTATTTGATAAAATATTAAACTTGGGCGATTTGCGTACCAGCAAGCGTATCGATTTCGTTGGTGGTATTCGTGGCCTGGGCGAATTGAAAAAACGCGTGGATTCTGGTGAAATGGTTGCAGCGTTTGCTTTGTATCCTGTGACAATGCGTCAAATTATTGATATCGCAGATACAGGCAACATTATGCCACCAAAGACAACTTGGTTTGAACCAAAATTACGCAGTGGTTTGGTAATCCATAAATTGTCATAACCATTTGATATAAAACAAAAAACACCGCAAACGCGGTGTTTTTTGTGTTTTAACCTCTTTGATTAGATGCCACAGATTCTAATTTCTTCTTTTGCAATAACGCAATCTGATTTTCTAATTTGGCTATATCAGTACGAATTTCGTCAATGGTTCTATCTTGTTGCGCAATCTTATTCTCATATTCCTTGACGATTGCTTCACGTTTTTTATCTTCTTTGTTTGCTTTATTTAATAATACACCCATTTGTACTTGTAATTTTCTTAACGGATCTTTTTCTACAGCGATTGATAATTTATTTTTAATAATATCGTCTATGATGTCGATAAATTTAAGTGATAATAATCGTATTTCTTTATCGCGCGGGTTCCAGAATATATACTTGCGACATTCAGGGTAATCGGTTGTAATGAAAGACTTAAAGTCAGGAATGAACTTATCCATATAATTGATTAAAACAATCAACATTTCATATGCAGATGGATAAACTAGTTCATCTTTTAGACCAATACAATGATGCCACATTGATACACATTTTTGACCATCATGTACGTCACCATGTTGCTTGTTTACAATTTGTATAAGCTCTGGTTTTAATTTATTCCATATCACATCAAATTCATGTTTAGATTCTAACTTTTTACCGCTAAATACGATGTCTAATTCGTATAAAGACGCAATTTGACTTTCTAAAACCAATTGCTTGGCTATATTTTCAATATCCTTCGGTATTTTCTTGAAATATTGAGGATAAATCCTTAACCAATACAATTTTGCTATTTCGGATTTTAACGTTTTGAAAAAACTCGTATCCATTTTTATTATCTTTTGTGTTGTTTCCAAAATAATCTCAGACTTCGGGTTTTCTGGATACAATCTTGCAAATGCCAACGGCTCTATAACGCACTTCATAAAGTCTTTATCGGAATAATCACAACGTTCATCAATGAAACGCTGACAATCTATTTTTCCAGCGGAAAGCAAATTTTCAATTGCGACAACCATTTCATCGTTTAATGGTGATTTGGAAAAAAACAAGGTCTTGAAAGAAAATTCTTTTGTTTTTCCCTTGATTTTAACGTCCTCTAATCGCCAAGTTAAAGCCATATGGGTCAATAATACTCGCGAAAAATCATCTATATTAAACTTGTTTACACTCGGACTATATTTCATTATATTTTCTTTTTGTTTATAATATCTTGTGAACAGAACAATATCACAAATTATATAAATTGTCAACTACAAATATGTAACAAAAAAAACACCGCAGTCGCGGTGTTTTTTATGTCTTTGTTGTGATTAACGGGTATTATAACTTTTAACTTTGATTGTCGCAGGTACACCTTGACAATTAACAGTAACCGTTGATATTTTGTCTTTGCCTGGTACAATCTTTTGTATTTGGCAAGCACCTAAATCGTATCTGCCATCTCTTTCCAAACCGCGATTAACCTGATGTTCATAATTCGGTGGCAAGATACATACACCATCTTTGTATACCGCACCAAAATATGTATGCGCACAGACCAGTTCTTCTGGTGTTACCGATTTCAATTCTGACTTTCGTTCCATTTCTTTGATTTGTTCTTTCATTGTTTTGACTGGTAATTCGGTCTGGGTTCCTTTGACACATTTTAAATTTCCATTATCATCCGCAATCAAATCTTTACAAATATCTGATTTTGATGGTTGAACATTTGAATATATTTTTTTATGCTTGATAAGTTCATTACCATCACCCTTGGAACCTTTGATTACAACAGTATAAGACCCATCTTTGTTTTTGTATTTTTTAACAAGTTTAACATTTTTCAATTCTGTGTAATCGCAAATCCCAACATTATAACTACACTTTGCAAATTCATTTGAAGATTTGTAAACTTCTGTAAAATCGCATTTTTCTTTAACTTCCTGCCTTTTATCTCCTGATTCAGACAAATAACAAAATGTACAACAAAGAACAGTACAAAACACTAAAGTAAATGCCTCCGGATGATTGTCTATAAGATTTTCAAGATCAAAACTCATTTTAATTTCCTTTTTGTTTAATTTGTTAGTTTCTGGGTTTTACCCCTTTGCCACAAACATAGTCGCACAAAAAAAACAATTGTCAAGTGTTTTTGCAAAAAATATTTACAAAAAAACCACCGCCGTTTTGGCGGTGGGTTTCATAACAACAATTTATTAGAACGGGATATCGTCTGCAATGTCTTCTATGCGGACTTCTTCACGTGGTTGTGATGGTGTACTGCTGGCTGTATCTGCACTGCCGTCCATCGCTTTGGCACCAGACAATATAACCATTTGACCAGAATATGGATTCAACACAACTTCTGTTGTAAATGTATCAACACCCTGCTGATTTTGCCATTTACGTGTACGCAATGCACCTTCAAGATATAATTTAGTACCCTTTTGCAACATACGCTCTGCAACATCAACCAAACTTGGGTTGAAAATCACAACACGATGCCATTCTGTTTGTTCTTTTTGTTCCCCAGTTTGTCTGTCGCGCCATCTGTCCGATGTAGCCAAAGAAAATGTAACCACCTTTTGACCACTCTGCATAGTACGAACCTGAGGTTCTTGACCGATATTACCAACCAATATTACTTTATTTATGCTACCTGCCATTTGTTCTTCCTTTGTTATAACATACTTTAATGATTGCGAAAAAAAAATATAAAAACAAGTAAAAAAAACGCATCATAACGATGCGTTAAAATTATTCTTCGTCATCTTCGGATTCTTCACCATCTTCATCTTCTTCCAAAGCATTTAAATCGATTTCTTTTGGTATACCCAAAATATCTTCGATTTTATCAGATGCAGCATCTAAATCCATTTTATGCAACACCGCGAATTCCTGTGCCATACGTTCCAATGCACGCAAATACAATTGCCTGGCTGAAAAAGTCATTGTATCATTTGCAGTACGTCTTTGCAGGTCACGTACAACCTCTGCCAATTTCATAGGATCACCAGAATTGATGTTTTCTTCGTATTGTGCAGCACGCCGCGCCCAAATCATACGTTTGGCCCCTGCTTTACCCTTAGCCGAAGCAATCGCTTCATCCATTTTTTTTATACTGGTTAACGGTCGCAAGCCAGATAATTCGGCACGATCCAACGGCACACGCAAAGTCATATGATTTCTTTCAAAATCTATAACCATCATTTTTATTTTCTGGTCACCGATTGTTTGTTCTTCTATACGAAGTAACTTTCCAACACCTTGGGTTGGATAAACAACATATTGACCTGATTTAAAATCCATTTTTTTTGTCGGCATATCAAAACTCTTGTCTGTTGCCATTCTCTCTGTATGGTTACATTATAACACAAAAAATCGAAAAAACAAATCTTTGGCTAAAAATTATTGTCCAAGTCCTGCTGGTGAAAAACGCCCGATATTATTAAACAATTCTTCCAGTGCATTTAATTCTATGGCAGCAGGTATATCTGTTTCACCCTTTGCAATTCTAACATTTTTCAAATCTTCATCGTGCAAAACCTGTGTTTTCAGAACTTTATTACCCTTTACCCATGCCAACAGTACCGTTTTATTATCATAAACTACAGGAAATGGCCCACGCAAAGTTTCATCTGCACCATAATATATCCAAACTTCATCCCCATAAATTGTCTTGGTTTGTGGGTCACCGATAACATCCTGTAATTGCGCAGTTGTTTTAACGGTTGACAATTTACTATCCAAATCTTCTGGAAACACATAACCACGATGCTTGGTCTGACAAGCACACAGAAACAACATAATAAACAGTAAAATCTTTTTCATTTTTTATCCTTCACCGTTATCTTTGTTTACTTTGACCGCAAAATTAGCAATATGTTGCTTTAATTCTGCCTTGTACAAGTTATTGGATTTTGCCAATTCCACCAATTTATCAAAGTTAGGATTCACAGACCGTGCCGCTGCAAATCGTGTTTCAGATTTCATAAACTCTTCCAATGGGAATGGTGTGTCAACATGCGAATCCATAGTCAATGGGTTCTGCCCATTATCTATAAGCGATGGATTAAATCTATACAATGGCCATGCACCAGTATTAACCAAATTAATTTGATGTTCAACACCATTTTGCAATGCAAATCCATGTGCAATACATGGTGCATATGCCAATATGATAGACGGACCATTAAATGCTTCTGCTTCACGAAATGCGCGTATCGCTTGAGCTTGATTAGCCCCCAGCGCAATTTGTGCAACATACGCGCCAGACATCATAGCCAACATACCCAAATCTTTCTTGGCATGCGTTTTACCACCAATCGCAAATTTCATAGATGCACCAAACGGCGTAGATTTAGATTGTTGACCACCTGTGTTTGAATAACCTTCTGTATCTAGAACCAAAATATTAACATTTTCACCACTGTGTAATACATGATCTAAACCACCATATCCAATATCATACGCCCAACCATCGCCACCAACAATCCAAACAGATTTATCAATTATCGCATCCAACAAAGTTTCTGCATATCTGGCACGATTATCAGATATTTTTGATAATTGTGTTTGCAAATCCTGCATAATTTGACGTTGCTTTGACACATCTTGTTCTGAAAACAAATTTTCTACGTTTGGAACATTTAATTCAAACAAAACATTTTTCAATGCAAATCGTTTTTGATTCAAAGCAATTCGCATTCCCAAACCATATTCCGCATTATCTTCAAACAAAGAATTAGACCATGCTGGCCCACGTCCATTTTCATCACAAGACCATGGTGTTGTTGGCAAATTACCACCATAAATCGAAGAACAACCAGTAGCATTTGCAACAACCATCCTGTCTCCAAATAAATGTGCCATCATGCGAATATACGGTGTTTCACCACAACCAGCACATGCACCAGGAAATTCAAAATAATGTGGCAACAATTCAACATGCTTTGGGATATTCAGATTTAATTTTTGCTTATCTATATCAGGAATCTGTAATGCTGCATCAAATGCCTTTTGATTGTTAATTCCATCTTTCATAGGTATCAAAGAAATCGCCCCCACAGGACAATTTTTCATACACAAACCACAACCTGTACAATCAGATGGTGATACATTCAAAGTATAAAACAAACCATTACCCAATTCAGGTGTTTTCATAGGCACAACCACAACACCATTCTTTTGCGCGATTTCCATTTCAGTTTTATTCATAATTTTAATACGAATCGCACCATGTGGACACAACATAGAACATTTTCCACATTGAATACATTTACTTAAATCACAATTTGCGACACGTGTTGCTATTGCGCGCTTTTCATATTTTGCGGTTCCAACAGGATATTGACCTGCACCAAATGCACCATCAATTTTGAATCTAGAAACCGGAATATCATCACCACGACCCGCCGCCATTTCACCAAGTGTTCCCGCAATTTCCGCAGGTGTTGATAATGTCATAGCAGGAATAAAGTCAGGTGCAAATTCAGATACAGAAGACGGAAAATCATATTTACACAAATATGTATCCGCTTTGTCAACAGCATTCCAATTTGCCTGAACAACATCCATGCCTTTCTTTTTATAGGTCTTTTCAATCGCAGATTTTGCTGCTTCTTTGGCGACATTGGCATCTATTACATTTGTTAAATTAAAGAAATTCAACATAATAAAAGTATTTATACGATTACCTAGCCCCAATTCATTTGCTGCTGCATTAGCATCCAAGAAATACAAATTAGCACGCATACGAATTAAATGTTCTTGGGCTGATTTAGGTAAATTAATGAATGCTTCATCTGGCGTCAAAGATGTATTTATCATCACAGTTCCCCCAGGACGCAACGCATTAAACACATCAAATCTTTGCGCAATCATAAAATTAGAAACGCATATAAAATCGGCAGATTCTACCAAATATTCGCTTTTAATTGGTTTTTCAGAAAAACGAATATGTGACTGTGTTATACCACCAGATTTTTTAGAATCATACACAGCATAAGATTGTGGATACAAATCTGAATTTTCACCAACAATTTTAACAATATTTTTCACAGCCCCAACCGTTCCGTCACTGCCAATTCCATACAAAATAGCGGTCTTTACATTTGGATTTTCAATCGTAAAAGATTTGTCTGTATTCAAAGACAAATGGGTTAAATCATCATCTATGCCGACTGTAAAATTGTGATGCAATTCGCCACGCATCATATATTCAACAATCGCTTTGACATCACGTGGCTTAAACTCTTTTGACCCTAAACCATAACGACCACCGAACACAGCAATCTTGGAATCAACAATACTTCTGACATTTTGATACAAAGGTTCACCGATTGCGCCATTCTCTTTGGTTCTGTCCAACACAGCAATTTGTTTTACAGAACGTGGTAATGCTTTCAAAAATGCCTTGACCGGAAAAGGATTGAACAAGTGAACACGTATTAACCCAACACCTTTTGGCAGAAAACCCAAAGTTTCTTCAATTGTCTCACAAGCAGATCCCATTGCAACAATTACATATTTGGCATCTTTGTCACCAACATAATGCACCAAGCCATATTTGCGTCCAGTTAATCCAGCAAATTCATCCATACATTGCTGAACAATTTCTGGCACATTATCATAAAGTGAATTTGATGCTTCTCTGCTTTGAAAATAAACGTCTGGATTTTGTGCAGTACCACGAATCTTTGGGTTTTCAGGATTCATTCCACGCGCCCTGTTTTGTGCGACTAAATCATCAGGAATCATTTTACGTAAAACATCATCTTCAATTCTGACCAGTGCAGATTCTTCATGACTTGTTCTGAATCCATCAAAGAAATGCAAGAACGGAACACGCGAACGCAAAGTTGCTGCATGCGCAATCGCAGCCATATCGTGTGCCTGTTGAACATTATGACTGGATAACAATGCAAAACCAGTTTGACGCACAGCCATAACATCACTGTGATCACCAAAAATGGATAACGCATGTGTTGCCAATGCACGGGCTGCAACATGCATAACACATGGTGTCTGTTCACCAGCAATTTTATACATATTTGGAATCATCAATAATAAACCCTGGGATGCAGTAAATGTTGTTGCCATCGAACCCATTTGCAAAACACCATGCAAAGCACCCGCCGCACCTGCTTCTGATTGCATTTCTATAATTTCCGGTATAACACCCCAAATATTTTTTTTATGCTGAAAAGACCATTCATCTGCCAATTCACCCATAGTACTGCTGGGGGTGATTGGATAAATCGCTGCACAATCAACACATCTATAGGCAACATCAGCCGCAGCCCAATTTCCATCAACTATTAATTTTGCCATAATAAAAAACCCTTACTTTCAAATAAACAGTTTACCTGGCACGAATATTATCGCTTTTGTAACATGAAAGCAAGTTTTATTCTGACAAAAATTAAACCCAAAGAACGTTTTTGTACCCAAACAACAAACGCCCACAATCGTGGGTGTTTGTTTATCTGATTATCTGTCCATACCTTTTTGCTTTATTTGTCCAGATTTTAATTTAGTGTTTTGGCGTTTTCTGTTCATAATATTCAGCGCCACTTTTTGTGTTGCTTTGCGGATTTTACTGCTTTTGTCGATTTGTTTAGGTTCTTTTCCGGTTTTTTCTAAACTTTTTTGCAATTTTATGATTTCTTTTGCCAATGGTTCATTTGGATTTTCTAATGCCCAACACAAAGGTTGTATAACGTTATAAAAAACATCTTGTCTAATCACATCTGACTCTGGGGAATCTTTTATATCAGACCGTGCTAAAGATTGTGATATATAAGGTGTCTCTTCTTCCAATATTCCTTTGACATCTTTTTTAGCCGCATCATATATTTGCTTTTCATTCAAATAACCGTTTCTTTCCGAATTCAGCACTTTTACATTAAAAAACCTTAAATCATAGTTAAAAGTTGCTTTACCACTATAATTTCTTTCAAATGCTTTTATATAAGCATCTTTGTTAAAAGATTCTTTGTTGGGTTGTATCTTTTTCATTTTGTTTCTCCATCTACTATATATGGGAATATTTTACCATATTTTCTGACATTATGCTAGCACATTATTATTCCCCGTCATAGGTGAGGAATTGGTAATTCTCCCCTTGGGGGGAGTACCGGCGAAGCCGGGAGGGAGGTTAACACAACGCAGTTGTGTCATGCTGAACGAGCAAAGCGAGTGTGAGCATCCAGGTCAATAAAAAAAGTAGTTCGGCAAAGCCGAACACTTATTGATATACCTGGATTGCCACGCTTTGCTCGCAATGACACAGCCCATCGGGGCTGTTTGGGAATATGTTATATTCTTACAATATTTAATTATCAAACCCCATACATACTTTGTATGCATTATCTGTTGTTTTGGTCCAACACTGTTTATACAATGGGGCTGCTGCACCCTTTGGACCATAATATAAATCTTTTTTACTTAATTTCATTCCTTCGCATTTACCATTCTTCATTGTACCACCATATGCACAAACACAATCATCCAGTTTATCATTCGGCCATGAACCATTTGGGCATT
>JAFRSF010000032.1 GCA_017427715.1 Alphaproteobacteria bacterium | reverse complement strand
TAAATTCAAATGTTCCAGCATTTGTATATCCCATTTTCTTGGCCGCTGTTTTACAGATTTCAATCATATCATCATGCTGCTTTTGGGTCAGCACCGCAGCAGGACATTCTTCCATAACTTTTTGATTTTTGCGTTGCAAAGAACAATCGCGTTCACCAAAAATTACAACATTGCCATGCTGGTCACCTAATACCTGAAATTCGATATGACGGGGATGTAATAACAATTTTTCCATATACAAAGTATCATCACCAAACGCAGATTTAGATTCTGCCTTGGTTAACGGAAATGCTTCGCGTAATTCTTCTTCGTTATGTACAGCGCGCATACCACGACCACCACCACCCGCAGCCGCTTTAATCATAACGGGATAACCAATCTTATCCGCCCAAATAATTGCATCTTCAATTGTATTTATCGCACCATCAGAACCAGGCACCACAGGCAAACCACATTTAATCGCTGTTTGTTTTGCGTTTACTTTATCCCCCATTTGACGAATCATAGATGCACTAGGCCCAATCCAAATCAGACCATGTTGTTCGACTTTTTCAACAAAATCTGCACGTTCCGATAAAAAACCGTATCCTGGGTGAATTGCATCTGCATTAGCCAACAATGCCGCCGTTAAAATCGCAGATTCATTTAAATATGATTCAGATGACGGAGCAGGACCAATGCATACAGATTCATCAGCCAACTTAACATGCATAGCATCTTTGTCTGCCGTAGAATATACTGCAACTGTACGAATCCCCATATCACGACATGCACGAATTACACGTAGTGCGATTTCACCACGATTAGCAACTAAAATCTTTTTAATTTGTGGCATAAAAAAACCTATTCTATTACAACAATTGGTGAATCAAATTCTACTGCCGCACTGTCTGCAACTAATATCTCTTTGACAACACCGTCTACATCAGATTTAATCGGATTAAATGTCTTCATTGCTTCTACCAAAGCAACTGTATCACCAACTTTGACCGTATCACCAATTTCCACAAAATGTTTTGCACCTGGTTCCGGAGCCAAATAAACAACCCCCACCATCGGAGATTTTAATACATGGCCGGAAATCTTGGCTTCATTACACGATTTTTGTTGTTGTGATACAAACCCAACTGGGGCCGCAACCGCTTGTTGTTTGGATAAATGAATATGTTTACGGTACAAACCCAATAATAATTGTCGTTCTATATCCAGTTCCGTTATGCCCATTTCATCCATCAATTTGGACATATTTTCAACTGTTGCACGAAAAGATGTCATTATTTTAAATCCTTTTTATTATGTCTGTTATTAAAGATTTTACCATATTGATTTATTATGTCAAGGAACAGGGTCGTAACCACACCCACCCCCTGGTCTGCACCGGGATATTCTTTTGATTCCCATCCACATCCCGCGACACAAACCGTATTTTTTAATTGCTTGATTAGTATATTCACTGCACGTTGGTGTAAATCTGCATGCTGCACGACCACCGATAAACGGCGAAATACATATTTGATATGCGCGAACAGCACCACAACCAAAACGAGTAAAAATATTATCTGTTTTTAACATTTTGTTCGTATAATTTCGCAATTTGTTTAAAAGCATTATACACCATTTCACGACCATTTTCGCGCCCAATATTCAATATGGAAGTTTTGGCAATTAAAATATAATCTAGATCTGGCAACATCAAATCTTCATTAAAAGCAACCCAATCTCGCAATAAACGTTTTGCACGATTTCTGTGTACAGCCAATTTAAAGTTCTTTTTGGTAACAACCAGACCATATCTACTGTCACCGTATTTTTTGGCAGATTTAGTTTTAACAACAAAACAATCTGTCCGTACGACAAAAACATGCACGTCGTCTGGCGCAGCAAAAAAATCCTTGTGATTACGTATAGTTTTATGTTTCATAAATCTAATAATACCAGAATATTAAGATTTTCAAATAAAAAAGCAAAAATTATTATGAACACTTGATTTTTCGATTGTCTGGTCTATAATGCGAAAAAACAGAGCCAAAAGGAAGAACACGCATGTATAATTGGTTATTAAAATTTTTTTCTGCCGATATGGCTATTGATTTAGGAACTGCAAACACATTAATTTATGTCAAAGGTCGTGGCGTCGTATTGAACGAACCATCTGTGGTGGCTGTGGCTGAAAACAGATTGTTGGGACGCAAAGAAATCTTGGCAGTTGGGGCAGAAGCAAAACAAATGTTTGGTCGTACACCTGGCTCTATTACTGCGGTTCGCCCACTGCGTGACGGTGTTATTGCGGACTATGATGTTGCAGAAGAAATGATTAAATACTTTATTCGCAAAGTACATCAGAAAAATCCATTGGCTGCACCTTTGATTATTATCTGTGTGCCATCTTGTGCAACCCAAGTGGAAAGACGTGCTATTCAAGAAGCTGCTGATGCAGCAGGTGCAAGAAAGGTTTATATTGTAGAAGAATCTACTGCCGCTGCGATTGGTGCTGGTTTACCAGTTGATAAACCTGTGGGATCTATGGTCTTAGATATTGGTGGTGGTACGACAGAGGTTGCGGTTATGTCACTGGGCGGAATTGTTTATTCCAACGCAGTCAGAACGGCTGGCGACCAAATGGACGAAGATATTATAGAATATGTTCGCAAGAATAAAAATCTGCTGATTGGTGAAAATACAGCCGAAGAAATTAAAAAGAAAATTGGTACTGCTATTATGCCAAAAGACAAAGATCATGAATTAACTATGAAAATAAAGGGACGCGATTTGTTAAGTGGGACACCACGTGAAACGATTGTCACAGAATCTCAAATTGCATCCGCTTTGGCACAAACAGTGGCTAAAATTGTAAATACCGTTCATTTGGCATTGGAATCTACACCACCTGAATTATCTGCTGATATTGCTGATTTGGGTATTGCGATGACTGGTGGCGGTTCTTTGTTACGTGGCTTAGACATGGCAATTCGTGCTGCAACTGGCTTGCCTGCGTTTTTGGTTGATAATCCGATGGCTTGTGTCGCGTGTGGCAGCGGCAAGATGTTGTCGAACATAGACAAGAATAAACACGTCTTGCAGACAATGTATTAAGGAAAATAATGATGTCAGAAACCAAAACACATAATAATGAAATATACGATTTAGATGGTGTACCATTGGACTTTTTTTCGTGTTACACATGCAAGAAAAAAGATAATTGTTATAAAATAGATTGTGCAATTAAAGAAAGAATTCATGATTCTGGTTTGGATATTCATCATGAAAGTCGCGGATTTGACATGTTTAGTCATACATACCAATATTTTGTAAAAAATAATTCTGAATACCGGACAATTATCAGTAAAATCAAAAAAGAGTTTTATAAATAACATTAAATTTGTTTTTAAAATTGATATTGCAATCTAGATTTTTGCTGTTATAATCTGTCTTGCCTTGGGTGGTTAGCTCAGTTGGCTAGAGCGTCACGTTGACATCGTGGAGGTCGTTGGTTCGAGCCCAATACCACCCACCACAGTTTAAAAAAGAATAAAAATGCGAATGTACAAATAATCTTGAACAAAAACTTTACGGGAATTAAAAACGCCCGTCTTGGGCGTTTTTTATAAAAAAGGACACAACAAATGGCAAAAAAATATTTAATTACATCTGCATTACCCTATGTTAATGGCGAATTACACATTGGCCATTTGATTGGTTGTTGGTTACCAAGCGATGTATATGCTAGATTTTGTCGCGCTATGGGTCGTGATGTCTTATATGTTTGTGGGGCAGATGAACACGGAACACCTGCGATTGTCGGCGCTGCAAAAGAAAATATGCCTGTTAAAGAATATAACGATAAATATTATGAAAAACATTTGCGTGCAATATCTGATTTTAAATTGTCATTTGATTTATATGGTCGTACACATACAGATTTACAGGAAAAATTAATTCATGATTTGTTTAATCGTTTGGACGAACAAGGTTTGATTGAAGAACGCGAAACAATTCAACCTTTTTCAGTTGATGACAATATGTTTTTGGCAGATCGTCAATTGAATGGAACATGCCCTAAATGCGGATACGAAAATGCGCGCGGTGATCAATGTGATAACTGCAGTGCAATTTATGAAGCAACTGAATTATTAAATCCGCGTTCTGCAATTTCTGGTTCAACAAATATTGAAATGCGAAAAACAAAGAATCTGTTTTTCTTGGCATCAAAAATGCAAGACGAATGGCAAAAATGGTTAAAAGAACATGCTCAAAAATGGTCAAAAACTGCTTCTGCTATTGCACAGGGTTGGGCCAACGAAGGTTTGCATGACACATCTATTACCCGTGATTTATCGTGGGGAATACCTGTGAATAAGCCAGGGTATGAAAACAAAGTTTTTTACGTTTGGTTTGATGCGCCATGGGGATACGTTTCTATATCCCAAGCAGCTACAAAAGATTGGGAATCTTGGTGGAAAAATAGCGATTGTTTCTATGCACAATTTATGGGCAAAGATAATGTAAAATTCCATTCTGTGTTTTTCCCAGAACAACAGTTAGCAATGCACGATAATTGGAAGACCGTTGATATGCTGAAATCTATGAATTTCCTTAATTTCGAAGGCAATAAAATTGCTAAATCAACAGGAAACGGAATATTTTTAGATAAAGCATTAACAATTGCGCCATCTGATTGTTGGAGATATACACTGATGGCATCTGCACCAGAAACAGATGATACAGATTTTACAATCATACGTTTCGCAGATATTGTGAACAAAGATTTAAACGGTATGTTGGGTAATTTTGTATCACGTGTTTGTAAATTATCTGCCAAAAACTTTGGTAATACAGTTCCCCATGCTGGCGAATTGGATTCTGATTTAACAAAACAATTAAACGCAAAATTAAACGATTTAACAACCGCTTTGGATAAATGTGAATTCAGAGACGCAATATTTGCGTTGCGTTCAATTTGGGCAATCGGAAATGAATATATGACAATCAAAGAACCGTGGGCTTTGGTCAAAGACGGCAAACTTAGCAAAGCAGAACATGTATTGAATACGTGTTTTCAATTGATTGATTTTTATGCGCGTGTATCGGCACCATTTATACCAGATGCAGCAGAAAAAATGCAGAATATATTTGCAGACAAACATGATTTGTCTTGGCCAACACAATTTGAAGCACGTGTCAAAGACGACACAAAGTTTAATATACCAGAAAATCTGTTTGAAAGAATTGACGATGACAAAGTCAAAGAATTAACCGAAAAATATTCATCCGCAAATAAAAAACCACAATTAACAATTGTAAAAATTGTTGATATAAAAAATCATCCAAATCGTGAAGATTTGCATATTGTGACTATTGATGACGGCAACACAAAACAAGATATTGTTTGTGGCGCACCAAATGTTCGCAAAGATATGCTGGCCGTGTTTGCACCAGTTGGGGCAATCATACCGCAAACAAACAAACCGATTAAACCGCGTTCTGTGGCAGGGGTAGAATCGAAAGGGATGCTTTGCAGTAGCGCAGAATTAAACTTGTCAGATGATGACAAAAGGGTTTATGAAATCACAAATGATAAAAAACCAGGACAGGTATTAAAATGAAAGAACCCAAATTTAATCAAAGAATTCAAATTTATCGTTATGAAAATAAAAAACCAATTTTGATGCTTGATTTCAAGTGCAGAGAATGTACCGAATTTCTTTCTTGTTCTCATTCTAAACACAAAGGTGCTGGTTGTTGTATAGAACAAGAAATGATCGCTTCAGAGATTTTCAGTAACATTGCTAAAATTAACATCGGTAAATTGATTAAATATTCTGTTGATACTGAAGATTATATGTTTTTAAGCAAAGCTCAAAGATTAGTGCGGGCAATTAAAGAAGAATATACAAAATAAGATGGAACATATTCGGTTGATTTTAATGTCTTGTTGTGCGCCATGTTCGTGTGGCGCCATTAAACAATTGGTAAACGGCGAAATCTGCGGTATAGATGATTTTATTGTTATGTTTTTTAATCCAAATATTTTTCCAGAAACCGAATATCAAAAGCGTTTAAACGAACAAATAAAATACTGCGAAAAAATGGGTGTAAAGTATGTCGTTGGCGATTACGATCACAAAAAATGGAAACAGGAAATTAGCGGTCTTGAAAATGAACCTGAACGCGGTGCGCGATGCAGTAAATGCTTTGCGTACCGCTTTTGTTATGCACGTGAATACGCAATAAAAAATGGATTTAATGCAATTGCATCTGTATTTGGTGTATCACGCCATAAAAATCAAAATCAGGTTGATTGTGCAGGCAATGAATCTTGCGGAATAATAAAATATATACCAATCAAATGGGATGAATCTTTGCGACAAGAAATAAACCATGAATCTGATTTTTACAGACAAAATTATTGTGGATGTGAATTTTCTATACGAAAGTAATTAAACTTGTTTTTTGCTTTTAATTTCCTATAATTTATAAGAAACACAGCAAAAGGACAACTATGTCATCTGTATATGTTTTCCCAGGTCAAGGTTCACAAACTGTGGGTATGGGACAAGATTTATATAAAAATAATGCTGATGCACGCGCAGTGTTTGATGCGGCTGATTCTGTCTTAGACATAAAATTGTCGGATATTATTTTTAATGGTCCAATGGAAACTTTAACTTTAACAGCCAATGTTCAGCCCGCAATTTTAACAACTTCAATTGCTATGTTTCGGGCGGCACATCCTTCAACACCTGATTTTGTAGCGGGACATTCTTTGGGTGAATATACAGCACTATGTGTGGCTGGGGCTTTGTCTTTGGAAGATGCAATAAAACTGGTTCGCTTGCGTGGCGAAGAAATGCAAAAGGCCGTCCCAGCAGGACAGGGTGCGATGGCTGTTATTCTGGGATTGGATATAGACGTTTTGAAAAACGTTTGTGAAATGGCTGAACAAGAAACAAATGCTGTATGCGATATTGCAAACGATAATTGTGATGGTCAAATTGTTATATCTGGTGCAACATCTGCAATTGAACGAGCAATGGAAATAGCAAAAGAACATGGTGCAAAACGTGCGATGAAATTACCTTTGTCTGTACCGCCACATTCAAGATTGATGGCACCAGTTGCTGAAAAAATGAAAATTGCATTGGATAATATAGAAATAAAAAAACCAAATATTCCGTTAATTTCAAATAAAACCTGTTTGCCAATGTTGGACGTTGACGAAATCAAAGAATCTTTGGTGTACCAAATAACACATGGTGTACGTTGGCGAGAATCTGTGTTGAATATGGTTGATTTAGGCATAACTGATTTGACAGAAATTGGACCAGGCAATGCTTTAATCGGGTTAGTTTCACGTATCACGGATAAAATAAACACACATAAATTGGAGATATAAAATGTTCGATTTGAAAAATAAAGTTGTTTTAATTACTGGTGCAACTGGTGGAATTGGTGGTGAAATAGCCAAACAAATGAAAAATGCCGGTGCAACAGTGGTTGTATCTGGCCGAAACAGCGAAAAATTAAATAAAGATTTTAATGATGATTTTATAAAAATCGTTGCTGATTTATCTGTGGATGACGCATGCGATAAATTGGTTAATGACACAATTGAAAAAACCGGTCATTTGGATGTTTTGATTAATAACGCAGGCATTACAAAAGACACTTTGTTAATGCGCATGAGTGATGAACAATTTGATGATGTTATAAATACCAATTTACGCGCAACATTTAAAATGTGTCGCAGTGCAATTATGCCAATGATGAAACAAAAATATGGGCGTATTATAAATATGGCATCTATTGTTGGTGTTGTTGGTGGCGCAGGACAAACAAATTACGCTGCATCAAAAGGCGGCATTATCGCGCTAACAAAATCTATCGCAGCAGAGGTTGCCTCTCGTGGTATAACTGCGAACTGTATCGCACCCGGATTTATAAAAACACATATGACAGATGTGTTAAGTGACGAATTAAAGAAAACATATTTATCACAAATACCAGCTGGTCGTTTCGGAGAACCAACAGACGTGGCAAACGCTTGCATATTTTTGGCAAGCGATGAAGCATCATATATCAACGGACAAACTATACACGTAAATGGTGGCATGGGGAGATTTTAAATGAAACCACAAGCATTTAAACCATTACAAACACAACGTCTTGATTTAAAACCGTTGGTTGCAAGTTTTGATTTTGCAAATAAATTGTTTGATATTATTTCTAGAATCAAAGCAACAAATCCAACTTATTTTACATACGTTCCGTCTTTGACTGAAATTGAAAGCCCAGAACAAGAATTTGATTGGTTACGTCAATCTGAAAATGGATGGAAAAATCAAACACGTGCAGTATATGGATTATATTTGCGTGAAAACACCGAGTTTATCGGCATCTGTACATTGCGACATATAAATTGGCGTGATGGAAATGGGGAAATTGCATACTGGATAAGACCAGAATACACAAAACAGGGGCTTGTTAGCGAAGCGGTAAGTAAAGTTACACAATCATTTTTTGATATTGGATTTAGCCGTTTTGTTCTGACTGCAAGTCCAAACAATCTGGCATCTTGCAGGGTTGCAAACAAATGCGGTTTTGAACAAGAAGGTATCATGCGTAAATCTGGGTTTAACCCAAACTTGAACAAATTAGACGATGCAATATTATTTGCAAAAGTAAAGGATTAAAAAATGAAACCACAAGCATTTAAACCATTACAAACAGAACGTCTTGATTTGAAACCATTGGTTGCAAGTTTTGATTTTGCAAATGAATTATTTGATATGATTGATAAAAATCGCGAATATTTCAAATTTATGCCTTGGTCAGATATAAAACAACCAGAACAAGAGTTTGATTATTTACGCGGTTCTGAAAAGAAATGGAAAAATCAAACTGATGCTAATTATGGTTTATATTTGCGTGATAACGGCAAATTTGTTGGTGTATGTGGTTTTATGAGTATAAATTGGTCAAATGAAACCGGTGAAATAGGGTACTGGTTAAACCCAAAATACGCACGTCAAGGATTTATGTCTGAGGCGGTCCAAGCGATTGTTCAAGAGTTTTTCAACATGGGCTTTAAACGTATTACTTTAAAAGCTGATATAGAAAATACTCCATCCTGCAAGACAGCAGAAAAATGCGGATTTACACGCGAAGGTATTATGAAAAGTTATGAATTCAATAAACCTTTGAATCGTCGTCAAGATATGTGTTTGTACGCAAAAATAAACGAAAAATAAAAATGCAAAATTATGATGTGATTATTATCGGGGGCGGACACGCAGGGGTAGAGGCAGCAACTGCGTCGAGTCGTCGTGGCGCAAAAACATTGTTAATAACAATGCGTGAATCTGATATTGGTGCTATGTCTTGTAATCCGTCTATTGGGGGACCAGGTAAATCACAAATGGTTGCAGAAATGGCTGCAATGGGTGGTGTTATGCCGTTTGCCGCTGATAGTGCTGGTATCCATTGGCGAACATTAAATGCAACACATGGTGCGGCAACCCAGGCTCTGCGCGCACAAATCGACAGAAATTTTTATCACGATGCTGTTATGAATATTTTGTGTACAGCAGAAAACCTGACACTTGTATTCGAATCAGTTTTTGATTTAGATATCGAAAATAAAATCATAAATAAAAAATATTCTGCTAAATCTATTGTATTAACAACTGGAACTTTTCTGGGTGGATTGGTCACACGTGGCGCTGAAAAAATTCAATCTGGTCGTTTAATGGATAATGGCGAATATCAAGAAAATGATACACACATTTCAAGCATATTAAAAAAATCAGGTTTTGATTTATTACGTCTAAAAACCGGTACCCCAGCACGTATATATCGCAATAGTATTGATTTTTCTGTATGCGAAGAACAGCCCGGCGATTTTCCACATGATTGGTTTGGGCTGGGTGATGAAGACAATAAATATGCAGAAAAATGTTTTATTACACATACAAACGAAACAACACATAAAATAATTCGCGATAATATAAAAAATGCACCAATGTATAATGGAGATATAGTCGGTCTTGGACCGCGTTATTGTCCGTCACTAGAAGACAAAGTTATGCGTTTTCCAGAACATACTTCACACCATGTATTTTTAGAACCAGAAGGATTTAACAGCGATTTAATTTATCCAAATGGTATATCAACCAGTTTCGGTGCTGATATTCAAGACAAATGGATACGTACTATACCGGGATTAGAGAACGCGAAAATAGCAAGATATGGATACGCAATTGAATATGATGCCATAGATGCACGCGCATTAAAATCCACATTAGAATCCAAAGATATAAATGGTTTGTTTTTTGCTGGACAAATAAATGGTACCAGTGGATATGAAGAAGCCGCAGCCCAGGGTGTTATTGCCGGTGCAAACGCGGCGGCTTTTGCGTTAAATATGAAAACACTGATTCTGGACAGGACAGATTCTATGATTGGTGTATTGATTGATGATATAACAACACTGGGGGTTGATGAACCGTATCGTATGTTCACTTCGCGCGCTGAATATCGGTTAAATTTGCGTGCCGATAATGCAATATTAAGATTGGGCTGTACGGCAGAATCTTTGGGTTTAATCACAAAAGATTTACATGATAAAATAAAACAATTACGTGAAAATACAGCGCTTGAAAATGATAAATTTTATGCCGGGTACATTTCAAGAAATGAACGCGAAATTGCCAATTATAAAAAAGATGCTGAATTGAAAATACCGCGCGATTTTGATTATAAATCTTTGCCCGGTTTAACAAATGAATTGATTGAAAAAATGACAAAAACACGTCCTGAAACAATTGCGTCACTATCAAGAATACCAGGCGTGACACCTACTGGTATAATGGTCGTATTACGCAAATTAAAGTGTGGAAAATAGGGCGTAAAAATGCTATAATTTTTCTTGTCAAAAGGAGGTTTTATGCCCAAACAAAAAAACAAACCAATAAATTTGATTCTTAAAGATGGTTTTTGGTATTCAAAAAAACTGAACGTTTGTCTGGACGATGAATTTTTTATTACCCTGTATAAAAACAAAAAAAACAAAATAGAACCTAAATGGATGGTGTTGAATATAAAAATTGGTGGAAAAGAACTTGGGTCTTCTATATTGTATGGCAATTATAACATTTGGAATTTAGAAAATGTTCGCGATATAGAAATTGCAAAAATCGTGATAACAGGTGAAACAAAATGTTTTGTTGTTTATAAAAACGGACAAAAACAAGAGCTTATAAACACCACTAATTATTCTTTATTGATATTGATTTTGCTGTTTACGCTATTATCTTGGTTATAAAAACACCGGCAAACGCCGGTGTTTTTTTATATTTTCAATACCATTTCCATTGCAAGTTTTGATAATTCATATTTTGTTTTTAATCTTTCTTCTGGACTGCACCAAGGACGGGCATCCCAAGTTGTGGTATCTAAACAATCACCACCATATAATATTTGAAAGAACTTAACCCCATAATGTTGCGCAACAGCACCAAAAGTCGCGTTTTCCATTTCTACACATATACAACCTTCTTGCTGACGCAGTTTTACTGCATCTTCTGTTTCACGATATATCGCATCTGTTGTCCAAGTTAAACCTTTAACAAAAGGAATATTTTTTGAAGTATAAAAATCACATGCTTTTTGTATTATTTCCGGTGAATACTGAATTGTTCTGCTGGGTGCTACATAATGATAAGATGTTCCTTCTGCACGTACAGCACCCGTTGGAACGATGATATCTGCACGTTTTATTGTTTTATCTAAAACGCCACAATCACCAACAGCGACTATTGTATCACACCCCATAGCAATCAAATCTTCCATGACTGCTGCAGCCAAAGGAGAACCTATAACACCCTGATGTGAAAGTATTCTTGTACCATTAAAATCAATTTCATAAACATTTGTTGGCGCAACACCACAGCCCTTGAATGTGCCAACTATTTTAGATGGATAATTTTTGACTAATTCTTCACGACTTTCCAAACAAAAATCAATCACCCCGTATTTTATACCAAGATTCGTGAGTTTTTCCAATTCTTTGGCAGAAACTTTAACATGTCTGGAATCATCGTATTCTAGTATTGGGTATTCTTGTTTAATAATCATATAAGTACTCCTTTGTTTTTTAAATCAATATAATTTTTTCAACATATATATAGCTGCATCATCATCATTTTTCATATCGGCATAGGGTTCTAAAACCTTGTTTTTATACCACAAGCCCGTACCGTCCGGAATAAAACCACGTTTTGCATATAACCTTTGTGCAGCACCATAATTTTTATTTATCCCGACACCAAGATAAACAGTATCAGCATATTTTCCAGCAATATTTTCTGCTATCTGCATTAAAATAGTACCTATACCATGCTGTCTATATTTTTGCAAAACACCTAAATCAACAATTTCTGGCAAACCCTTTCCGCCAAAAGCGCCCCACATAGCATTTGGATACACATTGATATATCCTGCGACATTTCCTTTGTATTCTGCAACCAAGCTGGTACATTTACCATTTGCGACATCTTGTAATCTTTTTAAGTATTTATCAATTTCTTGATCAACCCACCCTTGTAAATGTTCTTCAGTAGTAATTATTTCTGGATCCGATTCAATCATATCTCTGACTACAATATCATTTAAATTGTAATAAATCATAAAGGAACTCCTTGCCACAAATTTGTTTGATACTTTGCCTTCTCAGTTCTTAAAACACAAAAATCTATTTCCAAGAATCTGTTGTACTCTGGCGCAACACTTGATTTTCAGCCATCGCTTTGGTGAAAACCTATGGTGCCGGTTATAGGACTTGAACCTACGACCCCCTCATTACGAATGAGATGCTCTACCAACTGAGCTAAACCGGCTTAACTGGGTTAGAGTATAGTCAATACATTATATTTTTTCAAGTTTTATCGTATTTGACTTGATTTTTTTTGAAAAACATTGTATAAGTGAAAACATGACAACAAAAGCAATAATTATTATTAAATGACGGACACTGCGCTTTAGCGGTGGCTGGGGCGCGTTGGGCGCCGTTTTTTATACAAAAAGGGCATTAAAAACATGGTATACAAAAAAACTGAACCAAAGGTCAATTTTGCAAATCTAGAACACGAAGTTTTACAATTTTGGCGTGAATCTGACACGTTTCATAAATCTTTGAATAAAACAAAGATGGGTGAACCATTTAATTTCTATGATGGACCACCATTTGCAAATGGTTTACCACATTGGGGACATTTGGGTGTATCATGCATCAAAGATATGGTTTCGCGTTACAAAACTATGCGCGGTTTTTATGTTGAACGCGCATTAGGTTGGGATTGCCATGGATTACCTGCCGAAAACTCTGTTGAAAAAAAACAGGGTAAAAATGCAAAAGATATTGTTGCAAAAGATGGAATTGATGCTTTCTGTGATATGTGCAGACAAGACGTTATGACATATTCAAACGAATGGTTACGCTTCATTGAACGGATTGGTCGCTGGGTTGATGGGGGCGAAACCAAAGGTTATCGCACCATGGATAAAAACTTTATGGAATCTGTAATTTGGGCAATAAAAAAACTGTATGATACAGGTTTGCTTTATAAAGATTTCAAAGTTAATCCATTTGATTGGAAACAAGGAACTGTTTTATCTAACAGCGAAGCATCCAGTGAATATCAAGACGTTGTTGATGATACTGTGACTGTTTGGTTTGAACTTGAAAATGGGGACAGGGCGATTGCTTGGACGACAACACCTTGGACTTTGCCCGCTAATTCTGCTTTGGCTGTTAACCCAAATATGAAATACGTTCGCATGAAACATAATGATGGACATGTTTATGTTTTGGCTGAAAGTCGATTAAAAGCGTATGAAAAAATATTTGCAACATCTGAAAAAGTTGGCGAAATACAGGGATCAGAATTAGTCGGATTACATTATAAACCAATATTTGATTACTATACAAACATCAGCAACGAAAACAACAATCTGTATACGGTGATTTCTGCCGATTACGTAAGTGATGGCGATGGTACCGGTATTGTTCACATCGCACCTGCTTTTGGTGAAGACGATTATTTGGCTGCCAAGGCATTGGATTCAAAGTTTCCTGTAATTTTAAATGTAGATGATTATGGTAATTTTGATTCGACAGTTAAAGATTGGGCAGGTCAAAATATATTTGAAGCCAATCCAAAAATTATTGATTGGTTAAAACAAACCGGCATTTTAGTTAAAAAAGAACAACATAAACACGCTTATCCATTTGGCCCACGCAGTCATGAAAAACTGATTTATCGTGCAACAGACGCGTGGTATGTTGATGTTCCAAAAATTCGCGACAGATTGGTTGAAATAACAAAAAATGATACGACTTGGACTTCTGCTGGCAATCGTTTTATGGACTGGATTGAGAATGCACGTCCATGGGGTATAACCAGAAATCGTTTCTGGGGTGTTCCGTTGCCAATATGGGAAAAAGACGGCGAATATAAAATATTTGGTTCAGTTAAAGAAATGGAAGATTTCTTTGGTGTAAAGATTGATGATTTACATCGCCCGACATTAGATGCTTTGACCAAAGACGGTTGGCACAGAATAACAGATGTATTGGATTGTTGGTTTGAATCTGGTTCTATGCCATTCGCATCTCTGCATTATCCGTTTGAAAATCAAGACAAGTTTGAAAAAACATTCCCTGCTGATTATATTATCGAAGGTCAAGATCAAACACGTGGTTGGTTCTATCATTTAATGATTATGGCGGTTGCTTTGTTTGACAAACCAGCATTCAAAGTTGTATCTGCGAATGGTATGATTTTAGACGAACAAAAAAGAAAGTTTTCAAAATCATTACACAATTTTGAAGACCCGTCTGAACAACTAGAAATATACGGTGCTGATGCAATACGTTTGTTTATGCAAGGAAGCAATTTTATGAAGGCAGAACCTGTGTTGGTTGACAAAGCAGGTCATGTATTTAATGACACAATCAAAACAATTTTAACACCACTTTGGAATGCATACCATTTCTTTACATTGTATGCAAACGCATCAAATATTACTGTAACCAAAGAACCAAAATCTGATGATTTGATGGATAAATATATCTTGGCTGAATTAAACGAATTGGTTAAAAAAACAACCGTTTCTTTGGATGAATACAAACCAGATATCGCAATCAAAGAATTCGTACGATTCCTTGATATATTAAATAATTGGTATATTCGTTTAAATAAAAACAGATTCTGGGAAGAAGATATAAGTGCTTTTGAAACATTACATTATGTATTAGTGACATTCTGTAAATGTTTGGCACCTTTTGCACCATTTATTTCTGAATATATATTCAAAAATTTAACAGGTAAAGAATCTGTTCATTTGGAAGATTGGCCAACAACAAACAACACGGATACTAAAATTGTAGAAGATATGCGCCATGTTCAAGCAATTGTATCTGTTGGTAACCAATTACGTGAACAATATAAATTGCGCAATCGTTTACCATTGATGGATGTAACAATTGCTGGTGCAGATATGCGCGAATACGCAAATATAATCAAAGATGAATTAAATGTGAAAAATGTTAAATTCATTGAAGATATTCATAATGTTGCCGATTCATTTGTGTATTTAATTACACCTAAAATTGGTAGCAGATTGGGTGGTGCTTTGAAAGACATAATCCCCGCTGTCAAACGTGGCGATTATGAAATCAAAGGTGATAAATTGGTTGTTGGTGAATATACTTTGAATGCTGATGAATTTGAAAATCGTTTAACGGTCAAAGACGGTGTCAGTGGCGCTGCATTGCCAGATAACACCGCTGTTGTAGTATTGAACACAGAAACAAACAGTGAATTAATTGCCGAAGGATTGGTAAATGATGCGCTTCGTTTCATCCAAGATTCAAGAAAAGCAGCAGGTCTTGATGTATCTGACAGAATTAAATTGACGTATACAACAGAAATCGCCCTGCATAATGCTTTGGAAACATATAAAAAGCGCATCATGCACAATGCTTTGATTGTTGAAATGAACTTTGATGAAGCAAATCAGTTTACAACAGAAATTGAAGGATACAATTTATCAATCAATATTGAAAAAGCAAATGCGTAAACAAAATATAACTTTGACACCGGATATCTATTTTGAAAATGTCTGTCCGACATTGAATATGGATATTCGGTCAGAGTTGTACGCAACAAACGAATTTACTTTTGCAGTTGCTGTAATTTTATCAGCCCAGGCAACCGACAAGAAAGTAAACGAAGTGACACCTGAACTTTTCAAAATTGCACCAACACCAGATAAAATGTTAAAACTGGGGATTGACGGGTTGAAAAAACATATTCGGGTCCTTTCTTTTTTTAATAACAAAGCAAAAAACATTATTGAATTATCAAAACAGTTGAAATCTGATATTAGTGATGATGTAAATTATTGTTTTCCAATAAAATATCATAATCGTGATGAATTGATGAAATTGGCTGGTATCGGTCAAAAGACAGCAAATGTTATTATGAATGTTTTATGGCATGCGCCGAATATCGGCGTAGACACACATGTCTTTCGTTTATCACATAGATTTAATTGGGTTGATGAAAGCGATAACACACCAGAAAAAGTAGAAGAAAAATTATTAAAAATAATTCCAAAAAAATACCATGAATTTGTAAATCATGTTATGGTTTTACATGGTCGATATACATGTAAAGCATTGCGCCCAAATTGTAAAAAATGTCCGGTTGCAAAATGGTGCAATGCAAAAGACAAATTATCTGAACAATGATTCCATCAAAGAAACCCACATTGGCGACCCACTATATGCAAATTGCACACACCAATATGCGCAATTAGATGTGCATGTTGATGGAGAAGCCCAAACAGCAGGGTCGCGGTTTACCCACAAAGAAACAACAGGGTATGTAATTTTACAAAAACAATATTTACCGTTTTGTTCCCCGCCGACAACTTGTTTACCATTTTCTATTAAAATGCCGTTGTTTTCATAATAAACTTCCCATTGTTGCACACCATGCAAATCGTTTAGACATGCACTTGTTCCTCTGATTCTAACATTAACACCATCATCATCTGTAGAATACCAATCTGCACCATTGGTAAACTGTCTATCTGTGCGCCCTATTGGAATAATTACTATACTATCGTCTTCTATACACGCATCAATCGCAAAAGAATTATATGGGATAATAATGAATAATAAAAATGCTAGGCAATGCCTTAGTTGTGTGTGTGTGTGTGTG
>JAFRSF010000031.1 GCA_017427715.1 Alphaproteobacteria bacterium | reverse complement strand
TGGCGGTCGGGGAGTTGATAAATCAGTCAAGTATGATTCCGCGGCTTTCGGGTTATCCCTGTTTTATAACCGACGGCTCCCCAACCATTAGATTTGGGGATGATAGCGATGCAAAAAGCACCGAAACATCTGAAATAACGATGCTTTCGCACCGACTTGACCGGACTTATCACAGCCCCGAACCCAATTCCTTAGGTTCACCACCGAGTATAACAAATATTTTGAAAAAGTAAAGAATATATCTTTTAACCCACATTATTAAAATTGTTAAAAAATTAAAATCGGCAAAATGCCGATTTAATTTTTCTGGCGGAGCGTATAGGACTCGAACCTATGGACCGCTATAACACGGTCACGGATTAGCAATCCGCTGCATTACCACTCTGCCAACGCTCCGGATGGGTTTCATTATATACAACACCAACACTAAATGCAAGCACGATTTTTAGATTTTGTCGTCTATTTCTGGCTGGTATATTTCAACATCCCTGGTCATAGCCAAGAACTTCTTAGCACGTTCAGGAACCAGTTGTTCAACCGGTATTTCTTGCAATTCTTTGATTGCATCAGCAACCGCTTTGGCCAACAATTCCATTGTTGTTTGCCAATCTTTGTGCGCCCCGCCCGCTGGTTCAGATATAATTTTATCAATGACATTTAATGAAGCCATATCACGTGCGGTCAGTTTCAAGGCAATTGCCGCTTGGGCTTTGAATTTATTGTCTTTCCATAAAATACTGGCGCAAGATTCAGGTGCTATTACAGAATAAATTGCGTTTTCCAGCATCATTACACGGTCACCTGTTCCGATTGCAATTGCACCACCAGAACCGCCTTCGCCTACATTGACTGCAACGTATGGCGTTTTAACTTTTAATCCAGTTGCAATACTTGATGCGACTGCTTGCGATTGTCCGCGTTCTTCGGCTGCACCACCAGCAAACGCACCGGCCGTATCAAACAATGATATAAGTGGCAAATTAAACTTTTCAGCCAAACGCATTAAACGCTGGGCTTTGCGATAACCCTCTGGATTTGGCATACCAAATCTGTGTTTTTGGCGGGTTTCAATAGTACGCCCCTTTTCTTGACCAATTATAACCGCTGGTATTCCATACCAATATCCGATTCCACCACACATAGCGGCATCTTCACCAAAACATCTATCACCCGCCAGATATGACCAATCATCAACTATTCCGCCAACATAATCTAAGAAATGCGGTCTGTTTTCATTACGTGCCAACAACACTTTGTCATATTCCGGCGTTTTACCCACATCACGAGATTTTTTGGAATTGTCATTTTTCGGAGTTTTAACATCGATAATTCTTGGTTCAGATGGTTGTTTTGTTAATACTTTTAAAACACGTGATAGTGCGTCTTTTAAATCAACCCGTGACACAACCATATCAACCATTCCATGTTCATATAAATAATCTGCTGTTTGGAAATTAGATGGTAATTTTTCATGAATATTTTGTTCAATAACACGGCGACCTGCAAAACCAACACGCGCGCCAGATTCTGCTATATGAATATCACCCAACATAGCAAAAGAAGCGGTTACGCCACCAAATGTCGGGTCTGTCAAAATCACAATATACGGTAATTTGTTTTCGTGCAATTTGTTTACAGCAACAGTTGTACGTGCCATCTGCATCAAAGACAAAATGTTTTCTTGCATACGCGCACCACCACTGCAAGTCACCATAACAAACGGTTGTTTTAATTCAATTGCATGTTCAATACTGGCAACAATTGCGTCACCCGCTGCACGTCCCATAGAACCCATCATAAAATCACCGTTCATAACGCAAATTGTCGTGTCTATACCATCAACAGTACCATCAGCCGTTACAATTGCATCGTTATAACCCGTGTCTTCGCGGGCTTCTAGTAATCTTTCTTTGTATGCAACCCGATCTATGAAATTCAATGGGTCATCAGTACTGATTGGCAAATCATATGATTTCCAATAAATATTATCAAACAACAAATTAAACCGTTGTTTAGGTGTCATTATAAACGCACGTCCACAGCGCGGACAAACATAATGATTGTTTCTATAATCTTTATAATATACCAAACGACCGCATGCTTCGCATTTTATCCACATTAATTTGCGTATACGTTCGTATCTGTCACGATTATGATTTTTTATTCCTGAAACCATTTTTTAGACCCATTCATTTTTTTAGTTAATTCACGACTAGGTTTAAACAAAATTGTTCTGCCTGCATCCAAATGCATCATTTTACCTGTACTGGGGTTATAGCCATCTTTGGTTGCGCGCTTTCTAGGTTGAAAAGTGCCAAATCCACGAATTTCAATTCTGTTATTTTTTGCAATTGCGTTTATCATTTCATTTGTTACAGCATCCAACATAGCCATTGCGTCATCTGTACGCATGCCTTTATATTGTACCTGTAAAGTCCTTATTATATCAGAACGTTTCATCGTTTTATCCTTTTGTGTATATCATTTTTACATTATGCTATGAAAATCTTGAAAAATAAAGTTTTTTCTTGTGGTTATTAAAACTTTAATGGTAAATCATGTAATTCCTGTGATGTTGAAACATTTACAGCATCCCATCTGTATTTTTTAACATCTATATGACCATCCTTGGTAAAGCCGACACCTTCGGCAATCAATAAATTACGTTGCACCTGTTCCCATTCGTTGTCCCATAATTTACCATCTGCAAAAGTTACACGATGCCATGGCAAATCATCTGTTTCACAAGATGCAGACATGGCATAACCAACGAATCGTGCTGCACGTGGTCGTCCCAACATTTTAGCAATGTCACCATAAGTAACAACAGTGCCAACAGGTATCTTTGCAACAATTTCATAAACTTGTTCGTAAAAAGTTTTCATGCATACATTATAGTATAAATATGGCAGATTTCAAATATGCAAAATTAAAGCGTTGCATTTTATTTTGGTTTATATATAATTTACACGCACGGAGATGTGGCAGAGCTGGTTGAATGCGCACGACTCGAAATCGTGAATACAGGCAACTGTATCGGGGGTT
This sequence comes from Alphaproteobacteria bacterium, assembly GCA_017427715.1. GTDB lineage: Bacteria > Pseudomonadota > Alphaproteobacteria > Rs-D84 > Rs-D84 > Enterousia. The sequence continues at coordinate 731 of JAFRSF010000031.1, read as the reverse complement.
CGAATCCCCCCGTCTCCGCCACAAAAATCAAATGACCATTTGGTCATTTTATTTTTGTCGTTGATGATGGTCTTGGGTATTAGGCCCCGAAACGCAGTTTCTGGGTTCGACTATGAATAAACGAAAACAAGTGATAACGAAGTTTGAGTGCTAACGAATGCACCGCAGGCACAAAGTGCCGAGGTAATCCCCCCCCCGTCTCCGCCACATATTAATTCTATAATAAATTAAACAATCTTTTACGTTTTTGTGAATAATTAGCAATATGCCAACCACAATCTGCATTGCATTCCTGCACACAAGATGTATTGACCTTTTGATACCAACTAGGACCAGCAATATACATCCAATTAGAAACAACAGGATAAGTTATTCTGCACCAACAATAGGAACCATTATTTTCACCACCAACAACAATTGAACCATTATCAACCAATACACCATTATTGTCTGTATATATTCCCATTTGTGATGTTTCTTCGTTGGCACCAGTCGTTCCAAAATCACTACTTAAACACGTAGCAATACCATACAATGTGCCGTACGGCATATAAACAGCCACTTTATATGAAGGTGTTCTATAATATGAACTGCCGTTTCCAACAGACGCATCCAGTATTACAGAAACGCTGTCATTTGGCGTACATGCATCAACCGCAAAAGAATTATATGGAATTATGACGAATACTAAGAAAGCCAGGCAACGCCTTAGTTGTGTGTGTGTGTGTGTG
>JAFRSF010000030.1 GCA_017427715.1 Alphaproteobacteria bacterium | reverse complement strand
TTGTATAGTGTCTGTGTCTGTATATGCAATGCCACAAGAATAACTATCTGCACTAGTTTCATCAACAACACCAGCACAATCCACCCATGGACAAGTTTTACATTCAACCTTTGTTAATTGGCGTGGGATGGTACTGCCCGAGCCAAAATATAATTCAAAATATGATATTTACAGAGAAAACAAAGTGAATATTATTCCACGTTATTTAAATCTTTGATTTTATTTTTTATCGCAGATAATGCATTTGTTCTTTCGCGGATTTTACCATAAAAATCTGATTTAGATAAATTAGCAGCATATTCCAGCGCATGCGACCATGCCAATGCATCGCTGTTCCCATGTGTTTTTATCGAAAATCCGTTTAAACCCAAAAATACAGCACCTGCATACGAACGTGGGTCAATTTTGTGTTTTAATCTTTTGAACAAATGTATCAAGAAAAACGTTCCAAGTATTGCAAGCCATGATTTCTTGTAATTTTCTTTGACAACACGCGAAATCATTTTTGCGGTACCTTCGACCGTTTTTAACATTACATTGCCCGTAAAACCATCTGTGACGACAACCTGAACATTTCCAGCAGAAATATCTGTACCCTCTACAAACCCGATGTATTTATACGGCAATTCTTCACTATGTTCCGTTAAAATCTTGTTTAATCGTTGCAGTGTTTCACTGCCTTTGGTTTCTTCTTCACCGATATTTAAAATGCCAACCTTTGGACGTTTCATACCACCAATGATTTCTGCATATACACTGCCCAATATTGCAAAATCAAATAATATTTCTTCATCACACTGAACATTTGCACCCAAATCCAAGCCAACAACACGTGAATCGCCGTTTCCAGATGGCAACATTGTTGTTATTGCAGGTCTGGATATTCCATCAACTGTTTTCAACGCCAATTTAGACAAAGCCATCAATACACCAGTATTCCCAGCAGATACTACCGCAGAAGAATTACCATCACGAACATCCATTATTGCTTTGTACATAGATGTTTCTTGGGCATGACGTATAACATCGCGTACTTTGTCTGTAGCAGAAACAACGTCATCTGCGTTCACTATTTCACAGTTACGCGCAACACGTGGAAACTTTTTCAACATAGAACGCAAAATCTGTTCTTTGCCAAACAAACGAAAGAAAGCCACATCTTCTCCATATTGATATAAAAATTGATTTATGCCACCCAAAACAGCATTTGGGGCATGGTCGCCACCCATGGCATCTATGGAAATAACTCTTTTGCTTTCTGTCATTTTGGTACAAAAAAGGGCATTCGGAATTGCAATCCGCGCCCTATTCTTGGTTATCTTATACGATTATTTTGAACCGCATGCAGGGCAAACGTGATGTGGACGTTTCTTTTCACCACATTTTTTGCATACAGAAACCGGCATCACTGACAACGCATCATGTGAACGACGTTGTGCAGAACGTGCTTTACTTGTTTTACTTTTTGGAGTTGCCATTTTACAATCCTTTTATTTACAATTGTCTATTTTATTCTATTATTGTCCATTTGCAAGTAAAAAAATATACGTATTTATCTCACTGCATGAATAGGCCCGACATTTACCATAGCGCAAACATCGGGCATATTCTGTTTTATATTAAATATCCAATAATTGTTGTTGTTCGCCACCTTCACGAGCCAATTTTTCGGCCTTTTCTTCTGCTTTTGCGATTTCACGAACACGACGAACATATGCACCTGTACCGACAGGTATCAAACGACCAACAACCAAGTTTTCGTTCACACCAGCCAATTTATCAGTAGAACCGCTGATTGCTGCATCCACTAATACTTTGGTTGTTTGTTGGAACGATGCATTGGATATGAACGAACGAGATGTCAAAGAAGCGCGAGTCAAACCAACCAACACCTGGGATGCTTCGGCAACACGACCACCATCTTTGGCAACACGAGCATTTTCTTCTTCAAAATCAACTCTGTCAACGACCTGACCGCTTAAGAAACCCGTATCCCCTGGATTGCTGATTTCTACACGACGAGTCATTTCACGAATCAATATTTCAAAGTGTTTATCGTTAATTGACACACCCTGCAAGCGGTATACTTCCTGAACTCTTTCTACCATAAACTGCGCCAGTGCTTTCTGCCCCAAAATACGCAACACATCCTGTGGAACAGGGTCACCATCGACCAATTTATCGGCCTTGCGGACAGTATCACCACTACGAACCAGCAAATTAGTTCCCTTTGGTACTGCATATTCAACTGGTGCTGTACCGTCTGTTGGTTCTATACGGATGATAATCTTGGATTTAGAATCTTCTAATTCAATTGTTCCGTCTGTTTCAGCCAATAACGCAGGATTAGAAGGACGGCGTACTTCCAACAATTCTTCTACGCGTGGCAAACCACCGGTAATATCGCCCGTTTTCTTTGTTTGAACTGGAATACGTGCCAATATATCACCTGCTGCAATCTTATCACCATCAGACACATTCAATGTTGAATATGTTGGCAATAAATATTCTGCAACTTTTTTACCACCCAGTGAAATAATATTGCCAGAATCATCAACCAATCTGATAGAAGGATTTAATGCTTTCTTGGTGTTTGTCTTCCAGTTAATAATCTTTCTGGACATAATACCTGTGACAGCATCAATTTCTTCTTGAAAAGAAACATTTTCAATCAAATCGTTAAATGAAACTGTACCTGCTTTGTCTGCGATAATGGTGTTAGAATACGGATCCCATTCTGCAACCTTTTGTCCTTTGGTAACTTTGTCGCCTTCGTTTACCAACAACATAGATGCATAAGGCAAATCGGTTTTGAATATCTCTTTGCCGTTGTCATCTGTAATTGCAATTTTACCGTTTCTGGATAATACAACAACACGATTTGCAGAATTAACAATTGTGTTCACGTTATCCAATTTAATTGTACCTGCTTCTGGCATTTCAATAAAGTGACTTTCTGAACCACTTTGTGCAATACCACCAACGTGGAAAGTACGCAATGTCAACTGAGTTCCAGGTTCACCAATAGATTGCCCCGCAACCACACCAACCGCTTCACCAACATGAACCAGCGCATCACGTGACAAATCCATACCATAACATTTTGCACACAAACCATCACTGCAACATGTCAGAACACTGCGAACATCAACGCTTGGCAGACCAGATTCATTAATTTCTCTGGCAGCGGCTTTGGTTATTAATTCACCTTCTGGAACAATGACTTTCTTGGTCAAAGGATGTATAATATCGTGAGCCGCAGTACGACCTAATACAACATCACCCAATGGAACAATCATTCTGGAACCTTGGTACACAGGTTTTGCAGTAATACATTCCTTGGTACCACAATCATGTTCAGTAATAACTGTGTTCAATGCCAAATCAACCAAACGGCGTGTTAAATATCCCGCTTCTGCTGTCTTCAAAGCAGTATCCGCCATACCTTTACGTCCACCGTGAGTAGATGAAAAGTATTCAGACATGGTCATACCTTCTTTGAAGTTTGACACAATTGGAACTTCTATCAAAGAACCATCCGGTTTTTGCACAATTCCACGCATACCAGCCAACTGTTTAATCTGGTCTTTGGAACCACGCGCTTTGGAATCAGCCATCATATAGATAGAATTCCAGTTGTCACCTTCTGATTTACCCAGCGCAGCAAAAGATTTATCAGATAATTCTTCTGTGGTATGCATCCAGATATCAATCAGTTTATTATGACGTTCACCACTGGATAACAAACCGTTTTGATACTGATTTTCAATTTCTGATGCTGCTTTTTCTGTTTTTGCGATAATTTCAGGTTTATCAGATGGAACAACAATATCATCAAAACCAATTGAAATACCACTAAGCACAGCTTGTTCGAAACCTGTATCTTTCAATGCATCAGCTAACAAAATCATCGCTTTGTCACCACATTTTTCGTATGTCAAAGACAACAATTTTTTGATTTCACCCGCTGGCATTTTTTTGTTTACAGAATCAAATGGCATTCCTTCTGGTAATAATTCACCCAAAATCATACGGCCAGCAGTTGTTGCATACTTTTTACCGTTTACACGTGCATAAATTGGTGTATGTAATGTGATTACTTTATTATCCAAAGCCAATTTAACTTCGTCAAAGTTTGCAAAACGCGGTGATTGTTCTGTATGTTCGCCATTTATCAACGAAATGTAATAACAACCCAAAACCATGTCTTGTGTTGGCACAGTCATAGGTTCACCATTAGCAGGCGACAAAACGTTATTTGTTGATAACATTAATGTACGCGCTTCTAATTGCGCTTCTAATGAAATTGGCACATGAACAGACATTTGGTCGCCATCAAAGTCAGCATTAAATCCTTTACATGCCAATGGATGTAAACGAATTGCTTTGCCTTCTATTAGAACAGGTTCATATGCAATCAAAGACAACCTGTGCAAAGATGGCGCACGATTTAACAACACTGGATGTTGATAAATAACGCGTTCCAATATTTCCCAAACGATGTCTTCACCGTTTTCAACCATTTTGCGCGCTGTTTTCAATGTATTTGCGTAATCACCAGCCAACAATTTTGCATAAACAAATGGTTTAAACAATTCCAACGCCATCGTTTTTGGCAATCCAACCTGGTGCATACGTAATGTTGGTCCAGGAACAATAACACTGCGGCCAGAGTAATCCACACGTTTACCCAACATATTCATACGGAAACGTCCAGATTTACCACGCAATGAATCAGACAATGATTTCAAAGGACGACGATTCTGTGATACCATTGGACGTGCTTTGTGGCTGTTATCGAATAATGAATCAACCGCTTCTTGCAACATACGTTTTTCATTACGCACAATGATTTCAGGTGCGTGCATTTCTATAAATCTTTTTAAACGATTGTTACGAATAATAACACGGCGATACAAATCATTTAAATCAGATGCAGCAACATGACCCGCATCCAAAGTGACCAAAGGACGCATATCTGGTGGAATTACAGGAATAATATCTGGCAACATCCACGCTGGTTCTGTTTTAGAATCCAAAAATGCTTCGACCAATTTTAATTGTTTAATTATCGCTTTGCGTTTGGCTTCTGATTTTGTTTCTGCCAATTCCGCGCGCAAACGTGTTCTTTCATCCCCCATATCTAAATTAGATATAATTTCACGAACACCTTCCGCACCAATACCCACATGGAAAGAATCTTCACCGAATTCTTCAACTGCTGCTTGGTATTCATCTTCACTGATGACGTCATATTGCTTTAAACTGGTAAGACCAGGTTCTGTTACGATATAAGCATCATAAGAAATAACTTGTTCCAATTTTTTCTGTGGCAAATTATTCAACAAAGTTGCGATTTTACCTTCGCGTAAAACCATGTGTGTGCAACAGGTATAGCCAACTTAATGTGTCCCATACGTTCACGACGAACAGATGAAGAACCAACTTCAACCCCGCAACGTTCACAAACAACCCCACGGAATTTAATACGTTTATACTTTCCACATGCACATTCGTAATCTTTAACAGGACCGAAAATCTGCTGACAGAATAATCCGTCTGCTTCTGGTTTCAAAGAATGATAATTAATAGTTTCTGGTTTTTTTACTTCACCATGAGACCACGATAATATTTCTTCGGGAGATGCAATAGAAATACGCAGTGCATCAAATTGTTCTTTGGTTTCTATTTGTCCAAATATCTTTTGCAACATATTTGTCATTTGTTTTTGCTCCTTTTAAGTCACTAAAAGTGCCTTGTGGCCGGCAGACGACTTTCATCGTCTGTGGCCCGGCCACTAGTCAATTTTTTTCGCTGTTAATGCCAGACCTAACCCGCGCAATTCACGTACAAGCACGTTGAATGCCTCTGGGGTACCTGTTTGAATATCGTTGTTTCCAGAAATAATTGCTTCGTACATCTTATTTCTGCCAACAATATCGTCAGATTTAACAGTCAACATTTCACGCAACAGATGCGCCGCACCGTGTGCCTCTAACGCCCAAACTTCCATTTCTCCAAGTCGCTGACCACCCATGTGTGCTTTACCAGACAAAGGCTGTTGTGTGACCAAAGAATAACTGCCTGTTGAACGTGCATGAATCTTTTCATCAACCAAATGATGCAATTTCATCATGTACATAACACCAACAGTCACTGGACGAGCAAACTTTTCACCGGTTACACCATCATACAATGTAAATTGACCTGATTCTGGTAATTTAGCCAATTTCAACATCGATTTGATTTCTTCTGGTGTTGCACCGTCAAATGTCGGTGTTGCCATTGGAACACCATCTTTTAACAGCGCTGCTTCTGCACGAACGTCTGTATCGGTCATTTTTTCTAGTTTTTCAGCAACATTTTTACCATAAATCTTGCCCATAATTGAACGCAAATCATCTGTCACTGCACGTTTTTGTTTTACTTCGTCTAGTATTTCGCCAATTTGTTGTCCTAAACTGCGGGCAGCCATACCAAGGTGTGTTTCAAACAACTGACCAATGTTCATACGGCTTGGTACACCCAAAGGATTTAAAACGATATCCACAGGTGTTCCATCTTCCATGTGTGGCATGTCTTCAATCGGCACGACTATAGACACAATACCTTTGTTTCCATGACGACCAGCCATCTTGTCACCAGGTTGTAATTTCATTTTGTGTGCAATATATACTTTGACTTCCTTCAAAACACCAGCACCCAAAGAATTGCTTTCTGTGGCTTTTTGAATTTCAGCATCAGCACGTTCATTCAATTCCTTTAATTTCAGAACATGTTGTTCGCGTAATTCATCAATTTTTGCCTGTATTTCTTTGTTATCAATCACCAATTTTTTCATGTCTGATGGTTTGATACCTTCAAATACTTCTGCTGTCAATTTTTTACCAATAAATGGTTTCAAACTGCCTGAACCAGCGGAAATAACAGCATTTTCAGCCAATTGGAAAATCTGATCAGCAAAACCGTCTTCAATAATCGCTGTTTCTTCATCACGATTTTTGTTGATTTTTTCGATTTTCTGCAATTCAATCATTTGTGTTCTGTCATCTTTTTTGACACCATGACGTGTCAAAACATTAACACCAATAACAGTTCCTTCTTCGTTTGGTCCAACCTTTAATGAAGAATCTTTAACGTTTAATGCTTTTTCACCGAAAATGTTACGCAACAAGGCCTCTTCTGGAGTTAGTAACGTTTCAGATTTAGGAGAAACACGACCAACCAAAATATCACCCTGTTTCACATTTGCACCAACATAAATAATACCGGATTCATCCAAATTCTTCAGTGCTTCTTCACCTACATTTGGAATATCACGTGTAAAACTTTCTGGTCCCAATTGTGTATCACGCAATTTGATTTCTTTTTCCACAATCTTGATTGACGTAAATACATCATCACGAGAAATACGTTCAGAAATCACGATACCGTCTTCATAGTTATAACCACGCCATGGCATAAAGGCAACCAAAACATTCCGTCCCAACGCCAATTCACCATAATTCATAGAAGAACCGTCCGCGATAATATCGCCCGTGGATATTCTGTCACCAACGTGAACCAATGGTTTTTGATGAATAACTGTTTCACCATTTGAACGACCAAATTTTTCCAGGTTATAAATATCTACACCTGTCACAACATTACGCGAATTCATACATTTAACAACGATACGATTAGCATCCACTGATTCAACAACACCGCTATGTTTCGCAACTTTACCAGTGCGTGAATCACGTGCCACTTCACGTTCAATACCTGTTCCAACCAATGGTGCTTCTACACGCATTAGTGGTACACCTTGACGTTGCATGTTAGAACCCATCAAAGCACGGTGCGAGTCGTCATTTGCAACAAATGGAATCAAACCTGCTGCAATAGATACAACCTGACGTGGTGCCACGTCAATTAAATCAATTTCTTCTTTTGGAACCATTGTAAAATCGCCATCAACACGTGCTGTAACCATATCTTCTGATAAAACACCAGCAGATGTTGTCGGGGTATTACCCTGTGCAATTTTGTGTCCCAATTCTTCATCAGCTGTTAAATACACCATCTCATCTGTGATTTTGCTGTTTTTAACAACATAATAAGGTGTTTCAATAAATCCATAAGGATTCACACGTGCATAAGATGCCAAGTGAGTAATCAAACCAATGTTTGGACCTTCTGGACTTTGAATTGGGCATAATCTGCCATAGTGCGTTGGATGTACGTCACGGACACCAATACCAGCACGTTCACGATTCAATCCCCCAGGTCCCAAAGCAGATACCAAACGTTTATGTTCTACTTCTGCCAATGGATTATAAGAATCCATAAACTGAGACAACTGAGATGTTCCCAAAAATTCCGCTATCAATGACATCAAAGGTTTTGCATTGATTACATCTTGGGGCTGCATTGTTGCAATATTCGGAGATGTCAAACTTTCGCGAACTAATCTTTCAATGCGCAACATACCTGTACGGAAAGTTTGTTCAAATAATTCACCAACCGCACGAATACGACGGTTAGACAAATTATCAATATCATCAATTGTGTCTTTCTTGTCAATAATATTTGCCAATGTTTTTAACACCGCCAAGAAATCTGATTTCGTCAAAGTACGTTCATCTTCTGGTTTTTTGCCGGAATCAATTTTCAAACGTTTATTCATTTTGAAACGACCAACCGGTGATAAATCGTAATATGCTGAATCAAAACCTTGACGCAAGAATAAATTAATAGCCGCTTCCAGTGTTGGACGTTCACCCGGACGAACAACATCGTAAATTGCAACTAATGCTTCTTCGCGAGACGTTGTTTTATCAGCCATCAAAGTATTACGCATATGCGCACCAACTGTTGTACCGTCAATCGCAATCAAAGAAATATTTTTAACACCTAATTTCTCTAATTCGTTTAACACTTCTTCTGTGATTTCTGTACCTTCTTGGAACAGCACTTCTTCGCCGTTTTTCACAGCACTGAACAAATATTCACCAATCAAAGCATCGGATTCAATACCAAACGTTTTTGATGCAGATTTAATCTTTGCAAAACGTTTAGCATTTAAACGATCACCCTTGTTAGCCAATTTTTCTTTATTTTTTGGATTTATTAAATCGTAATTCAAACGATATTTATCCAAACCTTCAAAAACACTGGTGTCCCCAATCCACAATTTTCCATCAAAAGACAAAGGAATCTTCTTATAGAAATAATCCAATATTTCTTCATTATCCATACCAACAATTGTTGGTTTGTGTGGGTCAGCCATAAATTTCTTTTCATCAGCCGCACACGGCAAGCAACGCAAAAGCACTGTTGCAGGGATTTTACGTCTGCGGTCTATACGAACATATATAACACCTTTGGATTCTTCAAAATCAATCCAAGAACCATGTTCTGGGATTATACGACCTGTATAAGTTTCTGGATTTCCGGCAATTTTCGCTTCTTTTGTTGTTCCGAAAACGACACCTTGGGCGCGGTGCATCTGAGATACCACAACACGTTCAACCCCAGCAGCAATAAAACTGCCGCGTTCTGTCATCAATGGAACTTCACCCATAAATATTTCTTGTTCTTTGATATCACGCAAAGATTTTTTACCATCTTCTGCGATATCCCACAAAATCAATCTCAGCTTCAATTTCAGTTTGCTGGAATACGTCATATCTCGCAGCATACATTCTTGAACATTATACACAGGTTTATCCAAAGTATATTCAATAAATTCCAAATCTGCGATTCCCGCATAATCTTTAATTGGAAACATGGATTTGAACACACTCTGCAACCCCACATTTTTTCTGTTTTCTGGGGCAACATCTGCCTGTAAGAAATCTTTGTAAGAATTATACTGAATTTCAACTAAATCAGGAAGCGGAGTTTGCAAAAAACTTTTACCAAAAGATTTTCTAAGTTTCTGGATAATTGCCATTTTCTGAATCCTTTTTATTTATTCTCTTCTGTATTTTGCAAACGAAAAAATTCGTCTATGTTTTTTATGCCTGTCTGCCCACCAAGGATTTAAATCCCTGGTGGGCGGCAAAATTGCATTTCTGCAATTATATTAGAATCTTGCGATTCTTGTATTTATAGAAATTATTTCATTTCTACTTTTGCACCAGCTGCTTCTAATGTTGCTTTCATTTTTTCAGCTTCATCTTTTGCAACTGCTTCTTTTATAGCTTTTGGTGCGGATTCAACCAAAGCTTTTGCTTCGCCTAAACCCAAACCTGTGATGTCTTTAACAGCTTTGATAACAGCCAATTTGTTTGCACCAGCATCCGCCAATACAACGTCAAATTCTGTTTTTTCTTCAGCTGCAGCACCACTTGTTGGACCAGCAGCAACTGCAACAGCAGCAGCAGCGCTAACGCCCCAAGTTTCTTCTAGTGCTTTGGACAATTCAACTGCTTCTTGAACAGTCAATTTTGACAATTCTTCAACTATTTTTTGAATATCTGCCATTTTAATACTCCTTGTTGAGTTTTTAATTTTGTTTCTTTCCATACTCTGCTGAAACACGTGCAAGACGTGATGCCGGTTCTATCAAAATACGTGCGATAGTTGAACGGATCTCCAACAGGGACGGAAGCTTGGATAATTGCACTATGCCGTTCACATCCAGAAGTTCTGCATCCATTTTACCACCAACGATGGTCAAATTTTGATGTTCATCAGCAAATTTTGCTAATACTTTTGTTACCGCCAACGCATCTGTTGCAATCGCAACCGCAGTTGGACGTTTCATCAAATTAGATACAACTTCGAAACTAGTATCTTTCAATGCTAATTTCATCAAACGGTTTTTAACGACTTTGAACAAAGAAACTTTGTCGCGCAATTCATTACGCAAAATTTCCATTTCTTTCACCGTCAAACCATGGTTTTCAACAACGAAAACACCGTCTGCTTCTTTCAAGGACGACTGCAACGCTGAAATCAAATCTGATTTTTCTTCGCGTCTCATCTTTGTATATCCTTTTAAGCTTCTTTTGTTAATCTTTCCATCTGTGGTTTCCCACCGGTGGGGCTTTGTGTTCCTGCCCCAAAGAATTATTCTTTGTCTATGATGGAAATTAAGTGAATATGTTCACACCATCAGTCACGGACAGAAATCTGTTTTTATGGTGGCTTTATCCGCCATAAATTATTTTACATCAACTTTCAGGCCTGGTCCCTGGGTTGTCGCAACAGATACCCCCAGAATATATTGACCTTTGGAAGATGCAGGTTTAACTTTCTTCAATTGTTCAATCAATGCATTTGCATTTTCAACCAATTTTTCTGTAGCAAAAGACATTTTGCCAATACCAGCATGAATAATACCATTCTTTTCAGCACGATATTCAATCTGACCGGCCTTTGCACTGGCAACCGCTTCTGCTATGTTGGTAGTAACTGTTCCCAATTTTGGGTTTGGCATCAAGCCCTTTGGTCCTAAAACGCGTGCCACTTTTGACATTTTTGGCATCATATCAGGTGTTGCAATAACCCTATCAAAATCCAAAAAGCCATTTGCAACTTTGTCAACCAATTCTTCACCACCGATAACATCTGCACCAGCTTTTTTGGCATCTTCTTGGTTATTAACAGTAAACACTGCAACGCGAACTTTCTTGCCTGTACCATTTGGTAAAGTCACCATTCCGCGAATATTTTGATCTGCTTTGGCAACATCGATTCCTAACTTAACAGCAATTTCCAAACTTTCATCGAATTTAGAAGAACAAAAACCACGCAACGTTTCAATTGCATCTTTCAAAGAATATACTTTCTTCGAATCCAAAGATGCCCAAGTTTGTTTTCTTTTTGTAACTTTCATGACTTATTCCTCCACCTTTACGCCCATAGAACGACATTGACCTGCGACAATATTGCATGCCGCTTCGATTGTAGAGCAATTCAAGTCAGGCATTTTATTCTTTGCTATTTCTTCAATTTGTGTTTTGGAAATAGTTCCAACGAAATCACGACCTGGTTTTTTAGAACCCGATTTTAATTTCAGTGCTTTTTTTATGTAATACGACACAGGCGGCAATTTCATAATAAATTCGAAACTGCGATCTGTATAAACAGTGATAATACAAGGAATTGGCATTCCCGGTTCTTTGTCCGCTGTTTTGTCATTAAACTGTTTACAAAACTCTGCGATATTAACACCAGCAGCACCTAACGCAGGTCCAATAGGAGGCGCAGGATTTGCCTGTTTTGCAGGGACCACTAATTTAACAATCCCTTTTAATTCTTTTTTTGCCATTTTTTCACTCCGTTTTTTACGATGTTTCTAACATCTGGTTAGTGTCGTGGTTCGATGTGGCACATCTTCCACGTTTATTCAGTCCACAGGACTAAATCTTTTCTACTTGTGTAAAATCCAATTCAACACTGGTTTCACGACCAAACACCAAAATAGTCACGGTCATTTTTTGTTTCACATTATCAACATTGGATGCAACACCATTGAAATTCGCAAAAGGTCCATCAATCACATGAACTTCTTGACCTTCTTCATATACAGTATCTTCTGTGACAACAGAACCTTCTTCAACCTGTTTCAATAAACGACGGGCCTCTGCTTCACTGATAGCAATAGGTTTTGGTTGACCTTTGACTTTCTGACCCAAAAACATAACAACTTGGGGCAACAATCTGACCAAAGAAAAAGTTTCGTTATTCATAACCATCTGAACAACAATGTATCCTGGAAAAAACTTTTTTTCTGTTTTAACACGTTTTCCCGCTTTGATTTCGGAAACTTCACGTGTCGGAACTAAAATTTCACCAAAATAAGCATTTAATTTACGTTTATCAATTTGCTCACGCAATTCTCTAGCAACCTTATCTTCGCTGCCTGTATGAACATTTACGACAAACCACTGCATTTTTTCTTCCATACCCTATTCCTTTGTAATCTTAGAAAATCCAACCAACCAACGCATTCAAAATCCCGTCAACAATGAAAAAAAACAAAGCCGCCAACCCAGAAAAAACCAATATCATTATGGTTGTTTTGATAACATTATCACGTGAAGGCCAAACAATTTTGAACCATTCTGAACGCACTGATTTAATAAACTCTAATATTTTTTTCATAAAAACTTTCCGATTTGTCTTGTTTTTATTGATACACTTTGCTTCTGGCAGGGGCTGAAGGAATCGAACCCTCATCCGCGGTTTTGGAGACCGATATTCTACCGTTGAACTAAGCCCCTATCTCTATAATCTTCGCGTACAAATCCCCATAAACACCCCAGTTTTTTTCGTTACGTATACCGATAATCGGTGCAAGCATAGCACACCAATATTAAAAATCAAGCGGAAATATTATAACGTTTAAAAAAAATTATCGCAAGCGAAAAAATATGGCACGTTGTAACCATAAAAACACATTTTAATATATAAAAACACTATTTTGTTATTTTTTTGCTTGCACAGAATAAATAAAATTGTCTACAATCTGTTTAAATAATGTAGGGGAATATTGTGGCGAAGGTCGTTGAACCACCGGTTTTAATGTCAAGAACGCTGACGTTTGTGTTGGCTGCATCGGCTGTTGTATTGGCCGTATTGGTGTTTACTTTGACCAAAATGGCACCTTTGACCAGACCAGAAGTATTTTTTCTGCAAAACCAAAGTCGCAATATAAATTATGTGTTGGAACAACCTAATCCGACTGAACGTGATTTTCACAAAAAATACATCGAAGGTTTTATCAGGACATATATAATTGCAAGAAATACTATTGACCCATCGCCAACAACAACCATGGCCAGATGGAATACAATCGTGAAACCTTGGTCTTCAAATGCTGTGTACAAAAAATTCAAAGACACAAGCACATATAAAGACATTGAAAAATATCGATTACAAAATGTGTCTTGTCAGGTTTATTTTGACCAAAGTAATATTCCACACACCGGTGGTGTTTACAGGGTGCCTTTTACACGAATTTGCAAAAATCAAAATAGTGGTGGACAGAGCGAACCCAAAAGTTATATGATACAAATAGCAATACAATCATATCTTGATAATGAATCAGATACCGTATTGAATAATCTGGAAGAATTGCGGGATAATCCGCTGGGTATTCAGATTACAGAATATACAGTTACGAATAACAAAGGTGTTGACCCTTTGTCAGATTTGGAACCAGATTTTTATAACGAAGGATTGTGATTATGACGTGCGTAAAAACATATAAACTGAATATTTCTTTGTTGGCAATGATGTGTTGTGTGTTTCCTGCGATGGCTGATTTTCAGGCAGCTTGGGATAATCCAAACGCAAACATGGCAGTCGGATCCAGTCAGCCAGGTTATGCAAATCTTGTATGGTCAACAGGGACTGTTTTGCCGATTAAAACGCGTGCAGGAATGGCGACTTTGGTGACATTGCCTGCCGGCGAAGCGATATCTGACGTGGTGGTTGGTTCCGAAGGTTTGTTTGATGTTAAAACCGCTCAAGGACAACAATCTATGTATATTCAACCAACCGAAGGTAATAACGGTAATGATACTAATTTAATTGTGACTGGCAAATCTGGGAATAAATACATATTTTATTTGCGCGCGTATCCCGTGAATTCAAGCGAAATTTCTTATTCCCAAGTTGATATTTCTTTGGGTAGCGGGGGTAATATTGCAAATACTGCAAAAACGTCTATGGCTGGCGGTTCTATGGGTTCTATATTTAACGCAAAATCTCAAAGTGTATCAACAATTGGTGTTGATGGCGAAGATTATGGTTGGATAAAAACTATGAAAATTGACCCGTCTGAATTCCGTTTTGATTTAGACATATTTGTACCAAATCCTGATGATTACGTGATTGCACCAGAACGTGTATGGCGCGACAGAATATTTACATATATCGATTTTGGTGACAAAGTAATTTCTATGACACAGCGTCCCGTGGTGTCTTTACTAGTCGAAGGGGGCGAAAGTCCTGTGGGATTTCGCACAGACGGCGAAGATGGTCGTTTGTTAATTGTAGAAGCGGTTGGCGATATGATTTTGCGCAGTGGTCAAAGGATTGTTTGTATCAAAAAACGTGAAAAACCTTTCTTGATTGCGGATACAGCATCTGTAATGGCTTTGGCCGAAGCGAATGTTGCACAATCTTTAGCTGCTAACCAATCTTTGAACGCAATCGCATACAATGACGACATGTATGCAATAAATGCTGGATATAACGATT
This sequence comes from Alphaproteobacteria bacterium, assembly GCA_017427715.1. Classification (GTDB taxonomy): domain Bacteria; phylum Pseudomonadota; class Alphaproteobacteria; order Rs-D84; family Rs-D84; genus Enterousia. Next base: position 46,808 of record JAFRSF010000030.1, on the reverse strand, counting down.
ACACGGCCAGTCCAACAATGATTTATAATCAACCTAATGTAATTTACGGCAATCAAATGGTTAACACAACAGTATCTGGCGGAAACACAGGCATAAATGGTGCGATTCCAACGTCTAGAACCACAGCTGGTTCATATTTGCCGCAAACAAATATACCTTTGATTGCCAGCAATCAAACCGGTGTCGCAGTCGAATTAAAATCTGATACTTCGGTCAAAGCATTAAACGATTATTGGACTGATTTGTTGGCTAAATTCAGTGGTGATGATGGTGTCGGTTTATTAACACCTTATAAAAACAGCGTGTTTTTTGCAGTAGACGAACAAGGTGTCGGTGATTTAGGTGCAGATTCTACATCGGCGCGTTTGTATCGTTTGCGGATTGGTCCTTTGGCTGATATAGATACAGCTCAGAAATTATGTGACCAGTTATTAAAGTTTAGTGGCGCAAGTTGCCATGTGGTTAGAATACAGTAAAAAATGAAAAGTGTAAAACAACAGTTTATAGAATTTCGAACAACTACCCCGAAACATATTCAGTGGTTGCTATTAGTTGCTGCATTTATTGTGGTTCTTATTTTGTTGACATTGTTAATACGTAATTTTACTGGTAAAAATAAAAAAGAAATTGTACCAGAAGAAAAAACGATTGAATGGTTGTTTAAGCCAACCAGTTTAGATTTCAAAAATGTTAATGTTGGCGATAAAAAACAGCAAACATTAGAAATCACTGTTAACGATATTGTATTTATAGAAAGCACAAAAATTAATGATGCAGAATCTGAAAACGATTGGAAAATCACAGGTGATTGCGATAAAAAAATTGATAACTATTGCGAAATGACCGTGATTTATGCGCCCAGTTCGAAAAGACAACAAACAGCAACTAGTTTATCAATTAAATATCATTTACCAGATAACGAAGATTCTGAAAGCAAAGAAATACCAGTGATTTTCAGCGCGAATGAAATCGTCAAAGAAGTTCCAAAACCTGAACCAGTTGTTGTGGAAAAAACTGAGCCAAAACCAGAACCTGTTGTGGTGCCAGAACCCGAACCTGAACCCGTTATTGAAGAAAAACCAGAAATACCGGATATCAAGGAAGAAATCAGTATGATTGCACCGGAAAAACCTTTTGTAGAACCAGACCCTGAACCAGATATAGTTTTACCGTCTGAAAAATGTTCTGATTTTGCAATTCCTGGTTATAATCAATCTGGTACACAAATTGGTTGGATAAAACCAACCAAAGGTGCAAATTATTTTCACCCATTTTCTGACAAAGATTGTAACAATCCCACAGGAAAATACGATTGGACTACCGGTATTATTACTTCGTTAAAAGATGGTTCAAAAATTGGGACAGATGCAGAACATATTGGTTATCGTCATGTTCAAAATCGTGGTTTGACTTTGCCATCTTTGTCTGCACCGTCAACAGCATCTTTGCAATTACCAAACGGCACATTTGATGACAGTGCTGTATGGAGTAGCGGTGGTGGTATGAAGATTTTCAGTGAAGAAGGAAAATGGAATAAATACGAAGAAGAAAAATACAAGGGTTCTGCTGCTGCAGAAGAACGTATCGTGTCTTCACGTCCATACGACAGAACATTTATATTGCGTCAATTTAAACCTATTCCTGCAACTATTGTATCAGAAGTACGCGCCGACCCCAGTGTTTATGGATGTGATTCTGTAACAGAGGGCGAATGTTCAGCAGAAAAAAATCACAGTATTCCTGTACGTGCAACAGTTGACAGAAACGTTTATTCTGATGATGGACGTACAATTATTGTTCCAACAGGAACACTGTTAATGGGATATCTAGAAGGCAAACTGCCCGGACCGTACCAGTCATTTGGCCGTATGAATATCAGATGGTATCAATTTATTCGTCCTGATGGGGTAGAATTTAATTTTCCAAACACTAATACAGACCCTTATTCTGGTGATGCCCAGGGACGTGTTGGTGTACCTGGTCGTGGCAGCACTGACTATGTAGAACAAATGGTTATTCCTATTTTGACTGCTATGGTTCCTGCTGCTGTTAATATGATTGCACCGATTGCTGATACTTTTGTAAATCAAATAAATCTTGATAATAATACAGTTGTTCAATCAGGAACTATGCGGTCTTCTGAGATGGCAAAGCAAGACATTATAAACACATGGAATAGAATAACAAACAAATTGGTTGTTGATGCAATCAGTAATACCGTTCCACCATTTTCTATACCGGCTGGAACACGTATAAATGTATATTCACCAGTGGATTTGGTTGTCACTTGTGGTCAAGGTGAAGATGCGGCTGGTAAAAAATGCGCTTTTGAAGAATATGATACAACTTCACGTCGTAAATGGTCTGAATTAAAGAAAGTATCGGTTGATAAAAGTGACGCTTCATGGGTGGGTCAGGTTAGATCTTGGTCTCTGGATCAATATTGCGACCAAGACAAAGATAAAAAATGGACAATCGGAACGAATTGGGCTGAGAACACATATGGTTATGATTACAGAACGATATTGGTATATTGCGAATCTAAAAACTATGTTGCAAAGAACAATTTACGAAACGAAGCGTATTCAAAACAAGAAGTAAGTAAATTCCAAGAAAAATATGGAACCGCAAAAGACAGAGATCCAGAAAAAACAAAGGCATACAATGAAGACATTCTGGGATTAAAATATGCAGATGATGGAGAAACAATATTAAATCCTTTTGCTAAACCTGCAAATCAGGCACCAGAAGAAGAAGTTCTGACATGTGATGATGGTTCTGCACCTGATGCTAATGGTTGTTGCACGGGTGAAACATATACAGATATGGGCGAACAAGGTTTTAATTGTTGCCCTGATTCTGGTGGCGATTGTTTCCCGCCGATTACGGTAGAATAGAAAAAATCCGCAAATGCGGATTTTTTCTTAAATCTTCCATTTTGCCGATTCGAATCAGAAAACATCAAAACAAATAACGAATCGATTTTCCGATTCGCATTTCTATCTACAGTTGTATCATTTTACATAATTCAATTTTTATTCTAGGTTTTATTGCATTAAAAGAAATGCAAAATAAATAACCAACGTATATAAAAACAAAGGAGAAAAAAATGTTAAAAATGTTGGCTGATAATAATATAAATGTCACAGAACGGTTTCAGAATGCTGAACAATTGTGGTTTTGGTTTGTGTATTCTAAATCTGCACAAAACGGATTTATTCATCACTGTGCCAATACCAAAAGACCTTGTGAATTATTAGATGTAGAAACTTTGATTACAAAATTATATTTGTCTGGCAAATTGTCTGATGAACAATTAAAAATCATGAAAAAATTTGGTGACAAAAGACGTGCGCCACACCAATATATTTATTCAGAAAACAAAGCCGCTATGTTGTGGAAAAACGCTATGGATACTTTGAAAGATGCGGCGAACAAAAAAGGTTGGTTGATAGATTAAAAACAATTATTCTGATTTATTGGGCATAACGAGAGAAATAAATCAGAACACGACAATACAAACGGAATATAAAAATGTTATACATCGGATTTTCAACACGAACTCATAGATTATACGCACGTATTTTATGTAGACATTTTCGTCATGTTGCACCAGTTCTAGTAAACAAAAATAAATGTATTATTTATCAATTCATTGCACCAAACAACATATCTTTGATTACTATTAAGCACAAAGATTTAAAAATATTAGAAACATTCGGCTGGAAATTCATTAAATACAACGGCCCATTTACCCCGAAATACGCAATAAAAACAAAACCTATAACTTGTGTACAATTTACAAAACGCGCGTGCGGGATTAAAAATATAGCAATACAAACACCTGATGCATTATTTAGATATATAAATCATAAATAAAAAGGCCCAAATGGGCTTTTTTATTTATTTGTTTTCTTGATTATATACATTTGGAATATACTGAACACATTGGAAATAGTCCAATATAAAACCAACCCAGCAGGCATCCATGCAAACATTATCGTAAATAATATTGGCATCCATTTCATAGCACGTTGGCTGGCCGCCACAGGATTATTATCATCTTTGGATATTTTAGGACTTTGCAGATACTGTTGCAGCATCATTGTTGCACCCATTAAAATTGGCAATATGAAATAAGGATCCATAGCAGCCAAATCTGATATCCATAAAAATTGGGCGCTGCGCATTGGAACAGAAATTAACAATGCTTTGTATAATGCAAAAAATATTGGAATCTGAACCAACATTGGCAAACAGCCCGCCATTGGCGAAGTTTTATGCGCTTGATACACTTTCATCATTTCCATTTGCAAACGTGCTTTGTCATTTACATATAATTTTTGAATACGCTGTAATTCTGGCTGCATTTTTTGCATCATCATTGTTGATGTATACGATTTACGTGTTAATGGCCACATCAGCAATCTTAGAATCAAAGTCATTAATATAATTGCCAAACCATAATTGCCGACCATATTAAATAACCAATTTATCATCCACAACATTGGCTGAGCAAAAAACCAGAACCAACCGTAATCCATTGTTTTATTTATATTCGGAATATTTTCAGCGGCATTATCCAATACCTGACCGATGCGTGGTCCAGCAAAAACGTAGGTATCTATGGTTTGTGTCTGTCCTGCCCCAATTTTTACCGGCGCAACATTACCATCTGCTAGATACATATCACCGTTTTTCTTTAAACTAATTGTTTGATCGTTTGCATCTATTGAAATAATGGTTTCCCAATATTGCTGGGCAAAACCAAAATATCCCCGCACAGTAGAATATGCAAAAGATTTTTTATTTAATTTTATCCAATTTGCATAATTTAAATCTGAATTAGCATAAACCAATCCACCTGTTTCAACTGCCGCAGAAGATTTCGTGCCGCCTGGATGAATTACGCGTGCGTATGGTGCAACGCTGATTTCTTTGGTTGAATTATTTTTAATTGTATCAGATATTCTGATTACATAATTTTCAATAGATATATTTCTGTTGAATTTAATTCTGGAATTATTATTCCAAATCATATCAGAATTATTTGCATCAATATTCCATTTTGTATTTATGTTTGGCACCTGGGTATCACCGGATAAAAAGCCAATTTCTATAAAATTATTTTCACCGTCTAACAAAGAAACTGGTTCTGATATCTTGGATGATTTATGAAAATCTTTCAAAGATATATTGGCAATACGCAACCCTTGAACCCCGATAGATATTTTGTCTGAATCTATTTTACGAACAGCGGCAGACGATTGTTCTATGGCAATAGGTTGCAGCGGTTCTGTGGCTGTGTTTTTCTGTGGAAACAGCAAACCAACCAACCACCAAGCCAACAAGAACATCAAAATCCAACTTAAAAAACCGGGCTTTTTTTGTCGTGCTTTGTTTGCATTCATCGCGTTCCATTGATTAAAGCCAGAATTATTATCAAGATATTTTACCATAAAACATTCCTTTATTTTTTACAATTACACATACAACACTTTCTGTTTCTAAACAGATTTATTAAATATATAATCACACCAAAAGTGATAAACATATCCCCAACATTAAAAATTGCAGGAAATGTCCATAAACCACCAATATGCCATTGAATAAAATCAGCCACAGCGCCAAAACGAATTCTGTCCACCAGATTACCCAATGCACCACCAATTATCATCGAAATCGCTAATTTTTCATAACGAGCTGCTTTGAAAAACAAATAATAAAACAAATACGAAATTATAATTGCACCAAACAGTATCAATACTATGGGCATTATTGAATTCAATGCAGAAAAAGATATTCCATGATTCCATACAAATTGTATATTAAACAAATTAGACAACCAAGTATCGCCACCTAAAATATATTTCCATGATACAAAAATACCTTCTATGTCACATTTGGCGCATATTTTATTGGCATCATAAACCATATTACCATATTTCGCCGCCAGAAATCCCAACAATGCCGTTTTAGAAAAAAAATCTGCCACAAAAGCAATACCAATAATTGCTATATATTTCAAAAACTTCTTCATTTTTGTTTTCCTTGGTTTTTGGTAATATAGCAATTATGTATTACAAAAGCAAATATAATATCTATTTATTGTCAATGGGTTTTCTGACATTTGCATAATTATCTGTGCGCAATTTTTCCATCAAAGAATTGATTTTCACTTTTGACAATCCCAATCCATATAACAATTGCGCACCTAAAATAAAAGACGATTCTATAATTTCTGGCATAGCTGTCTTTACACCCATTGTCATCAAATCTTTGGCAGATTGTAAATTGTGTGCGCGTGCAAAAATCTTTATTCTTGGGGACATTGTGCGCAAAGTTTGCACAATATCACGCGCAACATATTCATTATTTAATGCGATAACTACTGCACGTGTTTTGCTGGGTTTGAAACCAGCCGCTAACAAAATCGCTTTCTTTTTGGAATCCCCGTAAATAACATTATATCCGTATTCTCGTGCTAACACTACTTCATCAACATTTGAATCTATGGCAACGTATGGTATATTTTCAGATTCTAACATTTGAGCCACTATTTGTCCCATACGACCAAATCCAGATATTATAACCGTTGGTGCTGTTTCTGTAAGCGGTTCGGATAAAGTTTTTTTGGCATCTTTGAATATTTTTCCATGTTTTAACAATTGGTCATATACAAACAACAATATCGGTGTAACCATAATAGATACTATGATGATTGCTATTAAAATCTCCTGATGTTCAACTGGAATTGCATTGATATTATGTGTTTTCATTGTTTGTAAAATCAATAAACCAAATTCGCCACCCTGTGCCAAAATCAAAGACATTAACGTAGCATCTTTGTTTGAAACATTTCTAACGCGCGCGACAATGTATAATGCAAAAAACTTTATCAACACTAATGCAACAACACCCACCAAAACAAACAATAAATGATTTCTTAAAAACGGAATATCTATGCCCATACCCAAAACTATGAAGAAAAACGACATAAATAATATTGAATACGGTTCAACAGATGCACTGATTTGATGTCTATAAACAGTTTCTGACATTAACATACCCGCCAAAAACGCGCCCAATGCAGCTGGCAAACCCAGTTTACCCAACACAAACGCCCAAACAACTATGTTCACCATGACCGCCAAAACCAGAACTTCCTGGGATTTACTTTTTGCGACAACATGCATCAAAGGATTAATTAAAAACTTTGACACAATCAAAACACCCGCTATTAATCCGATGGACATAACCAAAATATCAATTACCGTAGCACCCAGATTAATTGATTTTCCAGTCATTACAGGCAACATGGCAAGCAACGGAATTGATAATAAATCTTGAAATAATAAAATCGAAAATGTCTGACGTCCCATCGTGGTTTGTAATTGATTTTTTTCAATTAAAATCTGTAAATCTTCCGAAGTACTGGACATAGCCAAAATCAAAGCCATCATTATAGTTCCCATCAAAGACCAAGATGTCACACCAACCAATACTGGAAATAACATTACTGCGACCATCAAAACTTGGGATGCACCAAGCCCGAAAATCGTTCTGCGTAATTGCCACAAACGTTTCATATTTATTTGCAGACCGATATTGAACCACAAAAACATTATACCCAAATCACCCAGAAAAGTCCAAGCACCAGATAATTCAAACAAACCAAATACGTGTTGACCCGCTAAAATACCAGTTAATAAAAATGCTAACAGTGTCCCCATTTTAAATAAACGCATAAAAAACACCGTTGCAAAAGCTAAAATAAAAAATATTAATGTTGACAAAGGCATAATTCCCCCCATTTATTTTTTTATTATAACAGATTAATCGGTATATTTCTTGATATTTCTAGAAATATTTCTGGTGACAATTCTTCCGCACGTTCTGTACCAAACAAACCGTATTTTTCCCAATCTGTTTTTATAATTCCACGTATCATTTTTCGTCTTTGCCCGAATAATTTTGCAGTTAATTTTTCCAATTTTGTAATATCATCAATCATTTTTATTTTGTTTTTATTTGGAATTATTTGTACCACTGCAGATTGTACTTTGGGACGTGGAACAAAGGCCGTATTTGGCACATCAAATAATATTCTCGTATCTGCAATTAAATTAGCCAACACTGATAATCGCCCATATTGTTTGGTATTTGGCATTGCGACAATACGTTGTGCAACTTCTTTTTGAAACATCAAAGTCAAAGATTTTATTTTTTGCCCACCTGCAATTTGATGCAACCAATTTATCAACAATTCAGTACCAACATTATATGGTAAATTGGCACATACTGCATAAGTGTCCAAATGATTTAAATCTGTTTTTAATGCATCGCCAAAGATAACCTGTAATTTACCATCAGATTTATTTATAATCTGATTCAAAATTGGTTCTGTTGTTTTGTCTTTTTCAATCGCAATAACCTGTTTAGCACCGGCCATCAATAATGCACGTGTCAACCCGCCTGGTCCAGGTCCAATTTCTACAACAATATTTTTCTGAATATCAGGTACAGCACGTGCAATTTTTCCAGTTAAATTCAAATCAAATAAAAAGTTCTGACCAAACTGTTTTTTTGGTTCAAGACCAGACATACGCATCATTTCTGCCACTGGTGGTAAAGATTCAATTTTATCTGTCATAATTTTTTTCTGTCCCCAAATGCCAACATCAATGTCCCATCATCAATATAATCTAAATCCCCACCCAACGGAACACCTGATGCCAATTCAGAAAACACAACGTCAGGCATCGCAACAGTTGACATTATGTACTGTTGTGTTGTTTTTCCTTCAACTGTGTTTGGTAATGCGAATATAATTTCTGATACATTTTCATTTTTGATTCTGTCTGCAATATTTGCAATATTTAAATCTGCAGGTGTAATTCCGGAAACACCGGATAAATTACCACCCAACACATGATAACGCCCATGAAATATGCCCGCTTTTTCCAAAACATATACATCTGAAATATCACGAACAATACATAAACAACCATTTTGACGCGCCACATCAGAACAATATTCACAAACTGTGTTTTCTGTTAAAACACCACATATTGGACACGGATGTATTGTTTCTGATGCATCTAATAATGCACTAGCAAGATTTTGCGCTTTGCCTGTTTTGTTTTGTAATAATTCAAAAACTATACGCGTAGCCGCCCGTGTTCCAACACGTGGTAATTTTGCAAATTGTTTTATTAATCTTTCTATTTTCGGATTCATGTTTATTTAATTCCTAGTGAAATATATAACAATCTATACCATTTGCAGATGCAGTATTTTTTATTTTTTGTGCATCGCCATCAGTCAAACCATTTACACGCACACGATATAAACCACCATCGTTTTGTTCTATGGTTGCATTTAAACCAGTTGCATTTTTAACACGTTTAACCTGATTCTTTGCAGATTCATATGATGAAAACGCGCCAAATTGAACACCTGCCCCACCACTAGAATATTTTACAGTATGTTGCTGTGTTTTTTGTATAGGTTTATATTGTTGCGCATCTTGTGCATATTTTGCAACTGGATTATTTTGATTGGCTGATACAACATGCGTATTATTTTGATAATCATAATTTGTTGTCGATTTTCCGATTTTAGAAAATCCAAGGTCTAGCATTTCTGTTGCGACACTGGCACGCACATCTTTGTTATCAGCCCCCAACACAACCGCAATTAAATGTTTGCTATCACGTTTTGCAGTCGCAACCAAAGAATATTTTGATTTATTAGTAAACCCTGTTTTCATACCATCACAACCCGGATATGTCGTTAATAACCTGTTCCCGTTTGTGTAAGTTTTACCGTTATAAGTCCAAGATTTTATTCCAAAATATTTCCAATATTGCGGAAAATGTTTATACACCGCCATAGACAACAAAGCAATATCACGCGCAGTCGATAAATGGTCATCATTTGGTAATCCTGAAGAGTTTTCAAAGTTAGTTTGTTGCAAACCAATTTCGTTCGCAACACGTGTCATTAATGTCGCAAAGTTGCCTTCTTTCCCGCCCTGAAGATTTTCAGCCAACACACGCGCAACATCGTTTGCAGAATGAACAGCCACCGCCTTAATTGCATCTTCAACCTTGATTTTGCTACCTGCACTTAATCCTAATTTAACAGGTTGAGCATTTGCAGCAGATTGTGAAACGATTAAATAATCGTCCAACTGCAAACGCTTATGTTCCAGCGCATCAAATGTCAAATATAATGTCATAATCTTTGTTAAACTGGCTGGATAATTTAATTCATTTGCGCTTTCTTGATATAAAACACGTCCAGAATCAATATCTGCGACCAATACAGCCCTGTAATCTTTGGCAAAGGCATTACCAAAGTACAGTAATACAATAACAATGTAAGATAAAAACTTCCTCATCACTGTAAAATCATAGTAAAAATACTATAATTTGGTCAATACAAAAAACATCATTTTTTTATTTTAATCCAAAGTGCGCAAACTGATTTTTTCTTCGTCTACAATGACCAATCTGCCAGTTCTAATACCGAATAATTCTGCAGCAGCAAATGCATCACGTTGTCCAAACAAAGATATATCACATATTGGCAACACACCACGTGATAAACACAACTGATTTGCGATTACTTGTTCGTTACACACAGCGATAATTGGAATATCTGGCCGCCGACAAGAAATTTGAATTGTTGCATCTGTGTTACGCGCAAAAACAACTATGGCAGATGCTTTGTTTAAAAACGCCATAGACGATACAGAACGCGACCAATCATTTTCAGGTACATGATCCATACGCGACCAATCATATGGATTATCAATTGTATCTTGATCTGAAAAAGACAAAATCTTTTGCATAGTTTCAATAACATTAACTGGATTATCGCCAATTGTCGTTTCTTCTGATGTCATTGTAGAATCCGCACGTAAATATGCCGCATTTGCAACATCTGAAATTTCGGCACGTGTTGGAAATTCTGAATAAACCATCGAAGATAACATTTGTGTTGCCATAATCACCGGTTTATTTAATTTTCTGCATTCACGCAAAATATAACGTGATACTGCTGGCACCTGTTCAAAGGGTAATTCCACAGCCAAATCACCGCGCGCAATCATAATAGCATCTGCTGCATTTGCAATATCAACAATACGTTTAACTGCATTCGGACGTTCAATTTTTGCGATTATTTTTATTGGATGTGCTGTTCGTTCAGTTATAAAATCACGAACGTTTGAAATATCTTCGGCGCGTTGCACAAAAGACACGGCGATATAATCTGGATTTTTGGTTATTGCATATTCTAAATCTGCTTTGTCTTTGGTGGTTAAAATATCTGTATCTATATCGGTATCCGGCAGATTAAAACCACGTCTTGACCAAATTTCATCGCCCCGCACAACAGTGGTTTCCACAGAATCATCAAATACTGCATCAACACGTAATTCAATTTTACCATCATTTAACAATACCCTGTCACCAATGTTTAATGAATGAATTACATCCATATCAGGCAATTGAACACGATTTTCATCGCCAGGTGTTGAATCAGAATCCAAAATAAATTTCTGACCGATTTTTAAAGGATAATGCTTGTCAGATTCAAAATCTCCAATTCTGTGTTTAGGTCCCTGAATATCGACCATTATTGCCACAGGCACACCGACATTTTTTGCAACAGAACGTATCATATCTATTTTATCGCCCTGAATGTCTCCAGTATCATGACTGAAATTCAGACGACATACACTGACACCCGCCTTTATCATACGGGTCAAAGTATCAACATCTTCACATTTCGGGCCAATAGATGCGGTTATCTTGGTAAATCTGGTCATAGTTTGCCCCCTGTCCACAAACATTAAAAATATTTGATTTTTATAATCTATAGTTTATCATATATTACATGTAAAAAACAAGAGGAAGGATATGAAAAACGCAAACCATGGTTCCATAGATAACGCTCAATTAACCAGTATTATTGAACGTATCGAAAAATTAAATGAAGATGCTGCTGCTGTTGCTGCTGATATCAAAGAAGTTTTTAGCGAAGCAAAATCCGCAGGATATGATCCGAAGTATATCCGTCAAATGATACGTCTAAGAAAAATGGATCCAGACGAATTGGATGAGGCAGACGAACTAACAAAGATGTATCGTGATGCTTTGGGTTTATAAATGAAAAAATTCACAAAGAAAATTGAAGATTTTATTTGTGCCAACTGTGGCACACGTGTTGTGGGCAATGGATATACAAACCATTGCCCAAAATGTTTATATTCCAAACATGTTGATAACAATCCAGGCGACAGATTATCAACATGTGGTGGCATGATGAAACCCATATCTATAGAAACAACAACAGATGGTTTTATAATTACACATAAATGTGAAAAATGTGGTAAAATAATTCGGCAACATTCCGCACCTGATGACGATGTTAATACAATTATATCCGTATCATCAAATCAAGATTTTATTTTCGGGAAATAATCGCTTGTTGTTTGACCAAAAAATTGACATTTGTTTTTTTTTATGATACAAATTAACTGATTTAAACAAAAGGATTAAATATGGCAGAATGGAATGATAATTGGAGTGACGACAGTGTATTTAACCGCAACAGTAAAAAGTGCAACGATTTTAAACAAAATGGGTTAAATGCACTTGCTGAAATAAAATCAGAACCATGTGCAAAAGCAACATCATTTAGCATGTTGAAAAAATTTATTGCTGATTTGGTTAATGTTGTTTTAACCGCAAAAAAATCTCTTGCAAAGTAGAATATTTACATAAACAAAAAAACCTGTAAATTACAGGTTTTTTTGTTTCACTTTTTCATTGCTGCTGCGATAAAGGCATTGAACAATGGATGACCGGTATATGGATTGCTTTGAAATTCCGGATGAAATTGACCCGCTATGAAAAACTTATGCGATGGGATTTCTACAATTTCTGGCAATTTACCATCTGGTGAAAGACCAGATATAATCATACCATTTTTCTCTAAAATTTCTTGGCATTTAATGTCCATTTCATATCTGTGGCGATGACGTTCAGATATTGTATCTGCACCATAAATCTTTGCTGCCAAAGTATTCGGTTTTATATTGCAAGGATACGCCCCCAAACGCAATGTTCCACCCATATCATCTTTGTTGCAATCTGCCATAATACCAATCACAGGGGTGCAATTTTTTGCAAACTCTGTTGAATTAGCGTTTTTATCGCCAACTACATTACGCATATATTCAATAACTGCAACCTGCATTCCTAAACATATTCCCATATATGGCACATTGTTTTCACGCGCATAACCTGCTGCCGCTATTTTTCCATCAACACCACGTGCGCCAAAACCGCCAGGAACCAAAATCGCATCAACGTCTTTACAATCTTCCGGATTAAAATGTTCTGCATCTATTTTTTTGATTTTCACATGTACATTGTTTTGAATACCTGCATGAAATAATGCTTCGTTCAAAGATTTATAGGCATCTGGTACGTCAAAATATTTTCCAACCATACCAATTGTACAAGTTGGCAAATCCGCCGCCAAATAATTTTCTATTTTATGGAATTTTTCCATATCACCAGCCGCCATTGGCAATCCAAAATGCTCTGCCATAATATCGAATACGTGTTGTGCTTCATAAACCAATGGAATCTTGTAAATATTATCAACGTTCATACTGGTTATAACATTTTTAGCAGGTAAATTACAGAACATACCTATCTTTGCCTGTTCATCTGGGGTCAACATACGTGGCGAACGAACAAATAAAACATCCGCCTGAATACCATTCTCCAGCAACCTGCGAACAGACATTTGTGTTGGTTTAGTTTTTAATTCGCCACTCTGTTCCAAATAAGGCGCCAAGGTTAAATGCGCAAACATAACATTTCGCCGTCCCACATCATTTGCAAATTGACGTATAGATTCAAGGAATATTTTACCTTCTATGTCACCCACGGTACCACCGATTTCACAAATCACAAAATCGGTATCAGTAGGACGACCAATATATTCTTTAATCTTATTAGATACATGCGGAATCAGTTGAACAGTCGCCCCCAAATAATCACCATGTCTTTCTGCATTTAAAACATCCCAATAAATACGCCCACCAGAAACCGAATCTGTTCTGGACAATTTTACCCCCAGAAATCTTTCATAATATCCCAAATCCAAATCAGTTTCAAAACCATCATTTGTGACGTAAACTTCACCATGTTGTAATGGTGACATTGTTCCCGGATCGACATTTAAATATGGGTCAAATTTGCGAACATGAACAGTATAACCCCGCGATTGAAGAAGGGCGCCCAACGATGCCGCTGAAACGCCCTTGCCTAAACTGGATACAACACCACCGGTAACAAAGATATATTTTGACATAGTTTTTTCTCCTTATTTTTCTGGTTATATTAAAAAAATATTGATTGCAGTGCAAGCGAATAAAATCCTATAATCCAAACATGAAAACATTCTTGGCAAATCAATATAAAAATATGTTTCTATGGTTACCGTTTGTAATTGCTTTTGGGGCGGCGCTGTATTTTTCACTGTATACCGAACCATATTTTCGGTTTCCGATTCTGATTACAATTTTATTGGGGTTGATAATATACAAACATAAAAATATTGTTATTACAGTTGTTGCTTTGTTTTTCTTTGGATTCTTTTATTCTATGTCTTTTACACAAATAATAAAAACACCACAAATACACCAATCTTTTGATAAAACTTTTATTTCAGGAAATATTGCAGATATAGATTATACTGACAAATCAGTACGCATTTTATTAAACGTGCCGGCAAATCAAATTGATTCACAAATATCGCCCAATAAGCATACAAATATACGTCTAACATTAGATAACCAAGCAAAAATTCCAAACATAAATGATATTATCACAGGCCACGCACGAATATTTCATCCTTCATCCCAGTATGTTCCTGATTCTTTTGATTATGCACGGTGGTCATATTTTAATAAATTGTCTGGAAACGGTTTCTTGATTGATTACAAAATTATATCTTCAAATACGACTGTTGGTTCTGTACGTGACACGATACATCAAACAGCACAATCTAAATTAACAGATTCTTTGGTGTTAGGATACAAACAAATTATTCCTAAATCAGAAAGCGATATTTGGCAATCTGTGGGTGTCGGACATGTTTGGTCTATTAGCGGTTTTCACATGACTTTGGTTGGTGGGTGGTTGTTTGCTTTGTTTTATTTATTATTCAGGTGTATACCGTCAATAACAAAACGCATACCTGCAAAATATCCTGCTATGTTTTGCGCATGGATTGGTTTGATATTTTATCTATGTATTTCTGGTTTAGGTGTTGCAACAATTCGTGCATTTTTAATGACTACTTTGATATTTGCAGCGTGCATATTCAATCGCAATGTATTATCGTTGCGTAACGCGTCTTTGGTGTTTATGATTATTTTTCTGATAAATCCGTTCTATGTTATGCATGTTGGATTTCAATTATCTTTTGCTGCTATATTTGGTTTATTGTGGTTTTACCAAGACACAATCTATCATAAAAGAACATCTATTAAACGCATTGGATTTTGGTTATATAGCGCTTTGATGACCGCATTCATAGCAGGCATTTTCACTTTGCCATTTATAATTGCGCATTTTGGTTATATTCCTTTGTACACCATTATCGGAAACATTATTATATTGCCAATATTTTCTTTTGCTATTATGCCTTTGATTATGGTCGGAACGATTTTTGTTTTGTTTGGAAATCATTTTCTTTTGAACGTTGCAGATAATATCTATAATTTTGCTTTGAACATTGCAACGTATATATCTGATTTACCATTTGCCAATATACACATAAACAACATGTCTAATACTGTTTTAATTTTGTGTATTATTGGATTGTTGTGCATTACATTAATTGTAAAATCTGATTCAAAAAATTATTTTAAAAAAAATATAAATTACATCATTGGCATGATATTTATTTTAACAGCAATAATAATACAAAACACCAAAAGTAAACCTTTGTTTTATTCTGCATTTGATAATGAACTGGTTGGTTTTGTTGAAAATGGAAAATTACAATTTAACAAATCTAAATCTTCAAAACATTATCATGCATTTAACAGTTGGAAGGCATTTAATAATGAAGAATTATCCGATAAAAATAATCGCAAGAAATGCGAAAAAGGTTTATGTGTTTTTAAAACCCCAAATTGGAATTTGATTTATATGCAAACAATAAAAACTGTGATAGATAACATAAATACTGTATGTCGTGATAAATCTGTTGATTTCATTGTAACACCACTGGAAATCAAAGCACCAAATTGTCATGCAAAAATATTACGTGGTGGTATGGTCATTTATCCAAACGGTAAAATTAAAAGGATTAATGGAAATCGTCCGTGGCATAAAGGCCTTTGACAAAATACAGACCACACGCAGGTGCATTAACACCAGCCGCACCACGTTTTTGTTGTGCAAATATTTCATCAATATCATATGGTTTACCAGATCCAATATCAACCAAAGTGCCAACCATATTTCTTACCTGATGATGCAGAAAAGAACGCGCAGAAAATTCAAATATTATTTCATCACCGTTTTGCGTAATTTTACATGAATCCAAAGTTTTTATTGGGCTTTTTGCCTGACACTGGGCAGCACGAAATGATGTAAAATCATGTTTACCCAGTAATTTTTTTGCTTGTTCTTGCATTAATTGTACGTTTAATTTTTGTGGCACCCACCAGGCACGATTTTTATTCAACACAACTGGTGCAGAACGATTTATAACGACATATTTATATTTTCTTTGGACACAATTAAATCGTGCATGAAAATCATCATTTACTTTTACACAATTTAAAACAGAAACTGGCTTGTTCACCAAATAAAAATTGATTGCGCGCATAACCGTATCACAATCCCAATCGCGTTCTAAATCAAAATGCACAGGCATTGCAATTGCATTAACACCGGCATCTGTACGACCTGCTGAAAAAACAGTCACGGGTTCGCTACAAAAACTTTTTATCGCGTCTTGCAACAAAGATTGTACAGATGAACCTTGGCGATTTTCCTGCCAACCAATTAAATCAGTCCCGTCATATTCAACTTCTATTTTATATCGTGTCATATGTATTACATTCCATATTTTATATCTGCACCATGCAGACCATTTATAAAACTTTTCCAATCCATAGCACTTTTTCCAGCAGGTTGAATCTTTACAATTTTTAATTCGCCATTTTCAAAACGCGTTTCTATAATTTTGACATCTATACCATTGATTTTTGTTCTGCCACATCCCAGCGCACGTATTTGATTATGAATTTGAAATGGCGCATTGTTCCAGTTAATTATTTCATCATCACCAGTAAACTTGCGCGTTAATGTTGGTTTGCCCATTTGTGGTACAGCAATAAAAGATTCCGGATTTGCAAGGTATTCGTCCAGCATTTTAACTGCTGTGACAGATACTTTGTTTTCAATATCTGTGTTTCTATCATTTATATCTATTGTAATATTTCTACGCATATAGACATCACCTGCATCCATTTCAGCCACCATATCCATTAAACAAACATCCATATCTGTATCACCATTTAACAATGCGGTTCTGATTGGTGATGGTCCACGATATTTAGGTAATGAACTGGGATGTATATTTACACATTTTGATGCATTTAAAACATTATCACGCAATATTACACCATAAGACATGACAATTATCATATCTGGTTTTTCATCTATGGAATCAAAATCTTTGATAGATGTATGAACTATCAAACCACGTTTATCCGCCCAAGCATGCACAGGAGACGGTGTCAAAATGTGTTTACGTCCCATTGGTTTTGGTGCGCGCGTAAAAACACCGATTATTTCGTGTTTATTTGCTAAATCATCAAACACAGGAACAACAAAATCACTTGTCCCCATAAGTATCAGTTTCATGCATGTTTCCTATTTACTTTGCGCATTAACATTTCGCGTTTTATACCAGACAAATAATCTATGAATAAAATCCCATCTAAATGATCTGTTTCGTGTTGTACTATTCTAGCCGGCGTTCCAGACATTTTTGCTTTCATTGATTTACCGTTCTCATCTGTCCATTCAACATCTACAGATTCAGGACGCGTCACATTCGCATACACAGGCAACCCATCTGATCCGAGAACAGACAAACAACCTTCTTCCATAACACAGGTTTTATCACTTTTACATACGATTTTTGGGTTTATCATACGATATATTACATTGGTGTCTGGATCCATCATAACCAAAAAACGTTTTGTAATACCAACTTGGGGTGCTGCCAATCCAACCCCGTTCTGGGCAGACATCATTTTTACCATTTCATCCATGGTATTTAAAATGTCCGGTGTAATATCCGATACAGGTTCGCATTTTTCCCGCAAAATCAAATCACCACAAAGTTTCATTTGCAACATTTATAAAACCCTTTTATAATCATTATAATTGAATTGTATCAAAGGATTTTCAAATGACAACTTATATTTTATCTATGCTGATTGTTATCATAGTGTTGCTGTTAATATTGGTCTTTCGAAAACAAAGCTTTGATATATCTGCCCTGCGCGAAGACAACACCAGATTGCGCGAAAGATTGGCTGAAAGATTGGGCATGCTGTCTCAAAATGCGATTGAATTAAAAAATATTAGTGCAGATATCGCCAATTTCAAAGATATTCTAATGGGCAACAAACAGGCACGTGGTTCATTTGGCGAAAGACAACTGGAAGATTTAGTTGCAGATATTATGCCACCTGAAAGTTATGCATTTCAAAGTGTTTTATCGACTGGGGTTCGTCCTGATTGTATTATTAGATTACCATATCCACCAGGTGATATGATTATCGACAGCAAATTTCCACTGGAAAGTTATAATCGCATTTTAACAGATAAAAACAATATTGGTTATAAAAAGCAATTTGAAATTGACGTTCGCAAACACATTGATGCAATTGCTGAAAAATATATAATTGCGGGTGTAACGGCTGAATCTGCAATGATGTTTATCGCATCTGAATCTATATTTGAAGAATTGCATAAACAATTTCCTGATACCGTTGAATATGCCGCAAGAAAGAAAGTATTTATTGTTTCACCCGCTACATTATGGGCAACATTAAATACAATTCGTGCGGTGTTGTCAGATATAAAAATTAAACGTGTCGCAACAAAAATTAAACGTGAACTGGATTTATTGTTGACCGATTTATCGCGTTTAAGTGACCGCACAGATAACCTGCAAAAGCATTTTGCACAGACAACTGGTGACATAGAACAAATTCAAACATCGGTTTCAAAAATAACCCCACGTGCAGAAAAACTGCGTGATATGGATTTTGGGGAAGATTAAAATAAAATCATTTGGTTATAGAAGAACGTACCATGCACTACCTTAATTATATGTCTATAAAGGTCTGTGGGTTTCATGATTTCTGTTATTGTTTTTGATTATATATTACTTATCCTGTTAAAGAAAACTAAAAAAACACCAAATCAACGGCGGTTTAATATTGTTTATTCAACATTCTTTGATTGTTTTTGATTTCTTGAAATTCGATTTTGCGAAGATTTCTTTCCGCTATATTCATCATTTTCTGACCCATTTGTTGATTGTATGGTTCCAAATTGTGTTGTCTAAGTGCATATTGGACACTTGATGCTTTTTGTTCTAACCCGCGTGGATATTCATAATATTTGTTTGTTGCAGAATTATCATCCCCTTTGCTTACAATGGCAACTACTTTACCTTCACGATTAAAAAATGGTCCACCAGAATTACCGTGGAATCCCTGACAAGCACGTTTATTTGTGCTTGGACTTTCATGCTGATATTCTTCTACAACGTCACAATTAAACGAAGCTTTTAATGCGTTCTGTTCACTTTTCCAAATAGATGACATTGCAAAAGCCGCTGTAAAACCGCCCTTAGATTCCAAACCAGCCACACCGTACTTGCCAATCCCTTCTTGTCCATACTTTCTTACAAATTCTGCCCATTGTTTTTTTGCTTCATGAATCTGTTTATCGTTAAGAATCGGCAAACTACCATATCCAACATTATCAACATCTGTATATGTTAAACTACCAATTTCTGTATAAGGTACCCCAGATTGTTCTGATTTTGGTATTGCAAACACAGCAAAATCCCCAAAAGAATTTAGTTTTGAAAGCATGTGTTTTAATTCAAATTTTTTGCCATCTTGTAATGTGATATTAGAATTTCCAATAGAATGACAATAGACACAATGTCCAGCAGAATATACATATAAATTCCCATCATATTTATCTTTTACAATAACCCCTGTACAATGACCACATACGTTTGTTATTTCTACAACAGTATTGTACGGAAACATTTGTTTTTGCTCATCTGTTATGTAACAGCGCCTATCAATTGTATATTCATTTTTATATCTGCCATTTTCTGTACATCTATCCGTATTAAAATCCTTAAAATGCGAAGAAGTGTCACTATTAGCTATTCCTTTAGCAAAATCGTTTGCTGTCCGCATCTCAAAAAATATCTGGAACGGGACATCATCAGCAATCGCCATAATTGGTGTAAGCGTAAACAACAAAAAACACAAAAGTCGTTTCATCATTTCAAGTTTCCTTCACAATGTTGCGCCTGTTGCATCAATTTTTTAGTCAATGTTATCAGTGATATATTTAAACCTGTTTCTACTATACCAGTTGCTATGTTCGCACCAGCCATTACATTCGCAGTCGTATTTAACGCATGTTCTGTTTTCTTTTGATCTTCTGTCAATTTCACTTTGTTTTCAAGTTTCATGTATGTATCACTGTTCGCGGCAGCACTAGTCCCAACGCCAACCACACCAATCGCACTACCAACAACCGATGTTCCCAAAACACCTTTCATTCTGTTTTCTATTTTTTCTATATCTTTGGTGCTTAATTTATTACACCATGTTTTAGCGCTGTTAATTTTATTCATAACTTGGGCTTCTCTGGGGTCTATACCAGCTTTACGCATTTCGATATCCAAATCTTGTAAACTTTCCACCATTGTATTACACGCAGTGATATGCTGAACCAAATCTGATTGTTTGATATTCAATCCAGACATTATCGCAGATGCCAAATTTGTTCCAATTGTACCAGCCATCAAACCAGTACGCCAATTACCCAATGTTTTTGATTTGTTTATTTTCTTTTGTAATTCTGCAATATCTGCCATCGGCATCAACACATTGTTAAAGAAATCTGCATCAGACATTTTTTCAACGCCTTCGGCTGTGCAACCACCAGCTGCACACATTTTTTCTATCAAAACTTCAATTTCTTTTTCTTCTTCTGATTTTTTAATACCTGCCGCCAAAGCACCAGTCGCAGCAACCGTTCCAACCGCTGTCACAGCAGTATTCGCCTTTGAAATATTGGAAACTTTGCTGATTTCATCAGATATACCTGAACATGTTATACGCATTGCCTCATAAATTTCTTCTGCCTTGCGAATCAAATCTGCATCATCAGCGTATATATTAAACACTGTGCCAAACATAAATATTAAAGATACCAGATATTTTTTTGTGATTTTTATAATTCCCATCCCTTTTAGCATGTAGATATTTTATCATAAAATCTTTTACCAAACAACAAAAAAATGCCAGTATTTGCCGGCATTTTTTGTTGTTTTTATTTGTCTGTGCGCAGACCTGTCTTGTTGTCTATCCAGACACGTTCTTTGGCAATGTTCATCAACGGCATATCAGAATAACTGTCTGAATACGAACGCACAACATTCGGAATAATTTTATTTTCTTTTGCCCAATTATCTAGCGCAACAACTTTGTTTTTACCCCAGCACACAAAATTATATTTCCATGGTTTATCTTTGTGCATTTTAGATGTTAACACTGCATCAAATTTTATATCTGAAACCAATTTGGGAACCAAATAATCTGGACTTGCTGAAATTAAAACGACTTTGTTTCCTTTGGTACGTTCTTTGGCAACTTGTTCTTTGGCCCAGCCAAATCTTTTCTGTTTATGTTGTTTAATAAATACCGGCGCAAAATCACGCACCATTTTTGGTGTTAAAAACCCGTGCATCTTCTGACGCCACCATGCCCCACCCGGATTAAAAACTTTTACAATCAGCGCAAATATCATAGATGGTACACACACCCAAGGTCTGATTGAATGTTTGAAACAATATTTACCAAAATCAATATTAGAATCCCCCGCAGATAATGTTCCATCAAAATCAAATACAACGACATCTACTTTTTTCAACATTTTTTTATTCTCTTGTTTGTGTTATTATTTACAAGTGTCGCCATTATAACATCAAAACATTCCCATATCAAACTTATTTTGATTTCTTGAATTTTATACGCAATTTTTCCATGACAAAGAATAATGCAGGTGTCAAACAAAATGTCCACACCAAAGATGCACACATACCACCAATCATTACTGCACCCATCGCAACTTTTAATCCATCATTGGACCATAATTGTGGTACCATTCCAGCAACAACCGCAATTGTTGTCATCCAAATCATACGCTTTTTATCCATCAATTCTGACCATAATGCAGTATGTGCATCTTCACCATTTTGTACACGTGCCACAGTAGGTTCCAAAACCAAAATATTATTATTCACAACCAAACCAACCAACATAATAAATGCCAACATAGCACCAACATTTAATGATGCACCTGATAAAAACAATACGACAAACACACCTGCAAAACTGGTGATAATAGAAGTTGCAATTGTAAACGGATGTACAAAAGAATTCATAATCGCAGCCAACAACATAAATGTCAAAATTGTAGCCAACAAGAATGCTTGCGCAATTTCACTTGTACTTTCTGCCTGAATTTCAGACATACCCGCAAAAGATGCACTGTAACCCGGTTCCCAATCTAGTGTATCCAGATATTGTTGGATTTCTGCTTGCACAGGACCAATTGTTGATTTACCAATATTGATATCTATTTCTGTAATTCTATTTTTATCAAGACGGTAAATATTTGACGTAGCAGGAACATTTTCTATATTCCCCAATTGTGACAA
Organism: Alphaproteobacteria bacterium; assembly: GCA_017427715.1. Classification (GTDB taxonomy): domain Bacteria; phylum Pseudomonadota; class Alphaproteobacteria; order Rs-D84; family Rs-D84; genus Enterousia. The sequence goes on along the minus strand of JAFRSF010000030.1, from coordinate 23,702 downwards.
TGCAACCATACCCTTTTTTGAATTAACATATACATTATCAAACATAGATTGACTTTTAAAATGTTTATCAAATTCCAATATGATTGGATATTCGTCCCCGTTTTCTTTGTATTTATACGTATCATTTCCAAATAATGCCGTACGCAATGTTGAACCAGCAGTGGCATTCTTTACACCCCAAAAATTCATTTGTTCATTGTTTGGAATAAATCTGATTTCATTAGCCGGATTTTGCTGTGCCAGAACTGCACTTTGCACTGCTTCTATATTATTCACATGTTCAATAATTTGATTTGCATATGAAATACGCTTTGCATCATCTTCACCAAATACATTTAACACCATATCAGAACTGATACCTGCACTAGACATATTTTCACCCGCTCGAATTTGTATTTCGGCATCTGCGATATCAGATAATGCTGGTAATATTTTTTGTGCAAGTTGTTTATCCGACATTTTGCGTTTATCCACATCAACCAGCGATAATTTTATATTAATATTTTGTAAACCTTTGTCGCCTATCTTCACAGTAGTAGATTTAATTTCTGGAAATTGCGCAACACGTTTTTCAATTTCTTTGGCTATGGATTCGGATTTCGCATAAACCGATCCCATTGGTGTACGCGCAGTAATTGTGATTTCACTGGCATCTGTGGCGGGCGAAAATTCGTTACCAATATAACCCGTTAATCGCGCAGAAAATATCAAAACGAAAATTGCAACCAAAATTACAATCCACGGATGTTTTGATTGATATTCATACCACGTATGCAACCGTGAAGAATTGTTGCGTACTTTTGTTTCTTTGATATCTTGCTTGCTTTTATGTTGCAATCTTAATAATTTTGCAATCATCATTGGAGTCAAAGTAAACGAAAATAACAAAGATAACAATGTCAAATAAACCACTGTCATACCAAACTGCAACATAAATTGACCTACAATTCCACCCATAAATGCCAAAGGTAAAAATACAACAACATTTGTTCCAACGCCTGCCAATACAGGAACTGCAACTTTACGAGTTCCATCTTCTGCTGCTTGGTCTGGGGTTTTACCAGATTGCAATTCTGTTAATGCTGATTCAATCAAAATAATCGCGTTTGATACCAATGTTCCTAATGCTGTTGCATATGCCAACAACGTCATCGTATTAATTGTAAAACCGCTGCCGTTCATCAAGAAAAATCCTGATAACAACGAAGCGGGTATCACTACACCAGCAATAATAGTTGAACGCCAATTACGTGTGAAACCCAACAACACAAGAACTGTAAATACAATCCCCAATATAATACCATTTATTGTATCCGATGTCGCATTAGATACAGTCACCGAAGTATCAGAAACAATTTGCATGACGGCATTTGGAAAAACAGTTTGCAATTGATTCTGTAATTCTGGCATCTTTTTATGTAATGCTTGTGATATTTTTATTGCATTACCATCTGATGCTTTGACCACGGACATTATCACAACATCTTGGCCATTATATCTTGCGCCTTTGTCTATATCACGTGTTGCGTCACGAACATCTGCGATTTCTGATAATTTAAAAGTATCACCTTCGACGGTTGTTATTTCTAAATCTGCAATTTCTTGAACACTGTTAAATTCACCAATAAAGCGAACATTTTCAGCATTTATATCTGTTTCAATTTTGCCACCGGGAATATTTATATTATGTACAGCAATTGCATTTACTATATCGTTTACAGTTATACCACGTGCAGCCATTAAATCTGGATCCATCGCAACACGTACAGCACGCGTTAAACCACCAAACGTATTTACGGACGCAACACCGCGCACAGCTGTAATTTTATTTGATAAAACGTCTTCTATGTATTTTTGTAAATCTTTTGGGTCTGCGCCCTGAATCACAATATCCAAAACTGCTTGTTGTAAAGGATTTAGTTTTGCAATAACAGGTTGTTTCAAATCAGTTGGAAATTCATTTGCAAGACCATCTATTTTCGCTTTGACTTCGTTCGCTTTGTCATCAACATTTACACCCAAATTAAATTCAGATATAACATAGGCACTGTTTTCAAAAACTTGGGCTGTGATTTTCTTCACACCTGCAATTTCAGACATGGCATTTTCGGCTTTCTTTACAACCTGACTTTCTATTTCAGCAGAAGAAGCACCTGGATAAACAAACGTCACCGTCACATATGGAAAATCTACAGATGGTGTACGTTCTATATTCATTTTTGGAAAAGACACTAATCCCAAAATCACAAAAAACAAAACAAACATTATCGTTGTGACAGGTTTACGAATAAAGAACTTTAACATTTTATTTTCCTTTGCTTGATTATTTTACAATTTGAATTTTTTCATTATTTCTAACATCTGATAAAATCACCATATCACCATTTTCTAGTCCAGATTTGACCAAAACATTTTGTGAATCACGTGAAACAATTTCAATTTTACGAACATTTGCAACCCCAGCATTTACAACGTATACGGCGTTGCCAGATACTGCTGACAAAGGAACAAAAAAACCATATTGTTTGTTTTGTGCATATTTTAATCCATCGGAACATTTTTTCGTTTTTATAATATACATACCAGAATCTAAATCTATGTTATTAGACACAGAAATTATTTTACAATCGCCTAAACTTTGTCCGACATTAAACATCTTTACACGCGCGCCAGATACATATGCACGATTATTTTTAATATTTAATGGTTCGTACAAAACGCCATCAGTTTCATGCATTTCAAGAACATGTACAGGTGTACCATTTGCAATATTATTGCGTGCTATATTAAATACTTTACGATTTCTTTCCATAGCAACAGTATAAAATCTAAGTGCAAATATCCCAACTATAAAACAGATAAATATTACATAAATAATATTTTTATATTTACGTGTTTTCAGTTTTTTAACAAAATGTTCTATTTTTTCCGTGGTCATTTTATTCACCTAATTTTTTTACCGTTTGTTCTGACATCAATATATTATATTTCGCATTTAACAAAGCCATATCCATTTGATACAACGCGGATGATACATCAGACAATTCAATCGCTGATGTTTGACCTGCCGCAAATCGTTTTACTGAAACATCGTATGCTTTCTGCGCCAAAAGATATGCTTCTTTTAATTTGCCCAAATTATCGCACAAATGTTTATATTGTTTTACCGCTGTGTTGTATTCTTCTGTTTTGATTTTTTTAGATTTATCTAAATCTTGACGTACAGATTCTGCATTCATTGCTTCTATGGTCGCGTTCGCAGAATGCAAACCACCTGTAAATAAAGGTACCTGAAGTGCCAAGCCCCAGTAAGCAGATTGCGAACCTTCTTTGTCAAACATGTGACCTGCATCTGGTCCCATAGAATACAAAGAATACGAACCAATTGCCGCCAATGTAGGATATCCCCCCGCACGCTTAGAAGACGCGTTTGATTCATACATCTTTATCTGTTTTTGATAAATGTCCCATTCTGGATTTGATTTCAACGAAATCTGTTTTAACGGTGCAAATGTATCCGGAAAGTTATCTGTTAGAACCAAATCTTCTTCAATATCTATACCCGCCATAATTTTCAACATTCTGAATGCGGTATCACGATTAAATATCGCATCAGACAAAGCAATTTCTTTTGTAGCAATATCAGATTCAATTTTAATTAGATTACTGCGATTTGCACGACCCGCATCTGTTAATTTTTTCTTAGCAGAACGCGCATTATTTAAATTACGTTGACTGACTGCTACGATTTCTTCTGTCATTTTTGCGGTCCAATACAGATTTGCAGCCGCATATTTTACTTCACGGGTTGTTAAATCTTTGGCCGATTTGGATATGTCTATGGCATCATGCATTGCATCAACCGCATGACCTATTTTACCGAAAGTATAAATCGGTTGTGTTATTTGAACACCTGCTGAAAAAATATTGTCTGGAATATCATTAATCGGTAAAACATTACCCAAAATCGCACCGATATCAGATGGTATTTCAACACCTTGGGAACTGGTTGGATGTTTTACATTCACCAAATTCATATAAGATACAGTACCATCTATGGACATCCAGCGATTTGCATTAACTGCATCCAATTGTGCTTTGGCTTTTTTTATATTTGCATCTGCTTTCTTGACATCATTAGATTGGGACATTATTTTTTCAACCGCCTGATTTAACGATAAATCCAAAGCATATGCATTCGGCATAATCGCAATTAATGTTAAAATACCATACCATATATTACGCATTTAATTTCTCCATCTTTTTTAAGATACCGTTTGCTGTTTTAATTGTTTCTGTCAGCGTATTTTGATCTTGTTCTGGCAAAACGCGACATAAAGATTCCAAAGCAGACATATATTTGTCAATGATTTTTTCAGCCAAATTTTTACCGGCCTTGGTCACTTCATACCACGTATCACGATGATCATTGGGGTCTGTAGAACGCACAACCAATTTATCTTGTTCTAATTTTTTGAACACACTACACAAATTAGCCGTAGACATAACTTCTATGAAGGCAAAATCTTTTAACTTGATTTTACCGGTCAAATATAACCGCACCAAAATGAACATTTGTTGTCTGGTATTTTTACTGGTTTCTTCAAATAATGGCTGCAATCTGTTGGCCAAATGTCCCATAAGGCGCATATTTTCCGCCATCAATGTTGTCACTTCTGTGTGTGTCATAATTGCCCCTTTTGCTATTATTTAATTATTAAATCATTAAAAACTTTAACGATTATATGTATATTAAAAATAAAGTCAAGGGATAAATATTAAAAAATTTAATAATTTATAATATATGTAAATATATCCCTTATTGGTGAATCTGTGTATCAAAAATCGAATCGGATAAGAATCATCATAAGAAAACAAAAACCGGTCTTAAACCGGCACAAATCTTGGTTGGAGCGCACGGATTGGCTCGGTCGGCTATGCCGACACTGCGCCGCATTCGTTAGTACTCAAACTGCGCAAGGCTTGTTTTCGTTTACTCATAGTCGAACCTGTCTCGCCAAAGGCGGACGATGATTTCAAATCAAACGAGCACGACAAACCCAATATTAAAACGCACCACAAGGGTGCGTTTGAATATTGGTTGGAGCGCACGGATTCGAACCATGATAAAGAGAACCAAAATCTCTTGTCCTACCATTAGACGACGCTCCAATTTCAGCACTATTATATATTTATACTAATTTTTGTCAATAAAATTTTATTAGAAAAAACTTTCGAATTAAAAATAAATAACAACAAATCAAAACATATGATACAATGTGACGGTGGAAATTAGGAAAAAGGTAAAAACAATGGATATACAAATAAGAAATGCTGTTCCAGAAGATGCCAAGGCGATACAAATTATTAGTGCCGCTGGTTATAAACGCTCATTTGCTGGTATACATTCTGCAGAATATCTGAATAAAAAACTGGCTGAATACCTTAGCGATTCAAGAAGAGAAAAAATAATAAAAACAATTTGTGATAAAAATCAAATAAATATTGTAATAACAACCCAAAACAATACGATTGTTGGACATTTATGGGGTAGAAAAGATGATAACAACATATGGCAACTTGTCGCTCTTTATGTCGATGACACTGTCATAGGAGATATAAAATTTGCACTTAGTTTGGTTAAAGAGTTTTCTAAGCGTATAAAACAAGATGGTGCAGATAAATTTACTACTGGAACATTAACAGGCAGTAGAGTATGCAAATTATATGAATTATTGGGTGGTAAAAAAATAAAAGAGTTTATAAACGAAAAACGTGATAATGTATCAGAAACAGAATTTGAATTTGATGTAAATAGATTTCTTTAATTTATCTCGCTTTTTTCAACACAAACGCATTTATCCAACTGTTTCCACGACCAAGTTTATCAACAGTAATTGTAATTTTATCAATTTGTAAATCCTTGAATTGTTTCATAAATGCAATAAATGTTTCTTTGGTCATAGATTTGTAAAATCTATTGTCTCTAAAACCTTCAAAATCTTCGCATTTGATTGCTATAAACCAACAACCAGAAATTTTTAAATACAAAGATAATTTGGTAATGACAGATTTCATATCTTTTTCATTCAAATGTAGTAAAGATGCATTTGCCCAAATACCATCAAATTGTTCACTTGGAATATATTCTTGAAAAGTAGAACATATAACATTTTGACCTATAAACTCACTCGCTTGTTTACATAATTCTTTTGAACCATCAACAGCCACAACTTTGAATCCAGCATCTTTAAAAGTTTTACTATCTCTACCGGAACCACACCCAAGATCTAAGATTTTACCACCTTTTGGGATATAACTCAAAAACTTGGTTAAAGAAACACCCATATCAGCATGTTGTGTACTTTTGACATAAGCATCTGCATTTTTATCATAATAGTCCAAGGTTAATCGTGTATTATCCATTGATAATTCCTTTGTATTACGTAACACATTCTATACGCAGAATTATATTCTGTCCATGTTTAATTTATCACATTCATTTTATCAAAATTACTTTTTCTGTATATAATACCAAGCAACTATTCATCTATTTATTCATATAGTGTTTGTTTTTATAATAAAATTCAAATCTTCTATTGCTTTGCCAATATTCATCATCCCATTTCCTATTGGATAATAAACCGGATATATATTATAATTCTTGCCAGAAATTATTCTTGAAAAACTCTGTTTTCTACATTGTGATACTGAAATATTTTGATTTAATACAATAGAACTAACTTGATTTCCAAAAGTAATGATTGTTTTAGGATTTATTATTTCTATCTCTTTGCATAATAAATCTAGATATTGAGATAAAACCAAATCCGGCAATGCTCTAGCATCTATTTGAGTACATTTGCCAAGATTAGTTATAAAATATTTATGTTTTTCTATATCATCATATACTAAATCTGCAAACTCTTCGTTCCATTCTTGTGGTTTTTTAGACATAATATTCATATATATTTTTTCATCAAGTAAACCTATTCTATAAAATAATTTCCATATATTTTTAGTCCCAATCCACGGAGATCTTCTTCCTTTCCAATTTGGATTAGATGCAACATTTTTACCAGTAGGATTCATAAAAACAAAACAAAAATTTGGATTATTAGTACACCCACCATTATATATAGCGGTCAATTCTTTTGCTCCATACTGTAATTGCAATTTATCATATTCAGAATTAAGTTCGCTAATTTTCATAATTATTATTACCTTTGGTTTTAATTTATAAACTAGATTGTTTGAATAGATTATAATACTTTTTGTGCAAATATAACAAGCAAACATGGTATAAAAAGTCAAGAAAAATTACCAGATATTACCAGATAATTACAATTCAGAAAAACACAAAACCATCTGTATCTCTATATTTATAAAACATTTAGCATGTATATTTATCATTATTTGCAATTTAGAATAATAACGTTTATAATAGGTGTGAATCCAGTTGGAATTGGATTCGGGGCTATCTCAAGCCCAGCAAATTCGGTGCGAAAGCATCGTAATTCTGATGTTATCGGTGCTTTTGCATCGTTATCATCCCTGACCCAGGTCGGGGAGCCGCTGGTTATAAAACACGGGTAACCGAAAGACCGCGAAATCACTAATTTGCTGATTTGAGAACTCCCCGACCACCAATTTTGGTGGTCTTTTGTTTTAATAAAAAAAAGCGAAGGATATTATGAAACACCAGAACGATACTATTTGTATAAGAAATGTTTGGTTTCAGGAAATCACAGAACAAACATTTCACAAAATAAATATATCAGATTTACAATTTTTTCTAATATCACAATCTGGCGTGATTGATAAACCTGGAAATATTTATTTCTTTACATCTGATGGCGCTTTTTTTATGAATCAAAATGATTACAAAGATGGTTTTATTAATAAATTGCTATCAATTGTGCCAGAATGGAATCTGGTAAATATATATTTTTGTGATTTTTTAATTATAAATCCAAAAATCTATAATTCTTTTGTGACCCAATTATGCACGACAAATATTCGCGATTTTTGGTTTGAAACTGCAATTGATATTTATAACATAAATCAAACACGGTAAATATTTAATTTGGATTTCGTCTGTATCACAAAATACTTGCAAAAATAGGAAAAAATACTATAAATGTTTTGAAGCAAAGGTGTGTGCAGTGACACAAAATGAATCTGATAATTATCCAGCAGAACAAATAAACAAAGTTATTGTATCTGCATTATATAATGAAATTGGGTTGGTTGGATATCAAAAAAAGATTATATTTTCAGGTGGTTACTATCACAAAAAGACATACGATTCAAACAAATTAATATTGTCTGATGAAAAATATTCACGTGATGATGTTTTAATAAATGGCAAAAATTATCTAAACAAAAAAATTGCACAATATATCGAAACAGATATTGATTCTGCTGGTACGCGACACATAATTATTATGGATTCAAATTATAAAACTGTGTCACATAAAAAATTTGATAAATTTGGTCGCTTTGTTGGTGGCGGTGTTTATGAAAATGGTATTTTGATTGGCAGCAAAGAAATTAAATACACTGTAAACGGTGTATACGAAACCGTTATGGATGCAAATTACAAAGTATTATTAAACAAAAAAATAGACCCAAATAAATATATTGAAACCAAATCACCAAATATGACAGAAGTTGTTTTAGAAATACACGTAATATCTCGCACAACAAATGGTGCAATATATGAAACTGTATACAATGGAAATAATCACATAATATCTGCGCCAAAACTGATACAAGAACAGAAAAAACGCCCCCCGATACAATCTGACCGCCCAGACCCCAAAATCAAAAGCAATATAAATACAAAAACCGTTAAACAAAATACCCAATCCAGCAAAATCGCTTGGTTATTTAGTAAATTATGGCAAAAAAAACACTAAAACATTTGGCACGTATCTTAATTCTTGACAAATCCGATTTCTATACTATTGTTATATAAGAACAAAACCCAAGGATTAAAATATGAAAAATTTCAAAGAAACATTTAAAAATTTGATTGCTTCTGGCGCAACTTTCGCGATGATGACGGCATCGGGCTGTGCAACGATGGACGAACAATCCAACACAGCAGAAAAAACAAAAATAATTTTATCCAAAGATATGGATTCCATGGATGATTTAAGCAGTTTTGACAGGGTGTGTTTTCGTGATGCATTAAAAGAAGTTCGCAAAAATGAAGCACAAAAATATTATTATGACGCAGATAAACAAAAATACGCTATGAAATGTTTTGACGCATGTGGTGGTGCTTTTGTACAACGCGATAAAAAATGCACATATATGCCTTCGAAATACGAATTTAATCAAAATGCATGTTTATGCAACGGTCAAAATATTATTCCACACAAAGAAAAAGAACAAGCAGAATTGGAATTACAGGCATGTAATAAAATCTGTGAATCTGCAAATACAAATACCACAAAATATGTGGCAGATTGGCAGAAAACCCACCCATTTGGCGAATGTGTCTGCAAAATAGTTGAAGAAATCAATCAAAATCAATATTAAAAAACATATATAAACACGCAAAGGCGACATTTCAATGTCGCTTTTTTGTTGTCATACACAACAAAAAACTTGACAAATATATATTTTATACTAATCTGAATATATAATCCAACCAAAAGGTCAAACATGAACATAACAAAATATCTTGCTAAAAAACTACGCAAAGCATGGTCAAAATTGCGCCCTGTTGTTTGGCCGACTGATTCTGAAAAAAAATATAAATGGCAACAAGAAGAAGAACGCACAGACAGATATGAAAAATATATTCCACATTATAACGCGTTGACTTATGTTTTGCCAATCACATGGTTTTTCTTGTGCATGTTTACATATTTTATGCTTTTTGGTATTTCTATGAACGCCAATAACGACCAGGTTCGCATTGAATCACGCAAAAAATACAAAGAAGTTTTAAAAGAAACCAGAGATTTTGATGCCGCAGATATCGCTGCACAAGAATATATCAAAAACCACCCTGTGCATGTTGACCCCCAAGTAAAAGCAGCATGGGATTATATTATGACACCACTAGGTTTAGATAAAGACATATATATAAACATTTTGATATTACTAAGCGGTTTAACCACAGGTTTAGGCCCCACCATATCTTTGGCGCATCGCAAAAAAATTGTTGATAATATGCATTATGGCAAATTTGATAAAATTGATGTTCACGATAAAACAGACAAAAAGATAATCTATAATATGTCCAAAGATTCATCAAATTATTTTTATCATGTTGCGTTTCATTCTGTGTGTGACCAAAAGGTTAAAGAATTAAAAAAAATTGCTATACCAATTATCAAAGGTCATTTGGAATCTCATCCAGAAGATTTAAACAAAGCACTAACAATCAAGATTTACAAAAAAAATAAAGAAAAATAAAAAATACCCGCCAAACTGGCGGGTATTTTTTTATTATTTATTATTTGTTTTGGTTAATCCATATACTGCTTCAAATGTCACACTTGAATCATATTGGTCTGTCCCACTTACTCCTACAAATCCCACAATTTCTTTGGTTACACCATTATCACCATAAGCCATAGGCCCAGACCCCATACCAACCGGCATACTTACACCACTGCCTGTATCTTCTTTCCATTTATAATCACCGGTATAACCACCATCAAATACTAGTTTATTACCATCACTGTGATATGTTACATTGTAATAATCGTCCCCACCGGCACCTTGTGAATGAAAAGGCATTGATAATTTATAACTAGTCGTTCCAAAAGCTAAACTGGCATCATTGGTTTTTGCAATGATACCACCTGTATGTGAGCGTTCTATCCTAGCAACTGCGCTGCCCACAAAAAGTGGGTCAGAACCATCATATAAATCTGTTGGACTGTCAATGCGTTTTGAATTATATCCACCAACAAACAACATATCGTTGCCAAAATCGTCTTCGTAATCAAACAAGCCAAAATCAGAATACGATAAAACATGATTTTCATCAAAACTTTCAAATGCGTAACGATAATCTTTTTCATCATCTATAAAAACATTTGAATTTGAATCTCTTGTATAATGTTTACCATCATAATTTCTAACAAAACCTTCTATACGTTTATCAGAATCCAACGAAAAACTGTATCCTTCATAAGCATTATTAATAAACGTAACATCAGAAATATCGGTCCCGTCATCCAATTGGGTGGACAACATTGTCACATTTTGATTTATAGCAATAACCTCATCCATTGATGGTTGTGTTGCTGGTGTCGTATTTTCTGGTACGTTCCATAAATTACCAAGCCAACTTATATCACCACCACACGCAGACAATGTCAAACAAGATACTAATATCATGATTTTTTTCATAAATTTCCCCTTCCTAAACTGTTAATTCTCTGATAGGAAATTATTACACAAAGGTACGTTTGTGGAAGTCCAATAAAAAGGTAAAATACAAAAAATACAAAAACGGCTACAAACACCGGTTTTCTGCGGATTACAAAAGAAAAATGAAAAAACAAAAAAATGCAAAAAAATACTTGATTTTAAACGTACCTTTAAAATACAAGTATCCCCCAACGAAAAGCACAGATAAAAAAACACCCGCCGATTTGGCGGGATTTTTTTATCTTTGTTTTTCATTATCACCAAGCATCTTTGATTTTTCATATCCAGCAATCAATTTTTGCATATCTTTCATAAACAAAGACACCTCTTTCAACAAAAACTTATCGGTTTCTTCTGCAATTTTTGAAACAGGTGATGCAAGTTTAATATCCTTTAAAATACCTATATGATTTATATAGGCGTTACATACAGAAATTGGATAATAATCATAATTCCAACCTGCTGCTGCTAACGATTTGCGTATCTCTATTAAATCACCATATACCGTATGCAAATCATTACTTTCTTTAAGTTTGTTTGATGCTGAACGCATTTTATTGCTTTTGTTTGTCATTTCTTGCTCCTTCTTTGTATCACATTCAAGAGAATATTTTCTCTCCATCACCACAATAATATACTAAAAAAAAAAAAGTCAAGCCGATATTGTCAATTTTTACAAAATTGCTCAAAAACGATTGAAAACAGAAATGTTTCTGTATAATATGTACGCATATGGTCCCATCGTCTAGCGGTCAGGACATCAGATTCTCATTCTGGTAACATGGGTTCGATTCCCATTGGGACTGCCATAAAAATTAAATTCGGATTTATTCCGAATTTTATTTTTATCTGCCAGTTCCAGAAGAGAACCCATAGGGTTCGTGTGCAAAGTTGGTAAAAACAAGGTTACGCAGTTTTTACCTTACGCGCCGAAAGGGACCCAACGAGGTACATTTATGTACCACGTTGGGAATTTACTTTCCCATTGGGACTGCCATTCATCACGTCATTGCACGTTGATAATGTTTGTATCCGTTTTGTTACATGATTTCAAATTGATTTTCAGGTGATTTTGTGATATAATGTTGTGCATGAATCCAGACGGCTTTTCGCCGTTTTTTTGTTTTGTCCCGCCGTATGCGGGATTTTTTGTTTAATAACCAAAGGAGAAATTAAATGGAAACTTCTTATATATCCGCATTTCCTGGAATTGGTACGACAAGAATCTTTGTTGGTAATGATGGAAACGTTTATGAAGCCATTGGCGGAAGCAGAGCGTGGCGCAATAACAATCCTGGCAACCTAGAAGATGGTAAATTTGCACGTGATAATGGTGCAATTGGTTCGGACGGCAGATTCGCTATATTTCCTGATACTGCAACAGGTTTTAATGCTATGGTTAATCTGTTATCAACAAATGCTTATCAAAAATTAACCGTTGAAGGAACAATAAATCGGTATGCCCCACCAAGCGAAAACAAAGTTGAAAATTATTTACAATCCATAGAGCGACAAACAGGTTTTCCACGTTCAACACCTATGAATAATCTTTCCAAAGATAATTTACTACAACTGGCCAAAGCGATAGCTAAACACGAAGGAAATATACCAGGTAAAAAACGTTTAGTTCCTAAAAACGAGACATACGTTTGGGTAACTGTTGGCGATGATAAAGTTCGACCAGAACATGAAGTACTGGACGGGAAAATAAGAACATGGTATGATACACCACGACCAAAGGAAGAATATGGTTGTAGATGTCATGCTGAAAGTGTTAAATAAAATTTTATTTGTTATGTTTGCGTGTATCGGTTGTGAAAAAACAACCGAATACACAGGTGTGTTTTCTGATGGACTGCCCCCACCGCACAAAACAAAAACTTTTGATTTATCAGACAATCAATATGGAATTGCACAAATTGATACTTTTTTTATAGATATAAATAATAACGGAAAACCAGATACCATAATACGCGAACGTTTTGTAACGGGTACAGCACACGCATATACTACATACAAAATAACACTAGATAACGGAATACAACTTGCAAATCTTAAAACCCATGAAGGTGCCGATTGTGTTTTAACTGCATACAAATTTTATTTTAACCCCTTCACTGTCTTGAAAGCATACAGAACCGTCAAAAATGATTACGTTGAACCAACAAAAGCAAAATTAGAAAAGTTGAAAATTATCAACGACAAACTGGAAAAAACATCAGAAAAAAATCGTAGTCCTATTTGTGATGTTAGATATTTATTATAATTTATTCCAACAATGATTTTGCTTGGTGCAATAATGTTATTGCTTCTTCTAAATCATCTTTATTTTGGACAGACATTTGCAGTTTTGCTTGCATTGGTTCTATTTTGTTTTTAACCTCTGCCATTTCATCACAAAAAGAACCATTATGCAAAATCTTTTTAACACCAGTTATCGTCATACCTTTGTCATACAACAAGGACTTTATCGTTTGTAATTTTTCAATTGTGTCTTGACGATAATAACGCCGTCCACCAGAACCAGTTGTCGGACGAATTGCGCCTGCAAATTGTTTTTCCCAATAACGCAAAGTGTATGCAGGCACATCAAGACGTTTTACAACTTCATTTATCGGTACAAAATATTCACCGTTATTTTCCATGTCTGCACACTATCTTTTTATTATTATGCGTTTTCGTCATCCGCGACAGTTTCTGCCATATAGACGTTTTCTATATCAGTATTTTCAGCAACAGATATTTCTTCTTCGTCTTCTTTGGCAATCGCGATTGCAGATACAACTTTTTCATTTTCTGCCGTTCTGAACAACGTCACACCTGCTGTTGAACGACCCGCAATACGAACATCACCAACTGGTGTTCTGATGATTTTTCCACCGTTTGTAACCATCATAATATCCTGGTCATCGGTAACCGGGAACGAACCAGCAACCGCTGTATTTTTACCACCCAATTTGATATTCGTGAAACCATTACCACCACGATGTGTTAAACGATATTCATAAGAAGATGTACGTTTTCCAAACCCATTTTCAGACACAGTCAAAATAAATTGTTCTGATAATGCCATTTTCGCCATTTGTTCATCATTTAACACCAATGTTGTATTTTCTTCTTCAGCATCACTTTCCTCTTCAATACCGGTTTGTGCGCGGCGCAAAGCCCTGCTTTGTTTAACATATGCAGCACGAACCACAGAATCAGATTCACCATGATTTAACATAGCCATACCGATTACATAATCATCTTTCTGCAAAGATATTCCACGAACACCTGTTGAATTACGACCTGCAAAAATACGAATTTCTGGTACAGGGAATCTTATACAACGACCACGATAAGTTGATAAAAATACATCTTGTTCTTCGTTACATGGTAATACAGAAATCAAAGAATCACCTTCGTCTAATTTCATAGCAATTTTACCATTTGCGCGAATTGAATCAAAATCAGACATTCGATTTCGACGCACCGTTCCAGATGCTGTTGCAAACATCAAGAAATGGTCAATACCAGATTCTGCCACACGTTTTACTTCGTCTTCTGGGACTGGTAAAATTGCAGTTATTGTTTCACCTTCCGTCAAAGGCAACAGATTTAACAATGGGCGCCCTTTGCCCGCCGCAGATGCTTCCGGTAATTTATAAGTTTTTAATTTATAGCACAATCCAGTAGAAGAGAAGAACAACAATGGCGTGTGTGTATTTGCAACAAACATATTCACAACATAATCGTCTTCTTTGGTTGTCATCGCATTGCGACCCTTTCCACCACGTTTTTGTGCGCGATACGTATCCAAAGATACGCGTTTAATATATCCCGTATTAGATACAGTCACAACCATATCTTCACGTGCAATTAAATCTTCAATATCAATATCGATTTCTGCATCAGATATTTCTGTTCTACGTGGTTGTGACCAATTATCACGTACAGCAGATGTTTCTTCACGAATAATTTGAACTATACGTTCGTGACTGCCCAATATTGCCAACAAATCTTTGATTATTGCACCCAATTCAGTCAAATCATTATGGATTTTATCACGTTCCAAGCCAGTCAACCTGTGCAACTGCAATTCCAAAATCGCTTTTGCTTGATCTTCTGACATATAAAACATACCGTCTTTGTATTCAGTATTTGGGTCATCAATCAAAGCAATATAAGATTCAATATCAGATGCAGGCCAACCACGTGAAATCAGCGCAGTGCGTGCTTCATCTGGATTTGCAGATTCTTTGATTAACTTAATCACTTCGTCCAAATTACCGCATGCCACAGACAGGCCCAACAAAGTATGTGCGCGATTGCGTGCTTTGTTTAAATCAAATATCGTTCTACGGCGAATAACTTCTTCGCGAAATTCTATAAATGCATCCAACACTGTACGTACAGTAAACAACATAGGACGACCACGATTTAATGCCATCATATTCACAGGAAAATTAGATTGCATTTCTGTATCTTGGAACAAATGATTTAAAACAACATCAGGTATCGCATCACGTTTTAATTCAATAACCACACGCAAACCCTCTTTGGAAGATTCATCACGTATATCAGATATACCTTCTATGCGTTTGTCTTTGACCATTTCAGCAATTTTTATAATCAACTGCGACTTGTTAACCTGATATGGTAATTCATCAACAATTATCACAGGATGATCGTGCATTGTTTCAAAATGTGTTTTTGAACGAACTATGATTGAGCCACGACCTGTTGTGTGTGCTTTGTATGCACCCGCATGTCCCATAATTACACCACCGGTTGGAAAATCAGGTCCAGGTATAATACCAAATAATTCGTCATCTGAAATATCTTTGTTGTTAAGTATTGCCAATATACCATTACACACTTCACCTAAATTATAGGTCGGAACATTTGTAGCCATACCCACAGCAATACCACTGCCCCCGTTTACCAGAAAATTTGGAAACTTGGTTGGTAAAACAATTGGTTCTTGTAATGTTCCATCAAAGTTCGGTTGCCAATCAACGGTATCTTTGTCTAAATCTTCCATCAATGATGCACCAAGTTTGGAAAGACGTGCTTCTGTGTAACGCATGGCCGCAGGTTTATCACCATCACGCGAACCAAAATTACCTTGCCCCTGAACCAACATTTCCCCCATAGAAAAATCTTGTGCCATACGCGCCATTGCTTCATAAATTGAAGAATCCCCATGTGGATGATAACGCCCCATAACATCACCCACGATACGCGCAGATTTCACAGTTGATTTTGTTGCAGGTGCCACTTCGTTCATAACGTATAAAATACGTCTGTGTACAGGTTTACAACCATCCCTGACATCTGGCAATGCACGATCCACAATAACAGACATCGCATAATCCAAGAAACTGGTTCGCATTTCATGTTCAATCGGTGATTGAGGTACTTTGATTTCATTTATTTCGTTTATTTCGGACATACTTATTTTCCCCTATTTTTCAATAATAGAAACATAGCAAAAAATTAGTGTTTTGGTCAAGGAATAAAGCAACAAAAATACGATAAAAAGACATTCTGAATAGCAGCATGATTAAACTTGACAAAAATACAATATACACTATAATAACCAGGTGATAAAAAAAAGAACAAAAATGAAAACATCTGGCATCTTTTTACCGTTTTGGAGTTTGATGGGGGCAATATTTGCATATTATTTGTTCCTGGAAGGCCTGAAAAAACTGGGTTTGGTAAAAAGTAAATAAAATAGTTGCGTTTTCATAAAACGTATGATTAAATATAGGGGCAAAAGGATTTAATTATGGCAACAAAAAGAACATATCAACCATCTAAAACTCGTCGTGTAAAAACACATGGTTTTCGTGAAAAGATGGCTACAAAGGGCGGACGTGAGGTTTTAAACCGTCGTCGCGCATGCGGTCGTAAACGTTTGGCCGTATCTGCAAAGAATTAAAAAATCGCCGAACGGCGATTTTTTTAGTGTTGAATTAACCTCTCTCCCCGGCTTCGCCGGTACTCCCCCCGAGGGGAGAATTATTATGGTGTTTTAAAAAAAAAACCGGCGGTTGCCGGTTTGAATTATTCCCAATAACAAATCACTTTTGCATGCTCAATTTCATCAGTCATAATTTTGTGACGAGTTTCAAATTCACCCATCAATACTTCTATTCTGACCATAGGGGTCGTTGGGTTTATTTCATGTTCAAAATATATTTCCATACCACGTAATTTATGTCTGTTTCGATAATCAAATCCAACTGATTCAGTTGCCCATATTGCATAAACAGCATTATTTATATGCTGATTAACATCTATGTCATCAAAGCGACATGCCATTGCACATGTTCTGGTTGGTACAAAATCTGGACATTTACCAAATTCTCGTTCCCAAACACGTTCATCCAATCCATGCCAATTTGGTAAAACTTCGCTGATTCTGACTGGACGCCGTGTATTTAAATCTATCAAAACCCATTGACTGATTGCACGAACTTTTAATGAACCATCCGCACCACGAATTTCAAAATCACGTTCTGAACGTAACGCACCAGTCACAGACGGCCATGTTGTATAAACCAATTTTTCATTTGCACGAGGCATATCAATAATATCTATAAAATAATGAGTGACAACCCATGCAACATTATGTTCATCACAATACTGACGACCAGCACCTAACATATCTGCATGCTTGCCCGCTAAACCTTGAAGTTCATTCATCAAAGTAATTGGACGCATAAAACCATACCTGTCACATTGATATGTTTTTAATATGTGTTCTTCCGTTAATTTAGTAACCATATCGCGCCCTCCTTTGCTTGATTGTTTTTTTATTGCGCATTTTGTGCAACAACAAAATCTAAACCATCACCCAGCACAATTTCATTTGCACGTGCCGCAGATTTAATCAAACCATGTAAAACATCCGGTGTATCATTTGGTATTGTCAAAGTTTCAAGTTTTGCACCGTTACCAATTTTGCGCTCAGTCCGCATACCACGAACATTTTTCAAAATATCCAGCGCAATATTCATTTGTTCAACATCTGTGTTATATTCGTCATGAACATCTGGATATTGTGTTAAGTGCAATGTTTCGCCACCTTCGAATTGCTTGTAAATCTTTTGCCACAATTCTTCAGTAATAAACGGAACAAACGGTGCATACAAACCGATTATCGCACGCAACACAGTGTACAGCGTCCATTGTGCTGATAATTTTGATTCGGCACTATATTTTTCAGGTGACCAGAATCTGTCTTTGATAAATTCCAAATATTTATCACAGAATATTTCCCAGAAAAATGTATCAATCGCACAACGCGCATTGTATGTGTCATATTTATCAAGATTTTTGCGAACTTCTGCCACAGTTTTATTTAATTCAGATAATACCCATCTATCTTCGATAAATCTTTCATTTACAGATATTTCTTTTGCTGTATTTGGTTCAAAATCAGTTAAATTCATTAACACATACTTTGATGCGTTCCACAATTTAGTTAACAATTTTGAACCACGTTTAATTTCATCATCACTGTATCTGATATTTGTTCCAATTGGTGCAGATGCAATAAAATAACGGAAAGCATCAGACCCATATTTATCTATCACTTCTAATGGGTTTACGCCATTTCCCTTACTTTTGGACATCTTTTGTCCCTTGGAATCCGTAACTAATCCATGTAAATAAACAGTTTTAAATGGAACGTCACCCATAACATAGATACCCAACATTATCATACGCGCAACCCAAAAGAATATAATATCAACTCCAGTTCCAAGGTAATCTGTTGGATAATATTTTTTCAATTCTGGTGTATTTTCTGGCCATCCAAGTGTTGAAAATGGCCACAAACCAGATGAAAACCAAGTATCAAGTGTATCTGGGTCCCGGGTTAATTTTTTACCACCAGATTGCTTGATTGCTTCATCTTCTGTTTCTGCAACATAAACATTGCCTTCTTCGTCATACCAAGCAGGTATACGATGTCCCCACCATAATTGACGAGAAATCGTCCATGGACGAATATTTTTCATCCATGCCATAAACAAATTATATCTGTGTTCCGGTAGAAATTTTACTTTACCTTCTTCAACTGCTTTGATTGCAGGTTGTGCTAATGTTTTTGCATCAACAAACCATTGCGTTGTTAACATTGGTTCCACAGGCACACCACCGCGTTCTGAATACGGTGTTGGGATAACTTTGTCTTCAATTTTTGTCATTAAACCAGCTGCTTCTATATCTTCTACAATGACTTTACGTGCAACATATCTGTCCATGCCACGATATTTTTCTGGTATCACAGATTCATTATTTAATTTTGCATCTGGTGTCAAAATACAAAGCGGTTCCAAGTTATGACGCAAACCAACTTCATAGTCATCAAAATCGTGTGCAGGTGTAATTTTTACCGCACCAGTACCCTTTTCAGGATCGGCATGTTCATCAGCCACAATTGGTATTTCAATATCTGTTAATGGAATAATTGCTTTTTTCCCAATTAAATGTTTCAATTTTTCATTTTCTGGATGAATTGCAATTGCTTTATCACCGAACAAAGTTTCAGGACGCGTTGTTGCAATTTCAATAAAGTCGCCCCCAACAAGTGGATAATTGAAATAATAAAATTTACCATGTTCTTCACGTGTTTCAATTTCCAAATCAGACACTGATGTTTGTTGTTTTGGACACCAATTAACCAGACGTTTATCACGATAAATCAAACCTTCGTTATACATACGAACAAATAATTTAACAACTGCATTTGACAATCCTTCGTCCATCGTAAACCTTTCACGCTTCCACGCAGGTGTTACCCCCAAAATATGCATTTGTTGAATAATTTCACCACCTTTGTCTGCTTTCCATTTCCATGCGTAATCTAATTTTTCATCCAAAGACAAAGAATGTGGATTTATACCACGCTTTGACAAATCACGTTCAACCAACAATTGGGTTATAATCGCTGCGTGATCTGTTCCTGGCTGCCATAAAACATCAAAACCAGCCATACGTTTATAACGGCAAACTATATCTTCCAAAATACAAGGCATACCATGCCCCATATGCAAACTGCCTGTAACATTTGGTGGTGGCATCATAACACAGAACGATTTTTTATCAGAATTGACATCATTTTCCCAGAAATCATTACCGTCCCAAAATGCTTGAATTTTGGTTTCTAAATCGCGTGTATTTATGTTTTTACCTAAATCTATATTCATTATTCGCCTCGATAGTTTATAAACAGACGGATTTTACACGATAAAAATCGTAAAATCAAGTAATTGAAAAATAAAAGATTCCTAGTGAAAACTTGATTCTGAAAGCATATTATTTATATAAAAACGAAGGATTAAATATGAACAAAGTTTTGAAAATGCTTATCAAAGAAATTATTCACAACAGCATTCTATATCACGAAAGATTGAACAGTGGCGATAAATACACTGTTTTTGACAACCAACATAAAGAAATATTATCAGTTAACGACGGTTGGGCGACAAATTATTACAGTATATCCATAAACAAAAAAATTATACTAGCGGTACGTTGGGACGAAACAAACAGCAAACCATTAACCAACGATCAAAAAGATATGATAGACATTATAAACGTGTGTAAAGAAAAAATTGATTTACAAGAAACCGCCCAAACTATGACCAATCATGAATTAGAAATGGCAAGTTTTTTACAACAATCACTTTGCAAAACAGCGGTCTAGATTGTATGCACAACACGACAAAACGAAACTGCGTATACGGCAGAAACTCCGGCTTTGCGTAAAATACGATTTAATTCATAAAATGTTGCACCAGATGTCATAACATCATCAACCAACAAAATCTTTTTGCCACGAATTTTGTCAGGATTTAAAATCTTGAACACCCCGCGAACATTTTCACGTCTTTGTTTTGCGTTTTTATGTCCCATATCTGGTTTATATTTTCTTGAAACACTGTCTACATCCAAAACAGCATTAAAATGTTTCGCAATTGGACGTGCAAGAAGTGTTGCTTGATTATAACCACGTTTAAATAAACGGCGCCAAGCTAACGGCACAGGCATTACTATATCTACATCCAGATTCAAATCACGCAGAACATTTATCATCGCACGTGACATTATCGTTTGATATTTCAACGCAGACGCATGCTTGAATGGTAACATTATATTCTTTGACACATCATCATAAACACATGCAGATCTGATAAAATCTAGATCATTTTCACCAGCCGCACAATGCGGACACATTGGATGTTGACCCAAATCTAAATCCGCCGGAAACGGATAACCGCATTTAAAACATTTTGGATTAGATATCCAATTAAAACCCGTCCAACATTTCGCACACAACGAACCATGTGATTCAACAGCATCACCACATATTGGGCAAATTGGTGGAAAAACAAAATTCAAAAATTGATTAAATAATTTTACCACGACATACTTTTGTATGTTTTCTTGGACACACTGTCACCAAATTGATTGCGTTTTTGTTGTGTCAAAGTTTCAAACATATCGCCAGATATTATACGCAACACAAAAGAATCATCATTACGTTGAGACAACACAGGAACAATACGTTGATCCGCCACACCAGCATCACGCAAAACCTGTTCTACAATTGCCAAACGTTTTGCAGCCATTTTCCTATCATCTTTGTTGTGTGTCACAGATTCTGGTATAGCAACCTGAATCGCACGTTTTGGATTATTTACAGCAATTGATGCATATTCGCTTAACAAATTATAATTTTCACGTGACAAACCTGCATCACCATTCAAGAAAGATATTTTAATTTCCAAAGGACGAACACCACCATTTGATTCAGACAAATCACGTTGTGCAGTAAAACCCTCAGCACTAATATTCATATCACTAACCGTGTCAAACTTGTCTTCTACACGATAAGTGGACAGATGTTTATTTTCAGATAAATACGTTTTCTTGAACGCTTTCTTTAATTCATTTGGTGACATTTTTGCCATATCACTGACCCGTGCAACCGTTGGTTCTGCGGTATTTTTAGCGACTGAACGTATAACAACATCTCGATTAGATTCCATTGGAACAATTTCGCGGCGAACATTTATTCCGTTATTATTTTCAACCAATCTTGGTTCTGACTGCACATCAAACTTATCCAAAACGTCTGGTCTTGCGATAACAGCACGTTCGCGTGCAATATTTTCAGATGTCTGTTGTTGTAAATCACCCAAACGTTTAATTTCAGAACGCAATGAATTCAATTCCGCCAACATTTCTTGCTGTGAAACATGTTCAGCACTTTGTTCATGTATATTTTTTTGTACAGGACGCGCTGCAACCCTTACAGGTTTAACGTCTAAACTTTCTTCTGGTAATAAATCATCTGTTCGAACAACTGCAATTTCATCCATTCGTGGCATACGCAAAGGCGCTTCACTTCGCGCCCACAAATCTGAACTGGGACGTTGTGGTTTCAAGATATCATTATTTGCCATAACCTGAGATTTATTACTTGTACTTTTTGTTGCACGACGTGCGACAACTTTTTTTGTCGTTTGTTTTGGCATCGGTGCAACCGCAACAGTTTTTTGCGGTACAATTTCTTCACCAAATGCGACCCGCGCCGACACATTTCCGTTCGACACATCAACAACCGGCAAAGCCACGCCTGCATTAGCATTCAAACATATTAAACATCCCAACAAAGATACAGAAAAACGCTGCATATTCCTTTCCTTCCTTACTTCATCATAGAACAATTTCCGAATCGCAAGCAAGCGAAAAATACAAAAAAATTAAAATAATATTTGGTAATAATTTTAGTTTTGCACAAGATTAAGTAAATACGCGAGTCTATTCCTATAGTTATTCCCAAGATGGTACCCACAATCAGCACTACAACGCCACGCACAAGGGCTATGCGATGATTCAAGATACCATGTTGGTCCAGCAATAAATATCCAATTAGACATAATCGGATATGTTATTCTACACCAACAGTAATAACCGTTATTTTCCCCACCAACAACCACATTACCATTATACATCAATACACCATTATTATCCGTATACACACTATTATCGCCTTGAACACCATAATCACTATCAAGACATGCTGCTACGCCATATATTGTTCCAAAAGGCATATAAACCGTGACTTTGGAAGAACTCCACGAATTATCATAGGAACCCCCTTTTCTTGAAGCATCCAACACAATCGCCACTGTATCATTTGGTGCGCATGCATCAATCGCAAAAGAATTATATGGAATAATAATGAATAATAAAAATGCTAGGCAACGCCTTAATTGTGTGTGTGTGTGTGTGTG